>QKPP01000278.1 GCA_006508105.1 Myxococcales bacterium FL481 | reverse complement strand
ATCGGCGGTCGCAGGCTCGGGTCAACGTCCGCTTGGCCCGCGGATGCGTCAACCGGCCGGCATCGGCGGTCGCAGGCTCGGGTCAACGTCCGCTTGGCCCGCGGATGCGTCAACCGACCGGCATCGGTGTTCGTAGTGGCTAGACGAACTCCGCTTCGCCCGCGGATGCGTCAACCGACCAGCATCGGCGTTCGAATTTGCTAGACGAACTCCGCTTCGCCCGCGGCTGCGCCACCGACCCGACCGCCTCCGGCCGGCTCCGGCGCCGAAGCGCTGCGTTTCCGGCGAGTCGCCTCCCAGTCGCCTTGTCGCCGCTTTGCGGTCTGTGTTACCTTGGCTTTCCGCTGCGTTCACTTTGTCGGACGCGGAGACCTGGAGAACGAGCACATGTCCCTCGCCGAGATCGCAGACAACAAGTGGGAAACCGAGGCGGCGAAGCCGCCAGTCAAGACCATCGCCGCTTTCGCGCAGATCTCGATGATGGTGCTCTTCGTGGGCGTCTTCGCTTGGATGCTGCTGTTCTCGTTGATCGGCATGGTGTCCGGAACATCCGAAGGCGAGCTGGAGCGCCGCTATCGCCAGATGGAAAGCGGCGCCGCGCAGCCCTAGCGCACGCGCGACGCCCTCATGGTCTTGAAGAGCAACCGCTGAAGCGGTTGCTTTTTCTGTGGTTCGCTGCGGGTCACGCGACCGGCGGCATCCACTCGCAGTCCCCCCTCCGCGACGAACGGGGGCTACGGCCGAAACCCGATAAACGAGATCTGCTGTCCGCCACGACCGTCGCGACGGTAGGAGAAATGGCGCTGCGGCTGAGCGTGGGTGCACCCGCCCACGCGCCGCACCGAACGAGGGTCCAGCCCCGCAGCGACGAGCTGCTCGCGGACACAAGCCACCAAGTCGACGTGCGCACGACCGTTCGCGGCGCGGGTCACAAACCGCGGATCGAACTCGGCCGCCACCTCGTCGCCGACTTCGAACGCAGCCTGCTCGATGCAAGGGCCGATCGCAGCCCCGAGGCGCTCGGCCGGGACGCCCCCCGCCTCGGCCATACCGCGAACCGCCTCTGTGACCACCCCCGCCACCGTCCCGCGCCAACCGCTGTGGACCGCGGCCACGACCGTGGCCGCATCGTCGGCCAAGAGCACCGGCACACAGTCCGCGGTCGTCACCGCGATAAACCGGCCCTCGGCGTGTCGTCGCGTCAGCCACAAACCGTCGGCCTTCGTCGTGGTCGATACCGCATCGCCGGAGACCACCGTCGCCCCGTGGACCTGGTGGGCGCGGACGAGTTGTGTCGGAGAAAAGCCCGCCAGCGCCCCGACCCGGCGCAGGTTCTCGGCGACAGCGAGGGGATCATCGCCCCAGGTCGCGCCGAGGTTGAGCGACGCGAAACGGCCCCGACTGACCCCGCCCAACCGCGTGGTGAATCCGTGGACGACGTTCGGGTGAAACCCCTCCCCAGTAAGTACGGACGCCTCAGTCATGCTCACCTCCTGCGCTTGTTGTCGGGCCAGCGCCCGCGCCCGCGTCGTCAACCTGGCGTAGGCCAGTGACGGCGCGCTGGTAGTCTCGGGGCAACGGGGAAGAAAACCGCACCAGCTCGCCCGAGGCCGGATGATGAAAGCCCAGGCGCTGGGCATGCAATGCGTGCCGTCCGAGCTCTTTCGCCACCGCGGCGACACGTTCATCTCGTGGCGGGCGGCCGTACAGCGCGTCGCCGAGCAGCGGATGCCCGAGAACCCGCGCGTGCATCCGAATCTGGTGGGTGCGTCCGGTCTCGAGCCGACAGCGCAAACAGGCTGCCCCGCGCAGGCTTTCCTCGACCGCGAAGTGGCTGATGGCGCGTCGGGTCGCGTCGTTCACTGGAGCAAAACGGCGGCGATCGACCGGATCGCGCCCGTGAGGAGTATCGACCACGCGAGACGTCCAACTCGGAAGTCCCCGAACGATGGCGGCGTACGAGCGCTCGATGCTGTGCTCGCGAAACTGCCGCGCCAGGCCTTCCTGCGCTCGGACGTGACGGGCCAAGACCAACAGCCCGCTGGTGTCGCGATCAATGCGATGCACGAGCCCCGGGCGATGCAAAGGATTGCCAGGCAACACCGGGAGGGTCTCCACGGCCAAGTGGTGCAGCACCGCGTTCACCAGTGTCCCTCGCGGATGACCTGGCCCCGGATGCACGGCCATCCCAGCCGGCTTGTTCACCACGAGCAGCCAGTCGTCCTCAAACACCACGTCCAACGGCAGCGGCTCCGGATCCGCCGAGAGCGGCTCGGGCTCCAGCAGCACGACCGCGACTTCAACTGGTTGTCGTACCGTGGCGCCAGGGCGAATCGCCTGGTCTGCCACACGCACGAGCCCCGCGCCGAAGCTGCGTGACAAGGCCGAACGGGTACAGGTGATCCCCGCCTCGAGCACAGCGGCGAGCACGGCTCGATCGAAGCGCGAGCCCACGCTCGCCTCGGTCAAGCAAACCGTCAGTGGTTCGGCTCGGGGCGGGTCGATCACCAAACTCGAGTGTTCAGATGCCCCATCGGTTTGATGACTCGATCGACGATCGCGCGATCGAAGTAGTTGCGCCGGAACAGGTCATCTGTCACGCGACTGCGGAACAGGTCGCGACCCTCCGAGATCTCGTCGCTCAGATCCGCGAAGAAGCTGTCTTTGGTCAGACCTTCTTCGATCTTCTTCTTGTTGTACAAGAAGATGTCCGACGCGATCGCGCGGGCCAGCTGCTGGGCACGCTCGGGCTTGTCGATCGTCTGAGCTTTCGCCATGACGGTACCTTGCCACGTCGCGCAGCGCGCCGCCACGCCCTCCGGCCGGGGCGGCCCCGCCAGACGCCCGACCAGGCACGACAAGCCGCCTTGGCTTCAAGCGTCGACCGCAGCCGACCCGCCATGACGTCCCCTCTTGGACCGCGACCCGAACCATCATCGACCCCGCCAGGGTCGAAGGCGCCGCCGTCGACACGATACGTGTAGGATCGCCCCGTCGGTGACAAGCATCTACGAGAGTCTGCCGTCTCTTCTGGCGGCGACGGTGGCCTTCGCCATCGGCACCAGCGTGGTGCTGCGCGATCGCTCGCGGGACCAGTTCGTGTCCTTTGCCGTGTTTTGCTTCAACATCGGCGTGTACCACCTGGCACAGTTTTTCTTCGGCTTCTCCGAAGTGGAATTGTTCCAGTGGGCCGCTCAAACCGTCAGCCTTGTGCTCCCGTGGAGTGCCGATCGCTGCTTCGCGGGGTTCGTTCCCGCGGGCGGCCGCAAGCCCGGACGCTGGCAGACCGCGTTGCTCCTCGGGTTGGTTGTCGCGCAGGTCGTCGTGCTAGTCCTGCTCGTCACCCAAGGCGGGACCGACCTTCGCGGCCCGGGAAACCTGCCGCCGATGCAGCTGCTCTCCGTCGGGGTCGGCGGGTACGTGCTCATCGGCCTACTCCTCGCCGTCACCCGCATGTGGCGAGCCGCCAAAGCGGCTGGCGTGTCGGCCACGGCCGCGCGCTTGCGCTACTTGTTCTACGCGAGCTTGGTGGCCCTCGTCCTCGGATCGCCGCTGATCCCTCTGGTCGGCTCGACCGTGACCGCGGTCTATCTGTACTTCGTCGCCCAAACCCTGGTGCGCGAGCGACTGTTGGACCTCCCGGAGATCGTCGCGCGAATCGCCACTTTGACCACGATGGTCACCGGCGTCACCGCCTTGTTCGCTCTACTGCTGTTGTGGGTGCCCATCGAGGCACGCGGTGTCACCCCTACGTTCCTGTTTAACATCGTGGTGGCCTCGTTCGCAGTGATCGTACTGATCGATCCGGTCCGCACTGAACTCGAGTCACGCATCGAGGCGTTCGTGTTCCGCGACCGCTCCGCGTTTCGCTCGCTGCTGGTGCAGCTACGGTTTTCGCTGCTCAACGTGATCGACCCCCAAGAGATGGTCGATTTGCTGATCAACACGCTGAGAGAATCGAACCGGGTGACCCACGCGTCGTTGTATCTGCTCGACGCTCACGGCACCCACATGGTCAGCGGGGGGCGCATCGGAGGTTCGGGGCCATCGCGTCTTGACCTCGCCACCCGGCGTCCGCTGTTTGACCGCATGCGCATTCACGGCCCGTTGCTACGCGACGTGGTCCAACGCGAACACGATCGCACCGCCCCGGAGGCGCGCACGGAGCTCGACGAGATTCTCGAGACGTTCGCCGAACTCGACGCCAGCCTCGCGGTCCCCATTCGCACCCAGCCGGACGGACCCGCGGAACCCCGGGCGGAACCCGAGCTCATGGGCGTGTTGTTTTTGCACAATGAACGGCTATTGGAGCCGTTCACCGGCGAAGAAGTGCAGCTGTTTGAAAACCTCGCGGCCCAAGCCGCGATCACGTTGCGCAACTCGACCGCCTACGAGCGCCGCAAAGAACGCGATCGTCTGGCGGCGCTAGGCGAGATGTCGGCCGGACTCGCCCACGAGATTCGCAACCCATTGGGGGCCATCAAAGGCGCCGTGCAGGTGGTCCAACCGGCGATGGGCGAACTCGACGGGCAGACGGCCGAGTTTCTCGGGGTGATCGTCGAAGAAGTCGATCGCCTCAACCGGGTGGTCACCCAGTTTCTCAGCTACGCCCGACCGTTTACCGGCGAGCTCGAAGAGCTCGATGTCCGGGAGGTCGTTCGGGCCACCGTGCGACTGATCGCGGCGGATCGCGCCGACGCGATCACGCTGGCGTTGCCCGAGGATCTCCCCGCCACCACCGGGGACCCTGACGCGTTGCGCCAGGTGTTTCACAACCTCGTGCTCAACGCGCTCGATGCGATCGCCGGACGCGAGCGCGGGCGCGTATGGATCGAGGCCCGGGTGCAGCCGCGTCGGCTTCCGTCCGGCGACGCGGTCGCCGTCAGTGTCCGCGACAACGGCCCGGGGCTGTCGAGCCACACCATGACCCACCTTTTTGTGCCCTTTCACACGACGAAAAGCGGCGGCACCGGCTTGGGTCTACCGATCAGCCAGCGCATCGTGGAAAATCATCACGGCGCCATCGAAGTCACGGGCACACTCAACGCCGGCGCCACGTTTACCGTGCTGCTACCCGTGCGTCCCGAGAGGAAACAAACGTGACCAACGATCCGTCCCGCGTGCTGCTCATCGACGACGAGCCCAACCTTCGCAAAGTCCTCATCGCACTGCTCGAGCAACAAGGCTATGAAGTCCGAGCGGAGCCCGACGGCGCAAGCGGGCTGCATCGCGTGCGCACCAGCCCGCCGGGCACGTTCGACGCGATCATCACCGACTTGCGAATGCCCGGGATGGGCGGCATGGAGGTGCTGCGCACCGTGGCGCGAGAACGACCGAAACTCCCCGTGATCGTGCTCACGGCCCACGGATCGGTCGACACCGCGGTGGAAGCGGTGAAGGCCGGCGCGTTCGACTTTCTCGAAAAGCCGTTCGATCGCGACCAGATCCACCAAGTCGTCGCCAAGGCCGTCGCCACTCGGCGGCTCCGGGGACCGACCCCCCCGACGCCGAGCCCCGCGGCGACGCCCGAGTCGGTCGATGATCCTTCGCTCCGCGTCGGGATGATCGGTCAGTCCTCGGCTATCACGCGGGTGCGAGAGATCGTGCGAAAAGTCGCGGGAAGCCCGTCGACGGTGTTGATCACCGGCGACAGCGGCACGGGCAAGGAACTGGTGGCGCGAGCGCTACACCTCGGCTCGAGCGATCCGACCAAGCCGTTTATCAGTGTCAACTGTGCTGCGATTCCCGCGGGCTTGGTAGAAAGCGAGCTGTTTGGGCACGAGCGAGGAGCCTTCACTGGCGCGGTTTCTAGCCGCGCGGGGCGCTTCGAGCTGGCCGACGGCGGCACCTTGTTTCTCGACGAGATCAGCGAGATTCCCCTCGAGATCCAAGTCAAGCTCCTGCGCGCCATCCAAGAATCGGAGTTCGAGCGGGTGGGAGGAATGAAGACGGTGCGCGTCAATGTGCGCCTGATCGCGGCAACCAACCGAGATCTTGCCGCCGAAATCGCCAACAATCGCTTTCGGGACGACCTGTACTACCGCCTCAACGTCGTCCCGATCTCATTGCCGGCCCTGCACCAACGCCCCGAGGACATCCCGTTGCTGGTGGACCACTTCGTGGCCCGCTGCAACGATCGGCTGGGCAAGTCGGTCGCGGGGTTCACCGACGACGCGCTGGCGGTGTTGTGCGCGTACACCTGGCCCGGGAACATCCGAGAGCTCGAGAACCTGATCGAGCGAATGGTCTTGTTCGCGTCAGAAGATCGGGTCACGGTGGACGAGCTTCCCGACTCCGTGAGCTGCGCAAACCGCACAGCAGACACCACCGCGGACGGGGGCGAGGCAGGGACCAGTGACGAACGCCACGTTCGGCTCCCACTTTCCAGTCTCGGACTCGATCTCAAAGAAGCGGTCAAAGCCGGTTCGCGCCTCGTCGAGGAGTCGCTGATTCGCGAGGCTTTGCGCCAGACCGACAGCAACGTGACCCGCTCGGCCCGGCTGTTGGGCATCTCGCGACGAAGCTTGCAATCGAAGATGAAAGAGCTCGGACTGCGCGAGCCGCCCGACAACGGGTAGCTCGTTCGTCGCCGCCAAGCCGGCGTCAGCCCGCCCCGAAGTTGACGCTCGCGGCCGTGCGCTGCTAGCGTGCGCCGGCGTTTCCTCGTATCTTCGCCCGCGCCAGGTACCGCATGCGAACAGTTCGCGCTCTCCTTCCCTTCGTCGGCCTTTTTGGGTTTGCTCTCGTCTCACCGAGCGCGGCTCGAGCCGGCGAGGTGACCCGCATCGCGTCTTCGTTCGAAGAGGACAACCCCTTCGACCTCCACTTCGGCGTCGCCTACGACTACAACTTCAAGCGAGCGTCCATCCTGCGCGAGTGGGGCCGCGCGAACGGATCCAACCGGCTGGCCAAGGACCTCGTCTACCAGCAGAGCCGCCAGACCGTCACCCCTCGCCTGGAGATCGGGCTGTTCCACGACCTGTCGCTGTATCTCGACGTGCCGATCGTGGTGTCCGACGACCGCAGCTACGCGCTGGACCAACGCACCGAGCCGTGCACGTTTGGCGACGACGTGGGCGGAGCCACGGGCGAGTCGCAGGCCGACTGCGTCAACAAAAACAACAGCTCCACCATCCGCGATTCGATCATTCCGCGCGACGGCTTCGACGCGTCCGCCCCCAACGAAGCGTACGGGAGCTTCACCGGCGAAGACACGGAGACAATCTTTCGAGGACCCACCCGTCGCGGTGTCGACCAACTGTATGTCGGAATCAAAAAGGCGCTGATCAACCAACGCCGCTACCCGCACTTGCCCACGTGGATCCTCGCGCTCGAAGGTCGTTTCGCCGTCGGCAAACCCATGCGATTCACCCGAGACATCGCCATCGATAGCTCGCTGACCGAGGCCAACGAGTACGTCGGTCGGGGGATCCACGAACTCGGAGCCTGGACCGCGCTGAGTCACCGACACCGGTTCCTCGAGCCCTACTTCGGCGTCCACTGGCGCCAAGGACTGCGCGCCAGCGGCTCACAGTTCAAGCGGTACGGCGACGCCCAAGACAAGTTCAATCCGATGTCGACCGCCGGGTTCTTTGTCGGGGGCGAGATCATCCCGTGGGAGCGCAAGGCGACCCACCAGAAAATCGCGCTCGCCTTCTCCGGCAGCACGAACCTGCGCTACGACGGACGTGAGTACAGCGAAGTGTGGGAGCTGCTGTCCGACAGCCCCGCTCTGGTGGGGACCAACAACCCCGGTCGCGCCCGCTGCAACATCGCGGCCGCGGTGGCACACGCGAAAGCCAACCCGTTGGCCCATTCTGACTACCTCGCGGTGGCCAACCAGGCACCCAACAGCGGCGGTTGCTCCAAGTTCAACGGGATCACCACGGTACAAAACTACGCCGAGTTCGCGCTGCGCGTTGCGCTCAACGTTCACCTGAGTTCGTACGCGCGCTTGGTCGTGGGGGCCAATCTCGGCACGACAACCCGACACTTCGTCACCTCGGCCGACCGTGGTGACCCCGGAACAACCGGCGATCCCGACGTCGTCGAGGCCGAGACGACGGACGTCAACCCGATACGTCGTGACGTGATCGACAATGTCGGCCGGCGATACGCGGTGGACGACATGCTCAACGTCCGCGGTTTCGCCCGGTTTTGGCTCACGTTCTAGTGGCACCGCGACCGACACGGGGTCGCGTCGCGGAACGGCCCAAACTCAGCGCGAGCCCGACAGCCGCTCGTAGATCTCGTTGGCAGCGAGCCCGGTCAGTGCCGCCAGCTCGCGGGCCCGGGCTCGGGGACGCATGCTGTCGTCCAGCATGAGCTCGAGCACGCGCCGAGCGGCCACCTGAACCTCTTCGGAGCCGGTTGCGGCCGGCCCGGCCCCATCGACCACGATGCTGACTTCCCCGCGCAGGGGTTCCACCAGTTGTTCGCTCAGTTCGGCCACGCTGCCGCGCCGCACTTCCTGATGCAACTTGGTGAGCTCGCGGGCCACGACCATCGGTCGCGTGGACAGGTTTTCGAACTGCGCCAGGTCACGCAGCAACCCGGGCACCCGGTTCCCGGCCTCATAAAGCAAGCTTGGGCCTTCGTTGCGTGAGACTTGCGCCAGCGCGCGGGCCCGTCCTCGGCCCGACCGCTCGAGGAAACCAAAAAACGTCGCGCCGTTGGCATCGAACCCGCTGAGGCACAACGCCACACTCGCCGCAGTGGCGGCTGGGATCACATCGACCGCATAGCCAGCGGCCACCGCCGCCCGCACCAAGCGGCTGCCGGGGTCGCTCCACACCGGCAGCCCGGCCTCAGAAAGATAGACCACACACTTGCCCTCGCCCAACGCCGCGAGCAAACGCTCCACCCGCGACGCCTCGTTCCCGGCGAAGCAGCTCACCCGCGGGGGCAGCCCGACTTGTGCACCGAGCAGCCGCGACGGACTGCGGGTGTCTTCGCATAGCAGCAGATCTGCCGCCAGGATCGCGTCGCGGGCCCGGGAGCTTAGATCCGCTCGGTTGCCCAACGGCGTGCCCACGAGCACGAGCGTCCCCGCGGGAGGCGGGTCGAGATCCGCCGACGTCTCCATCAAACGTCGATCACCGCGGGGTGAACCCGTCTCCCGAACATGGTGGAACCCGGCCCGTTCGCCGATGCAGCGCCTCCGCGGCCCGGTGCCGCGGGCCTACTCATGGCCTAGTGCGATCTGCACCGCGTCGCCCAGTTCTTGTTGCAGGAACTCGCGCAGCCGCAAAATCATCCGTTTTTCCAGCTGACGCGCTCGTTCTCGGCTCACGCCCCAACGATCACCAAGCTCTTGCAGTGTGATCGGGTCGTCAGCCACCAATCGATCGCGAAAGATCTCGAGCTCACGGCCGCTGAGCGTGGCCCCGAAGGTCTGAAGCCGGTCGGCCAGCATGTGCTTGAACTCATCGGACTCCACGTGGCCGGCGGGCCCCGGATCCGCGTCTTCGAGCAGATCCATGCGGGTACGCGTCCCGTCCTCGTCGCCGCGCACCGGGGCGTTGAGCGAGGAATCGGGCGACGACATGCGCTTTTGCATCTCGACGACTTCCTCGGGTGACACGTCGAGCGCTTGCGCGAGGGCTTCGGGGGACGGGTCGACCCCGGCTGCTTTGAGGGCGTCGCTTTGCTTGCGCAGGTTGTAGAACAGCTTGCGCTGGTTTTGGGTGGTGCCGATTTTGACCAGGCGCCAGTTGTTCAAAATGAACTTGAGAATGTAGGCTCGGATCCACCAGCCAGAGTAGGTCGACAGCTTGACGTCGCGGTACGGATCGAACTTTTGCACCGCTTTGAGCAGGCCGAGGTTCCCCTCTTGCACTAGGTCGAGCAGACTGTGATAGCCGCGACGGTACTCGTTGGCGATTTTGACGACTAGCCGCAGGTTGGACGTGACCAGCCGTCGCCCCGCCTGCGGATCCCCGGTTTCGATCCATCGGACCGCCAGCTCGCGTTCCTCCTCGCGCGACAGCAACGGATACTTGCGCGCCTCCGCCATGTACGCGGCCAAGGGGTCGCGCAGGGCCAGCGCCGTCGACCCCGCCGGAGCAGCCGGTGCCAATGCGCTGGAGATAGCGTCGAGTTCTTCGTCCGTCGCGGGCTCAGCCTCCGCCAAGGCGGTTTCCGTCGCGTCCGCCTCATCGTCGCCCGGGGCCGTTGCGGGCTGCGGGGGCGCGGCGGTCTGCACACGCGCAACGGCGGTGGCGTCGACCACCGCCTCATCTTCTTCGCCCCCGTCCGCGAGAGGGGATGATCCGAGCTGCGCACGGGGCACGCTCGAGTCCACCGCGGGTGAGGAGAGTTTGTCGTCGGCTCCGGAATGGGTCATGGCGAACGCCAGGGAGCGCCAACTCTAACCCCATGCCCCACACACCTGACAACCTCGAACGACCGCCGCCGACCCGGTGGCACGCGCACACCCGGAGCCAACGCGACCCACGGGATGGCCGCAGCGGCGGAGCGGGAGCCACCGGAGTTCGCGCCAGCCCCTCGGGTGGGGCGTTCGGCGAAGGCCCGCGCCCGGGCGCCGACCGTGGCCGGCCAACCGGCAGCGAGCTAGACTGAGGGTACGTGTCTAGCTCCAACTCGCGGGTTCACAAGGCCACCACACCCCTTATCGTGCTCGGCTCGCTGTTCGCCGCGCTCGGGTTGACGGCGATTGGTGATACGCACGCACAAGCTAACTTGTCGGGCAGCGCCGAGAGGACCCGCGCCGACGGCAATGAGAACGACGGTCAACTCCGCGTGCTCGACTGGGCCTTGTGGAACATCAGCAAGTACTACGTCGAGCCCAGTCGTATCGACCCACGGGCGATGACACTGGCCGGGCTCGAGGCCCTCGAATCCGCCATACCCGCGGTCTTGGTCGAACACGTGGAAGAGACCGACCGGATCCGGGTGCGAGTGGGCACCGCCGAGCGCGAGTTCCCCGGCCAGGTAACGGCGTTGTGGGCGGTCGGACCTCATCTGCGAGAAGCGTTCACGTTCGTCGAAGCCAACGCCGACCTCGACGCGGAAGATCGCCAAAAGGCCGAATACGCGGTGGTCGAGGGTCTGCTGGGCACGCTGGACCCGCACACCAATCTACTGCGCCCGGAAGACTTCGAGAGCATGAAAGCCACCACCAAGGGGAGCTTCGGTGGTCTGGGCATCGAGGTGGGCCAGCGAGACGGGCTGCTCACGGTGCTGCGCATCCTCGACGGCAACCCGGCCCAAGACGCGGGGCTCAGTGCCGGCGATCGCATCATCCAAATCGACGAGGAGTCCACGGTGGCGATGACGCTCAACGACGCCGTAACCCGTCTGCGCGGCGCGCCCGGGACCACCGTCGCGGTCTACGTCCGACGCGACGGCGTTGCCAAGCCGATCCGACTCGACATCACCCGCGCCGTCATCAAGCTTGACAGCGTCAAGGCGGCGACATTTCCCGCCACGGACGCAAACGGACGCAAGGCGACGGTCGGGTTCGTTCAAATCCCCCGCAACTTCTCCCAAACCACCGCCAAAGAGCTGCTCGCCAAGCTCAACGAGTTCGAGAAGAGCGAAGTCAGTGGCCTGGTGCTAGACATGCGGAGCAACCCCGGTGGTCTGCTCACCGCCGCTGTCGAGGTCGCAGACGCCTTCTTGGGCTCGGGCACCATCGTGTCGACGGTGGGGGCCTCGAACAGCCGTGAAGAGAACAAAGCCGACAAGCGCTACGACTTCCCCAACGTGCCGTTGGTGGTGCTGGTCAACCAGGCCTCCGCCTCCGCCACCGAAATCGTCGCCGGCGCCCTCAAGAATCACGACCGGGCGCTGATCATCGGCCGTCGCACGTTCGGCAAGGGCTCGGTGCAGGTGCTCCACGACCGCCGCGTCAACGACAAAGAGCTCGCCCTCAAGCTCACCACAGCGCAGTACCTGACCCCCGGCGACGTCTCGATCCAATCGGTCGGCGTCAGCACCGATCTTGAGACGATTCCCGTTGAGATCGGCAAGGAGAACATCTCCTTTTTCGGTCGCAAGCGCTTCGACATACTGCGCGAGGAGTCGCTCGCCGCCCATCTCGACCACAGTTCGGCGCGGCGCGAACGGTCCGCCAAGGGCACGCTGTACTTCGCCACCAAAAGCTCGTTGGGTGGTCTGTCCCATGACCAGCTCAAGGCTCGCTACGCCGAACGAAAAGTCAGCGAGGAGGCGCTCACATATCTGGCAGACCCCGAGATCCGCATCGCGTTGGACTTGGTCTCGTGGATGCCCAGCCCGCGACGTGACGTGTCGCTTGCGAGCATCGGTGAGTTTCTCGATGAGCAGACCGACAAACAAAACCAACGCATCGCCAAGGCGCTCAGTGAGCGCGACATCGATTGGTCGCGGGGTGACGCCCCGGCCGAGGGACAGGCGGCCACCTTGCAGGTAGCCACCAAGACCGACCGCCCGGGCAACGTGATTCGCGGCGGCGAAATCGGCAACCTGACCGTGTCGGTCACCAACACCGGTAGCGCCCCCGCGTACCGCGTCCGAGCCATCTCCGACAGCGACTACAACTACTTCGATGAGCGTGAGCTGTTCTTCGGCAAAATCGAGCCCGGCAAGACGCGAACCGCCACGCTCAAACTCTCAGTCTCCGAGCACGAGCTGTCCCGGACCGATCGCATCGATTTTCACTTTTCTGAACTGCATCGCGCTTCCGTCAGCAGCGCGTCGCAGACCTCGATCGACGTCAGCGCACAAGGTCTGGCGCGCCCGCTGTTTGCCTACGGGTACCAGGTCCTCGACGACCCCGCGCTCGGCGAGGGCATCGTGGGCAACGGCGACGGCGCGTTGCAGGTCGACGAAAAGGCCAAGCTGCGGGTCGAGGTGCGTAACATCGGCGAGGGTGCGGCTCTCGATACCTGGGTCCATCTGCGAAACTTCTTCGGAGAAACGATCTTCCTCGAGTCTGGGCGCGAGCAGATCGGCAAGATCGAGCCCGGTAAGTCCGGCGTCGCGCTGTTTGATTTCTCGGTCAAGAAAGGTCGCGAGGTCCCCGAGCTGCAGCTTGGTGTGTCGGACAACAAAATGGGGGAGGTGCTGAGCGAGAAGATCGCGTTGCCGGTCCACGACCAAAGCCCCGATTTCGGAGGCGAGCCGGGATCGGTGAGCACCTCGGCTCCGCTGGACCTGTTCGCCGACATCTACGACGAAGCACAGGTCGTCGCTCGGGCCCCGGCCGGCGCCCGACTCAAAACCCGCGGGATCGCCAACGGCTGGACGCGGGTGGATCTTGGCGACCGCATGGCCTTCGCCCAGCTCGGAGCGGCCTCGCTGGGGAGCCGGGCCAAACGCTCCGATCCGGTGACCAGCGTGCTCTCGGTCTCACCACCCCGCATCGCGCTCGTGGGCGCGGTCACCCAGACCGAAGGCGAGGTGGTTCACCTCAGCGGACTGGCCAGTGACGAAGATGCCCTGCGAGACGTTTTCGTCACGGTCGTGAACCGCTCCCGCGATCCGTTCGGCGGACCGCAGAAGGTGTTTTATCAGGCCGCCTCCGACCCGAGCGCGGGAAAGCTCGAGTTTGCCGCCGACGTCCCGCTGACCCCGGGCAACAACCTCATCGAGATCTTCGCTCGCGAGAACGAAGAAGTCGTCGGCGTGCATCGGCTCTGGGTACTGCGAACCAGCGGGTTGGCCCAAGCGCGGGCCAAGGCCGCCAGCTATGACGCCGGGGGCAAGACCGCCGTGGACACCTTTCGGCACTAGGCCCGCCGCGGGCGCGAAGCGCCACTCGTCGTCGGTGCCCCCCTCACCGGATCCGCCGGACCGCTCGACCGAAGGCGAGCGAACTGGGTTCATGACGGCTGCCCTGCCCCAAAGTCGCAAACGAGCGAGGCGCCCGTGATCGCTGAGCTGCGTCGCACAGCGGCAGAGCGCCTCGGTGTCGCCGTGCTCGAGCCGCTTGCTCGAAGGACTCAAACGCGCGGCCGCTTGTCGTCAGGCTTAGTCGTCCGAGGTTGGCAGCGACTGCGAGTAGGCCCCCAGGTCGCTGAGCTCCTCGTCGCTGAGCATGTCTGCCAGCGGCGGCATCTGCGTGCCCGGCTGGCCGAAGCGAATCTTGTGAAGAAACTCCCAGGGGTTTTCGGTGGCAATCAGCCCCGGGAAGTCTTCGAAATCCCCTTCGCTGCCCGGCGGTTCGTCGTCGAGGCCGTCTTCCCCGTGACACCCGGCGCAAGCGTCCTCGTAGTGCTCCTCCCCGGCGTCTTCATCCCCGTTGAACGCGTCCTCATCGATGAAGTCATCGACGTCGACGAGCATCTCGGCCACAAACGTCGCGACATCCAGGATGTCTTTCTCATCCATCCCGGCATCGCTATACCCGTGGTTGTCCCCGATCTCCTCGACAAGATCGTCAACCGACAAGTCAGACTCCAAGACCCCTGCGAACCCGGTCTTGTGGTCGCCATCACCGTAGACACCATCGACGCCCTTGTAGTCCCAGCCATGGCACTCTTTGCAGCGCCAAGTGTCGGAACCGGTGCGATCATTGGAATCCTGGTCGGGCCGATCCTCCCATAGCGGGTGATCATCTTCAGGCTCATCGGCGTCGACGACGACCCAGAACTTGTCGTAGATGGCCCCACCGCGTACGGCATCGGGCTTGTCGTCGTCGTCGTCATCGTCGTCATCGTCGTCATCGTCGTCATCGCCGGTGTTGTTGCCGTTGTTCGGTGCTTCGTCGTCTCCGCAGGCGAAGGGCGCGACCGCAAGGCAGAGGAGCAGCGTAAGGGAACGTCTAATCTTCATAGCCGCGCGACCATAGCAGCCGACGTCTCGCGGGGAGTGGTGGTCATCCTCTCGGCGCAGATTCGCACGAAAGGTACCTAACCAAACTGACGAGGACTCTCGACAGAGCGTTCGCTTCGTAGTCGAGGCCATTACAGATCGGGATCGGAGAGCGTCGAGCATGCGGTATTCGTCTCTCCGGAGCCCGGACACGCGACCAGCGCGTCGATCCAGCGACGGCCTCGGATCAGCTCGGTCTCCGCCAAGGGTTCACGCGGCTCTCCCGGATCCACACGTTCCCGACGTGGCGCAGGCGTGCCCGACGTGGCGCAGGCGTTCCCGACGTGGCGCAGAGGCGTGCCCGACGTGGCGTAGGCGTGCCCGACGTGGCGCAGGCCTGCCCGACGTGGCGCAGGCCTGCCCGACGTGGCGC
>QKPP01000183.1 GCA_006508105.1 Myxococcales bacterium FL481 | reverse complement strand
GACGATGACGATGACGATGACGCCGCCGGTGGGGGCGATGGCGGTGCGGACGGATGCTCGGTGACTTCGACGTCGGGCGAGCACCCGGCGAGTCCGATCTGGCTCGCGCTCGCGTGGCTCGTCGGGATGTCTCGCCAGCCGCGGCGGGGTCGCGCGGCCTAGTCACGGGACGTGCGGTCGGGGGCGGCTCAGCTCACCTGTCGCGGCCCGCGGATCTTCACCCACAAGATCAGTAGGATCGCCACGCAGGACAATCCGATCGCAAAGCCCCACCACAGGCCTTGCAGGCCGTAGTCGGCGACAAACGCGAGATACGCCCCGGCGGGCAGTCCCAGCACGTAGTAGCCCAGGAAGTTGAAGTGCACCGCGGGTCGCGTGTTGCCCATCCCGCGCAGCACGCCTCCGCCGACCGCTTGAACGCCATCGAAGATCTGAAAGGTCGCGGCGACGGGAAGGGTGGCGGCGGCGATCGCGACTACCTGCGAGTCGGCCGTGTACAGGACCGGCAATTCCCACCGCAGCCCCACGAACACGGCGGCGGAAAGTGCCATCACCAGTCCGCCGAGTGCGAAGCTCACCCAAGCCGAGCGTAGCGCGTCCTCGGGCTGCCGGGCGCCGATGTGGTTGCCAACCGTGGTCGCCGCCGCCATCGACACGCCAAGGGGCATCATAAACGAGACGGCCGCTAGGTTAAACACGATGGCATGGGCCGCGAGTTCGAGCTTGCCCAACCAGCCGGCGAGCAGCGTCGAGCCGTGAAACGCCCACGATTCGAGGCTGTACTGCAGACCCACTGGCAGACCGTGGTCCAACACCTCTCGCAGGCCGCGGCGCGCCACCGCCTCGCGACTCCACGGGATCCAGGCGGCGCGGTGCAGTCCGAATGCGAAGATCCACGCCAGCGTACCCACACACAAAAACGAGCGGGTGGCCCCGGTGGCGATGCCCGCCCCGATCAGTCCGAGCGGCGGCAGGCCGAGGTGGCCCCAGATCAGCGCCCAGTTGCCGACGATATTGAAGCCGTTGGCAATCAGCATGATCCACACCGCCGGCGCGACGATGCGTCGACCCTGCAGATAGCTGCGCAGTCCGAGGTAGATCAGAAACGGGGCGATGCTCGGCCATTGCACCCGCGCGTACTCTCCGGCCGCTTGGGCGAGCTGTGGGTCCTGGCCGACCAGGCGCAGCCCTTCTTCGGTGAACCACCACAGCGCGGTGATAGGCACGCTGGTCCCGAGCGCGACGACGACCCCCCGCTGCAGCGCCAACGCGAGTCGGCGCGGATCGCCCGCGCCATGCGCCTGGCTGATGATCGGGTCCAGACCCATCATCACGCCCATCCCGAACACGAGAGACCCCCACTGCCAGGCGTTCGCCAGGGCCGCGGCGTCGAGCTCGTGCACGCCGACTTGGCCCAACATCAGCGTGTCGACCACGCCCAGGGCCATCGTGCCGAGCTGGGCCACGACGAGCGGGATCCCGAGCCGCACGACGCGGCGAAGGTGCTCCGCGTGGGAGTACTGGGCCCCGGATCCCATCTCGCCGGCGAAGATAGACCGCGATCTTCGCGGAGCAACTGCGCGTTCACGCGGAGCGCTGCTCGCGACGAACGGGGGAGCGGGACGACCGGTTCGAGTGCATCAGATCGTTGTAGCAATTGAGTTGCATCTGCAATCCGATGCTGGTAAGACCGAAGCGTCGATTCGGAGTTCCCGCGATACGCACTCGGGAGCTGGGCTGGTGGACCATAGCTGAATCGACACTCCCCCCCGCTCCGCGGTGGAGCGGGGGGCCCTATTTCGCGCTGAGGAGATTCAGAGCGCGGCAGGAATCGAAGCGGGATTCCAAGGCGATCGGTCGTTTTTCGCGCGGGGCAAGCGGCGGGCGAGTCTCACTCCGCCCGCCGCTAGGGGTCTTGGTCGTACGAGAGCGTTGTTTGCCCGTCGGAGACGATGCCGCGAGCAGCTGCGGCGCTCTCGCTGCCGGATGAGTCGGTTCTTTGTCCTGCCCGGCGCGCTCGAGCCGGTGCAGGTGGGCGACCGCGCCGGGGCGGCGGGGGAGTTGCTCCGGCCACCGCGGACAGCCGGGGCCCTTCACGCGAGGTCACGGGCCAGCGTCGGGAGCCGCCAGCGTCTGTCTCTGTCTCGCGGGCTCGGGGCCGACCCGCGAACGTGACCGCACCGCGCCGCCCGGCTCGCGCGGTGACGGTGGCTGGCGTCGGCGTCCTTCGGCGCCGCCGGCTATTCGGCGGGTGCGCTGGTGCTGATCGACGCCGGGGGCGGCTTGGTGGTCGACGGGTTGTCGTCCACGGGCGCGTCGCTCTCCGACTTGTCCGTCGCGTCGTCGGCCGCCGGTCCCGAACTCAAGCCCACGGTCTGCAGGATCGCTTGGAACATGCGGCGGAAGTCCTCGAGTATTGAATACATCGTTGGCACTAGCACGAGCGTCAGTAGCGTGGCGAATGCGAGGCCGAAGATCACCGCGACCGCCATCGGCCCCCACCATTGCGCGCTCTGAGTGCCCGCCATCACCACCGGCAGGTGGCCGGCGGCCACCGGAGCGAAGTCGATGCCGATGCCCAACGCCATCGGGACCAGCCCCAAGATCGTCGTGAGCGCGGTCAAAATCACGGGTCGGAACCGGGCCATCCCCGCGCGAACCAACGCTTCGTGCATGGTTCGGCCCTCACTACGCAGTTGCTCGACATAGTCGAGCAGCACGATCGCATTGTTGACCACGACCCCCGCTAAGGAGATGACCCCCAAGCCGGTCATGATGATGCCAAATGGCGTACCGGTGAGAATCAGCCCCCACAGCACCCCCACGAGTGACAACACGACCGAGGCCAGGATGATCAGCGGGAGGTCGAAGCGATTGAACTGGCTGACCAGCACCGTTGCAATGAGGAAGATGGCGATGGCAAAGGCACGCTGCAAAAACTCCTGAGCGTCCTTTTGCTCGTCATTCGCCCCACCCAAGCGGATATCGAAGCCCGGCGGAATGTCGGCCGTCTCGATCCATTTCATGACCGCCTGCTGCACCTCGTTTTGGTTGTAGCCCTCCGCGATCTGCCCTTCGATGGTCACCACCAGATCCTGGTCGATGTGGCGAATGGACCCGCTTCCGCCCGCGATCTCGTAACTCGCCACAGAGGCGAGTGGCACCGCAAAGGTGTCGGGGCTGGTGTCCTCACGACCGGGAATCCGCATGGCGAGGATCGATTGCATGTCCCGTCGCGACTTCGGATCGAGTTGCACGACGATGTCGTACTCATCCTCTCCGTCGCGAAGCGCAGTGGCTTTGGTGCCGGCGATCGCGGTGCGCACTGCGCCCGCGACGGCTTGGGTGCTGGCGCCGACCCGTTTGGCCGCGCCCCGGTTGATGCGCAATCGCATTTCGGGTCGGCCCACGCGGTAGTTGTCGGTGAGTTTCGCGGTACCGTCGATGCCGGACAGGTCCCGGCGCACGCGACCCGCAAGTTCCCCCACCTCACGAAAGTCGTCGCCGGCAACCTCAACTGCAATCGGAGCGCCTACGGGCGGACCCATCACTTCCTTTTGGATGGAGATTTCGGCGCCGGGGATGATCTCGATCTGTTGGCGAATCTCCTCCACGGTGCTGCTGGTGAGCTCCACGCGAACCTTGTCATCGCCTTCGGCGCTTGGCGCATCGGGCAGAAAGTCGATGGTCACGCGTGCTTGGTTCGCGGCATTTGCGGCGGCCGCGATGGGGTCTTGGCCGTTCCCACTGACGCCGACCTCGGCGACGTAGACGTCGACATTCTCCACCTCGGCCAAGATCCCCTCGACTTTGCGGACGATCGAGTCGGTGGCTTCGAGGTCGGTGCCGTCGGGGGCTTTGACCATGATCGTCGCGCGGTTCGGTTCGGTCTCGGGGAAGAACTCGGTGCCGTGGTTCATTTCACCGTAGGCCATGAAGCTACCGATCAACGTCGCCACGCCGATGCCCGCGGACAGGTATCGGAACCGAATCGAGCCTTCGAGCAATCGCCGGTACGACCGCAGGATCAAGCCGCGACGGATGTTCCCGTCCTCGTCGAGTCCAGATGTCCGCCCCAGCTTGACCAGACCGGATGTGATCACCGGCAAGACCGCGATGGCGACCACCAACGACGCCACCAACACGAGGATCACCGTCAAGGGCAGATACCCCATAAACTCGCCCATCAGCCCGGTCCACCACAGCAGCGGGGCGAAGGCCGCGACGGTCGTGGCGGTCGACGCGGTCACCGCCATCGCAACTTCGCGGGTGCCGACAACCGCGGCGTCGAGCTTCGATTTCCCCTCTTCGAGATGCCGGTAGACGTTTTCGACAATGACGATGGCGTTGTCGACAAGCATGCCCAGCGCCAAGATCAACGAAAACAGCACGATCATGTTGAGCGTCGTGCCGACCCACGACAGCATCATGATGCCCAGCAGAAAGGACAGCGGGATCGCAATGGCAACGAACAAGCTGTTGCGCACGCCCATGAAGAACATGATGACGCTGACCACCAAGAGCAACGCGGTAATGATTCCGTTCTCCAAGTCGGAAACCATGTCGCGAATCATCTTCGACTGGTCGCCGAGCGCTCGGTAGCGGACGCCCTCGGGCCAGCCCTTGGCCTGCTCGGCCACTTCGGCCTTCACGGCTTCGCTGAGCTCCAAGATGTTCGCGCCGGTACGTTTGCTGATCGCCAAGGAGACGGCCGCTTCCCCGTTCATTCGGGCGTAGGTCGAGCGCCGCGCAAACCCGTCGACGACGCGAGCGACGTCGCTGACAAACACAGGACGGTCACCGCGGCGCTTGATCGCGACGTCCTCGACGTCCGCGGGGGTCTCAAACTCGCCGGGTACACGAACGAGGTAGTTGGTGTCGCCGACGGCGATATCCCCACCGGGAATGTTGACGTTTTCATCGCGAATCGCCCCGATGACGTCGTTCATGCTCAGCGCGTAGTGCTCGAGACGCACCGGATCGACGTAGACTTGAATCTCGCGGGTGCGGCCGCCACTGAGTTCGGCGTTGAGCACCCCGGGGATGCGCTCGACTTTTTCTTCGAGCTCCTCGCCGAGCCGTTTGAGCTCTTCTTCCTCGACGCCGCCCGCGAGTGTCACGATCAGAATCGGCATGTCGGCGAACGAGATCTCGTTGACCGTGGTCTCTTCGGTGTCCTCGGGGATAGACGACCGTGCGCGACTCACTCGATCTCGGACCCGCTGGAGGGCTTCGTCGATGTCGGCCTCGGGCTCGAACTCGAGGGTGATCAGACTGACGCCCTCGGCCGAGGTCGAGCTCATCTTTTTGACGTCTTTGACCCCCGCGAGTTCGTTTTCGATGGGGGTCGTGACCAACGACTCGACGTCGGCCGGCGAGACGCCCTGGTAGGGGGTCGTGACCATGACGACCGGAATATCGATATCCGGCGCGGCTTCACGCGGTAGTGACGTGTACGTCGACATCCCGAACAAAAGGACGCACACGACGAGCAGCCAGACCGTGGAGGCACGGTCGACAATGGTACGTATCACGGTGTGGGTTCCTTCGCGTCGGCTTTCGCCGCCGGTTTGGTGTCGGAGGAGGGGGGGCCCTTCTTGTCGTTTTGTGCGACGGAACGCGGATCACCGAAGACGATTCGTCCGCCGACGCAGCAACGACCCTCACGCGTCACGAGCAGGGGGTCGCCGTCAGACAACGCTCGCTGTCCGGTCGATACCACGCGGTCGCCCGCGGACAAGCCGGATTCCACGACGATCTGTTCGCCTACCAACGAGCCCAACGTGAGCGCGCGCCAGACGGCTTTGGAGTCCTTGCCGACCAGGAACACGCCGTTGGCCTCGAGTTTGGTGACCAAGAGGTCCTGGGGGATCACCATGCGTTCGGTGGTGTCGTCCCCGCGGAACTCAACATTGGCGATCATGCCCGGTCGGAGGGCGGCAGCTCCGCTTTCGATGGCGACCTCGACGCGAAACGACCGCGTCTTCATATCCGCGGTCGGTTCGATGCGCTGAATTTTGCCACGCAGGCGCTTCGCCTGCCCGCCGGTCGTGACAAAGGCTTCGTCGTCGACGGCGAGCCCCGCGACGTCGCGGTCGGAGATCGACACCGACACGATCGCAGGGTCGAGCTGGATGATGCGTGCGATCGGGGCTCCGGGGGCCGCGACTTCGCCCCGATCCGCGGAGATGCGGGAGATCACGCCGGCGAACGGCGCTCGTACGATGCTGCGAGTGGCTCGGATCTGCGAGATGCGCTGTTGGGCCAAGGCCCGTTCGAGACGGGTCTGCGCGGCGTCTGTCCGGCTCTTCGCCACCGCGCTCCCTAGATTCTGCAGGCGGCTCAACTCCCGCCGGGCTTCGGCCACCTCGACGTCCGCCAGCTCGCGTTGGGCCACCTGCATCTTCGTGTCGATTTTCGCGATGAGGCCGCCGGCTTTGACCTCATCGCCGACGTCGACCGCCACGTGCTCGATGAACCCGCCGAGAGCCGAGGCGACGTCGGCGTCGCGTGACGGCTCAACCTCACCGGGACGGACCAGGCGCAGCGCGGTTTGACTGGGTTTGACGACCGCCGCCTCGACGCGGGTCGCGGTGACGATCGGAGCCGCCTTGGGGTCGCCGCCGGCCGGGGGCCGATCGGGGTCGGTCTCCGCACCGCCGTCGCAACCAGCTAGTGTCGTGCAGGTGAACAGGGCGAATAGGGATGAACGGATCGAGCGATTCATGCGGCGATTCCATCGAAGAGAAGATCGAGCGTGCGCGAGATGGTGTCCTCGTCCCACGCGCCAGTACACATTGCGTGTTGCAGCTGAAAGTGGACAATTCCGGCCAGCGCGAGGGCGGCCAACGTCGGGTCGACCGTCGCCCGGATCTCGCCCGACTCGACGCCTTGCTCCAAGATGTGGCTCATCAACTCGAGGTGCACCCGTCGGGCGCCAGAGACGTCGACGTCGGGAGCTCGGTCTTGTGCGTTGGAATCAATGCGGTGAAGCAGGCGAAAGGACTCGGGGTATTGCCGCCCGTAGGTCGCCAAGATGACCAGCGCCCCGCGCAAGCGGTCGCGGACGGAGCCCGGTTGGTTCCCGCAGTCACGAATAAACTGCGTCACTTGGGCGATGTGGGCTTCGACGACCTTGCGGTAGAGATCGTCCTTGCTGGGGAAGTAGTAGTAAAGCGAGGGGTTCGTGCAGCGGCAGGCCTCGACAATCTGCCGGATCGAGGTGGCCGCGAATCCTTGGTCCGCGAACAACCGAGTCGCAGCGCGCATAATCGCGTCGCGCAACTCTCGGCCCGCGTGGCCCGGCCGCGGACTCATGGGCTTGCCTCCGCGTGGGCGGGCTGCATGCGGCCCGATGCGCGGTCGAGCTTGGCCTTCGCGACGTGCAAGTCGATGCGATCGTTGACCTCGCGCAGCGTCGCGTTCATGCGAGCCAGCTCCGCCTGCAAGATGTCGGTCGTGGTGGCTTCCCCGGCCCGGTACAGCGCCACCTGCTCGTCGTAAGCCGCCTGGGCCACCGTCGCGGAGCGCTGATCGAACACGAGTGCAGCCTGAGCCCGCGTGTACTCCTCCCATGCGGCGTTGACCTCGAGCTCGATCGCGCGCCGCATTTCGAGGACCTGGGCTTGCACGACGTCTTCTTGGGCGCGGAGGTTCGTCCGCAGCAGGCGGGCGTCGAGGAACCGTCCGAGTTGCCAAGTCAGGCTCAGACCGACCATCCAGCTCGTGTTCCACTCGTTCGTCGCGGGGAAGAATCGCTGGTTGGGGTTGGCGTGGGTCACATCCGCAATGCCGGCGAGCTGCGGGTACAAGTCGCCCCGCAATGCCCGTACGGCGTAGTCGAGCGCATCGGCGGAACGCAGCATCGAGCGGATCTCGAGCCGGTTGGTTTGGCCCTCGTGCACCAAGTCTTCGCGCGCCCCCCACGAGGCCAGCGTCGGCACCGGCTCGAACACGTCTTCGCCGACTTTGAACCCGATCTCGGGCTCTTCCATGATCACGCCGAGGTGTTGTCGCGCTAGCCGCTCGAAGCTCGCGGCCCGAACCCGCGAAACCTCCGCGGACGACACGAGATCCTCGAGCCGCAGCACGTCGGTGCTGGTCAGAGTGCCGGCGGCGAGACCCGCTTGTCCGTCGACCAGCCGCGCACTGGCGCTGGTAATGCTGCGCTCGGCCACAGCCAACTGGGCGACGGCGCGAAGCCAGTCGTAGTACGCCAGCTGAGCGTCGAGCTGGACGCGGACTTGCTCCGCGTCACGCCGCAGCTCCGCCGCGCCGAGTTCGCTCTCCGAACCGCGTTTGGCGGGGAGCAGGCGCATCGCGTACTCCGAGAACGGGACGCTCAGGGCCGCTTGGAGCGAGTAGTTGTTGACTGGAATGTCGAACGGCGCAAACCCGGCCGCCATCACCGGGACGCCCCCGGAGTCGACGACACACTGTGTGGCGGGATTGTCGGGACACGGGCCGACCACGATGGGTCCCTCGTTGAGCGCGCCGACCGACGCCCCCTCCCCGCCAAGATCGATGTCCACCTTGTTGTTGCGGATGTAGCTGCCCGTGAGGTTCAGCGACGGGATGTAGCGCACCATCGTGCGATCGAGATCCGCCGCGGTCGCCTTGAGCTCGGCGCGCTTGACAGCCATCGCCGGCGCCGACACGGCGGCCCGCCGGGCCACTTCGGCCGCAGTCAATCCCCCCATTTGGGGGGCCAGCGCGGCCAAGACGTTGTCTTGGTACTCATCGACCCCGGTGTCCGCCGATTGCGCATCGGGCGCCGAGCTGGTCTGCGCGGTTGCGGGCGATGCGCTCGCCGGCGTCGGCGTGCCGACGGGGGAGGGACGGTTCGCTTGTGGCGAGGCCCCCGGCACCGCTGCCGGCTGCCCGGGCGGCGCTGCGGGCGGTTCTGTGGGGGCGCGGTGGTAGAGAGCAGCGAGCAGGGCGACGGGCAGGAGCAGCGGAGGCGACATCTATCTACCGTTCGGTAGGCGAGTATTCACACGTTCGATGCTCGTGCAAGCTGGGCGCGGGCCAGCGCAGGTCTTGCGCGCGTGTAATTCGCCCCCTCCACGACGCGGCAGACGTCGGGAACTTGGGCATCCGTTCCGACGCCGCGTCGGCGGGCGCGAAACGGACGCTAGCGGGCCTGAGGCCACCCACTCCGCGGGGCCGGCTTGGCCGTGGTCGCCGTTTCCGATCCCTGGCGCCCCAAGCAATCCTCGGTCGCGACGACCGCCACGCTCAGAGCGTGCGAGCTCGTGAGACGTCTCGTCGATCGGCGCGAGCGCGGAGCGGGTGACGTCGAGAACTACGCCATCGCCGGCGCGACCGGCAGTGGCGGCAGGTCAGCGGATAGCGCGCCGAGCACCGCCGAGATGTAGCGGTAGCCCTCTCGGGCGCCCTGGACGACCAGGTCCTGCTCTCGGTCCTTCTCGACGGCCGCGTTCATCCGCGCTTTGAAGTCGTGCCAGCGCGAACGGACGTCGTTGCCATAGGCGCGATAGTAGGCCAAGCCGGATCCCTGCTCGAGTCCGTAGGCCTCGGCGACGTGCCGATGCACGACGGCCGTGCCCAACGTCGCCCCCTCGAGGACGTACAAGTAGCCGAGCAGGGCGACCGGCGCGGCGCGGGCCACGGTGCCGATCCGTTGCGCGAATCGATGGGCGGCACGAGCCGCGCGGATATCCTCCGCGTGGCGGAACGGGGCGAAGAATTCGAGGTCATCCGCCAACAGGGCTCGTTTGCACAGCCCGTCGTGCCAGACCTTGGTCACCGTCGGGTGGGCGGAGGCGGCCAGGGCCGACTCGAGTGCGCGATGAATCGTATACAGCGCGCGGAGTTGGCCGACGTAGCGCCAGCACGGCAGCGCGCGCAGGATCAGAGCTCGACTGAACGGAATCGCTTCAGCGTTGCGTTGCTGATGTCGTGTCTCTTCGCGCAGACGCATCATCACGTCTTGGCTTGGTATGCTGGTGGCCTTCATCGTCCTACATCTCCTAGGTTGGCACACCATTATCCAGAAGCGTGTTTCCCGCGAAAGGGGCATTCGCGGGAGGGTCCGCGGCCCGGACGCTCGGCTCGCGTGCGCGAGTCGTCGCTCGAGCGGCCGCGATACCCGTTTCGGCACCTGCGGGTAGGAAGTGTACGCCGGGCTATACTCTCGTCGTGACGCTCGGCTCAGCCAACGAACCCACGCGGGTGCTGTACGACGGTGACTGCGGCGTTTGTGCGTGGCTAGCCGAGCGCGAAGCGGCGCATCACCCGCAGACGGAGATTCGCTTCGAGCCGTATCAGCGGTTCGGCGACGAGGAACTGGCCGCGTGGGGTCTGACCGCCGCTGCTTGCCACCGCGAGGTGCAGCTTGTCCGGCCCGGGGGTCGCGTCTCCGCGGGTCCGTGGGCGGTCAATCGAGTGTTGTTGCGGCGCTTCCCGTGGTCAGTGGCGGTGGCGATGCTCTACGCCGTGCCGGTCTTGCTGCCGCTCGAGTGGTTGGGGTACCGGGTTTTCGCCCGCTATCGGCACGTCGTGTCGCGTTGGCTGGGGCTCGAACAATGCCGCGTCGGGTAGGGTCGCCGCGGCGTACTGGCGCCGGTTTGATGGGCCGCACCGCCACCGTTCGTGCGTCCCTGCAGGCCGCACTGACGACCGAGCCCCAAACGGCGCTCGAGTTGTCGGCGGCGGTGCGGATTCGCGAAAAAGACGTGGTCGAACACCTCGAGCATCTGGCTCAAAGCATGCGCCGTGGTCCCCATCAGCTCGTGGTCATCCCGGCCCGGTGCGTCGAGTGTGGGTTTCGCTTCGAGCAGCGGCGCCGCTTGGCGCGACCGAGCCGGTGCCCGAGCTGCCGCAGCGAACGCATCAGCGTGCCGCGGTTCGCGGTGTCCTAGAAGCGAGCCGGTGAGCCAGCGTGTTCGCGCGCTTGCGAGCCGCGCCGTGCGGTGCCGCCAGCTGACGCTGGTCGGCCGCGGCGGGTAACCTCCGCGCTCCCATCGGAGTTTGATTGCCGACGCGCACAACCGCGGGTCGTTTGCCTAGCAAGGAGCATCATGAGCCATTCTCTCGCCAATACCATCGCCATTGCTGCCGCCGGCCTTTTCCTCGGTGCTTGTGACAAGTCCGGAGGAACGGCCGACCCCGGATCCGCCGGACCGAACGACTTGGTCAAGTGCCAAGGCGTCAACACCTGCAAAGGTGAAAGCGAATGTGCCGTCAAAGGGGCACACAAGTGCTCGGGCCAAAACGAGTGCAAGGGCAAGGGCTGGGTGAAAGTCAGCAAGAGCGACTGTGAGGGGAAAGGCGGCACCCCGATCTAGTCCCCGGGCGAGGTGCCGCGCCCCCTCCGGCGCGAGACCTCCCGGCCCAGTTGTCGGGCAAGCTCGAAGTCGCGGCGCATCGCCGCTGCGGCTTCGAGCTTGCTCGCGACTGGTCACCCTCGATGCCCACTAAAGGTGGGCTCGCAGGCTCGACATTCGCATCTTCCACATAAACCCGTCCCAGTAGAAGTGGACCATTGACTGGTAGATACTCCAGTACAGGACGATGGATGCGGTGCGCAGGCCGAACGCGCGGGGTTGGGTGGCCGAAGGCATGATGTAGCGTCCGAAATACTTGAAGTACAAGAACACCGCGGCAAGGCCCAGCACGAACGTGAGGTAGGCCAGTGCCGGCCGGGCCAGCACGCGGCCCAGCGGTGGATTGTGGTCGAGCCGGTGTTGGTAGCGTTTGCGCTGGTACGCCCACACAAACACCATGTACTCAACCGCGTGGGAAAAGGCGTACGCGAGGTAGGCCTTGACCGGGTCGACCAGCACGAAGGCGCTGGCCATGAGCGTGGTCCCCAGTGCCATGACCAGGCGCGGACGGTTGCGCCAGCCGGTCGCCTGGTACTCGCGGCGCAGCCACAGTACGAGGCCGATCACGATGATCGCAACGGCGACTGGCACGGCGACAAACTGAATGCGGTCGAAGAAGGCGACGACATCGGGGAGGATGTGGTTACCGCGGCGAAAGTACTTGAATACGAGCTCGCGGTAGGTGGGGCCTAGCCACGCGAAGTACAGGGGCAGCCAGCAAAACACGAGGACGCGGTCGAGCCATCCGGGCAGTTTCTCGACCCGGCCGCTCTTGGCCGCATACATGCGCAAGATCCCGTACTTTTGCATGTAGATGTGCCAGATGTTCCACGATCCGGCGAAGATCGCGACGGTATTGAACAGAGTTCTTGTTGGGATGCCGGCGTGCCGAGTTGCACTATCAATATACGGATCGGCAATGAGCACTCCGCACATGATGGCGAGAATCAAGCCAGGAGCGAACCAGCGGCGCTTCGAGGGCGTCGGCGATGTCTGCCGACGACGGGTGTCGAGTTCGATGGCGCTTGCGGAGCACATCGCGGCTGCGAGCCACCACCAGCCCGGATCGAGGTCGACGCCTCGAGCCGACGGCCAAGCGAGGCCGGCGACGGCGGCGGGAACTCCGATGGCCAGCGCGTACCGAGTCCACGGCAACGCGATGGAGCTACCATCGCGTCGACACACTTGGAGCATCACGACGGTATACGCCACCATGGCGCCGATGTCGGCCGCACAAAAGTACACGTGGTTGACGATCAGCCACGGGCTGGCGAAGAACAGGGCCAGCATCACCGTCGGGAACAGGACGAAGCGAGCCGGATGCGTACGGCGAACCTGGCGGTCCAGTAAGACCAACGGGAAGTTGAAGTGACGGTGAACATCGGTCAACGCCAAGATGATCAGATAGACCACGACGTAGTCGAGTCGCTCGTCGCCGAGCAGCGTCAACGGCACCAGCACCCACAGCCAGCTAAACGCGTAGGCGGCCGTGTCGATCACCGGCGACACGTGCCAGTGTTGAACCGGCTGGCTAGCTGGGGGGACCCGGAGCGCGTCACGGAGAGCCATCGCCGCAACCATATCGGACGGCGCTGGAGGCCCCAACTTCGGGGGTCCACGACGGACCGCGTCGGCGGCCATAACCCAACCCCTTTTGCCCCTGCGGAGCCCATGGCGGGCGTCGCCCCGAGGCGTCGCGCTCCGGCGCCGCGTCGCCGCGCGGTCGCGGGCCCGGCCGCGCCGACTCAGTCACTGATGTCCGGTGCGCCTCAACCCGTTGACGGGGTTTTTCGCTTTTCCGAAAGGGTTCTGCGCGCGCGCGAACCGGGTGCTATTCAGTGGCTAATTCACTCCTGGATGCCTTGCCGCCCTCTCATTTCGCGTGCTAGCACGCTGTCATGAGTTCTTCCCAGTTGTCTCGTCTCCTCGGTCTGTGTGCTCTCGTCGCGGCCGGCTTGGTGCCTGGCTTGGCACAGGCCGGGGACGGGCCGTCGGGCTCCGCCCACCGGCAAACTGGTCCCTCTCGCATCACCGAACGCAACTCCGAGTTCACGTTCGCGATGGGCTACGGCGGGGGGCTTCTCAGCCATCCCAACTATCTCAACGACACGGCCCACGGCATCTTCTTCGACATCGGTTTTGGATTCATCCTCAACCGTCGCTGGACCGTCGGCGGATTTTTCAATCACATCGAGCAGCCGATCAATCTCGTCGCAGACGACGAGTACACGAGCGGTCGTTCGGGCGAGGCTCCTCAAACGCTGAGGCATCGTGCCCCCTGCGGGTCCTGTCTCCCGCCGCTTCGCGGTGGCAACACGATCGCTCGCCAGTTGTACACGGCCGTGGTCGGGCCTCGCGTCGAGTTTGCGCCGTTCGGAAAAACCGGGCCGTACGCCGCCGCTTCGATCGGAGTGGGCACGATCGCCGTCAAGACCCACAACATCGGCAGCGCGCTTGGACTCAAGACCGGGTATCGCTTCTTTCCGGCCGAGATGGTCGCGGTTGGTATCGGCCTCAACGTCCAGCACATCGCGGCGCCGGAGAGCGACGCGTGGCTGGCGATGGGTTCCATCGACTTGCGTGGCGTGTTCCTTGACGACAACCGCTAGCTGGAGAGGTGTTCTCTCGCCGGACGGACTGGGGCCACGACGTCGCGCCGTCGCACGCCGGTCCACGTTTGCGGGGCGCGGGCGACGACCCGCCGGCGGACCTCACCGTCGCGAATCCCACCCGGTTGGGATTCGAGGCCCCCGGCCGCTTGCTGCGCTTCCTCGCAGAGGTGGATGCGCGCCACTACTCTCCCTGTTCTGCGGGGGTTCCTCAGGCGCGCGCTGCCGTCGCCGAGTACCACCGCGGGCGCGGCGGCCTCTGTGAGCCCGACCAGGTCTGGCTGACCGCAAGCACCAGCGAGGCCTACGCTCAGCTGCTTGCCGTCACCTGCGACCCCGGGGACGCCGTTTTGGTGCCGTCGCCCGGGTATCCACTGTTCGACTTTCTCGCCGATGTGGCCGGCGTGCACGTCGAGCGCTACGGGCTCGAGTACGACGGCACCTGGTTCATGCCCCGCTCGAGCGTCGAGTCCGCCTGGCAACGTTGCCGCGGCGTGGGTCGACGAGTCGGGGCCGTTATCGCGGTGGCACCGAGCAACCCCCTCGGCTGCTACCTGCGGCGCGACGAGTTGGACGCGCTACGAGCCTTGTGCATCGACGCCGACATCACATTGGTCGTCGATGAGGTGTTCGCCGACTACCCGGTCATGCCGGCGTCGTCGTACGTGCCGACCGCCGTCGATCAGGCGGCCGGCCTGACCGTGGTGCTGTCGGGGCTGTCGAAAGTGGCCGCGCTCCCGCAGCTCAAGCTCGCTTGGGGGGTAGCGACCGGCGACGATTCTCGGGTGCAGGCGCTGATGCATCGACTCACGCGAGTCAGCGATCTGTTCTTGAGTGTTGCGACTCCAGTACAACTGGCACTGCCGCAGATCCTCGAGCATCTGCCGGCGGTCCAGGCCGAGATTCGTCAAAGACTGCGGGCGAACTATCGCGTGGCGATCGACCGAATGGCCCACGCGCCGATCTCCGTGCTGCCCTGCGAGGGGGGCTGGTCAATGCTGCTGCGACTGCCCCAGGTGCACGACGGGCTGGATCGTCTGGCGCCAACCGTCAACTCTGACTTCGCGTGGGCCACCGTGTTGTGGCAATCGGCGGGCGTCGTGGTCCAGCCCGCGGCGCTGTACGGGCTTGCCGGGCCGTACGTGGTGGTGTCGTTGTTGACCGAGCCGAGCCGCTGGCAGACGGGGCTGGACCGCTTGGCGCGGTTGTTGTGACGGCTACTTACAGTACTTGCGCCGCACCCTGGGTTTCTTGGCCCACGCCTTGCGGCGCTCGAGGAATTCGACCACATCGGCGTGCATCGGGCCGGCTTTCGCACGCGCCTCACTCACGGAGGTGAG
>QKPP01000038.1 GCA_006508105.1 Myxococcales bacterium FL481 | reverse complement strand
CGCGAAGGCGACGGTCACCGAGGCCGCCAAGGCCAAGGCCAAGGCCAAGGCCAAGGCCAAGGCCAAGAAGAGTTCGGCCAAGAAGAGTTCGGCTAAGAACAGTTCGACCAAGAAAAGCTCGGCCAAGAAAAGTTCGGCCAAGAACAGTTCGACCAAGAAAAGTTCGGCCAAGAACAGTTCGGCCAAGAACAGTTCGGCCAAGAACAGTTCGGCCAAGAACAGTTCGGCTAAGAACAGTTCGGCCAAGAAGGTCAGCCGAGCGGTCGCCCACAAGTCTCCCGCCAAGACCACGCGACGTCGCGGGACCACAAACATCACCCTGCGCACCGCGAGTGACCGCGCCGACTACGACGCAGCCTTGCTCTCGGCGCTCAAGTCCAGCAAGCAAACGCTGGCCATCAGCGATCTTGAATCGGCGGTGGGTGGCACACAGCCGCAGCTGCGCGCCGCCTTGGCCCGACTCGTCGAGTCCGGCAAGGTTCGGCGGTCCGGTACTCAACGCTGGACGCGATACAAAGCGAAGTAGATCGGCGCGAGTCGGTCCGCTCCAAGGCTGTCAAGTCGGCGTCGCCGGACCGCACGGTTTGTGGCGATCGCGTCGTCAGGCGCCCGCCACCGACAGTCGGCCCAGCTCCGCGAGGGCGCGCTCGCAGGCCTCCAGCTGTTCCCGTTCGTCCGCCAGCTCAGCCGCAATTCGCACCACGATGCGTGTGCCGCTGTCGAGGCGGAATCGTCCGCCGGTTGTCGCCTCGAGACGCGCCGCAACGCCCCCAGTGAGGGGGGTGTCCGAACCGAGCCGCACGCTGAAACGATGTCCGACGAGCTCTAGTGCGGTTGCGCGTAGCCGACGACCGTGGGCTTTGCAGGCCATCACGAGTCCGAGGTTTCGCACCTCATCCGGGAGCTCGCCGAAACGGTCGTGCAGTTCAGCCAACGTATCATGCACGTCGTCCACATCGTCCGCCGCCGACAACCGGCGGTAAAACTCGAGCCGCTGCCCGGTGTCCTCGACATAGGTGTCGGGCAAGAACGCGGGCGCCGAGAAGCTCAGTTCGGGATCTTGATCCCGCGTGATCGGGTCGCCACGCAGCTCGGCCACGGCCTCTTCCAAGAGCCGGGCGTAGGCCTCGAACCCCACCGCCGCGATGCTACCGGCCTGGCGTTTGCCCAAAATGTCCCCCGCTCCACGGATCTCAAGGTCCTCCGACGCCACATTGAACCCTGACCCGAGATCCGTGTGACGCTGGATCGCCTCTAGCCGGCGCTTCGCCTCGGGGTTGAGCTTCTCGAGCGAGTTGACCATCAAGTAGCAGTGTGCGCGCAAACGGGAGCGACCGATGCGTCCGCGCAGCTGATACAGCTGACTGAGACCGAAGTTGTCCGCACGGGCAATGAACATCGTGTTTGCCCGCGGGATGTCGAGTCCGCTTTCGATAATCGTCGTCGAGATCAACACGTCCGCCCGGTGCTCGATGAAGTCGAACATCGTGCGTTCAAGCAAGTCGGGCGGCATCTGCCCGTGCGCGACGACTACCCGGGCATCGGGGACGAGCTCGCGAATTCGCACCGCGTGCTCTTCGATACCCAAAACCCGCGGCACGACATAAAAGACCTGTCCACCCCGCGCTATCTCGCGGCGAATGCCTTCCTCCAAAACTGCGTCGCTCGACCGAGTCAGATAGGTTTTGACCGCGAGACGATTGGCGGGCGCGGTGAGGATCAAACTGACCTCCCGCAAACCCAACAGGCCCATGTGCAACGTGCGGGGGATCGGGGTGGCGGTCAGGGTCAGGACATCGACTTTGGCCTTGAGCTTTTTGAACCGCTCCTTTTGCGCAACCCCGAACCGTTGCTCTTCGTCGATGATGACCAACCCCAAGTCTCGGAAGCGCACATCTTTGCTCAACAGTCGATGCGTACCGACGACGATATCGATTTGGCCTGAGCGGACCCCTTCCACCACGCGACGCCGATCTGCGCCAGATTGAAATCGATTGAGCACCCCAACTTTGAGCGGGAACACGCTCATGCGATCGGTGAAGGTGAGGAAGTGCTGCTGCACCAGCACGGTGGTCGGCGCCAGCACGGCCACTTGTTTGCCCGAGCTCGCCGCTCGGAATGCGGCTCGCAGCGCAACTTCGGTCTTGCCGAACCCCACGTCACCACACACGATGCGATCCATCGGCTGTTCGCGGGTCAGATCGCGCTGCACCGCCTCGATCGCATCGAGCTGATCGGGCGTCTCTTCGAAGGGGAATGTCGCCTCAAACTGCGCGTACATGTCGTCCGGCTCTGGGTAAGCGTGCCCCCCCATCGCCTCGCGCTCCGCGTACAAGACCAGCAACTCCTCGGCCATCTGACGGACCTCGGCTTTGACCTTGCCGGTCTTGGCAGCGAATGTCTGCCCGCCCATCTTGTCAAGCTTGGGCTCTTTGGCCTCGGCCGACAGGTAGCGCTCGACTTCATTGACGCGATAAACCGGCAAGTAGAGCTTTTGCTGTGACGCGTACTCCAGATGGACGAAATCCATCGCTTTGCCCGGCAGGCGGACCAAGCCGTGGTACCGCCCCACCCCGTGCATGCTGTGCACCACGTAGTCGCCCACGTGAAGCTGAGACAAGCTCGCCAGGCCCGCTCGCTTGCGCCGCCGCTGCTTGGTTCGCGTCACACGACCGAAGATTTCGGACTCACTGACGACCAACACCCGATCATCCGGGGCACAAAACCCGTCGCTGAGGGTCCCGGCCAGCAGCCTGACGTTGGCTCGGGCGGCGTGGTTCGGCACCTCGCGCTCGGCGTCGAGGATCGGCTCATCCCCCTCGCCGTCGCGTGACTTGATCGACAACCCGTAGCCACGCAACATGCCGCTGAGCCGATCGGCATGTGCGGTGTTTGGCGCGACCAACACAACCTCCCAGCCGCCGTCGCGATCGAGTTGGCGAATACGATCCACCAGCGGTCGCAACAGTTCTCCTCCGCGCTGGCCCCGAGCCGCTTCCACGGCCCGCTTGAGCGCGAGATTGCGTTCAACCCGGCACCGGACTCGCGCGCGACCATCGTCACCGTCGGGCTCGTACACGTCGATCCGGTCGCCCAACACGGCGGCTTGCTCGAGTTTGGCTTGCAGGGTCGAGACCTCGCAGAAGAACCGCTGCGGTGGACACACGAGGTCCCGCTCGTGGCGACGGCGATCGTAAGCGGCGGCGTAGTCGAGGGCTAGACGCTGGGCCAGCTCGGGCAGCGCGTGCGCGTCATCGACGTACCAGCGCGTCTGCGTGGGGAAGAAGGTCCACAGGGGAACGAGGGCATCGTGATAAAGCGGCGTCAGAGCTTCGATACCGAAGAAATCCACCCCGTTGGTCACATTCTCCACCACCTGGCGCGTGCGGCTACTGGGCGCCTCCACCTCGTCACCCAACGCGAGGATGCGCGGCCGCAGATGGGCCGCGGTGGCGCCGATTGTCTCACGCGCGTGCACGAGGACGACATCATCGACCTCCCGCAAACTGCGTTGGGTCTCGGCGTCGAAGCGCCGCAGTCGCTCGATCTCGTCGCCGAAAAACTCGATGCGCGTGGGAAACCGATCGATGGCGGTGAAGACGTCCAAAACCGCCCCGCGCACGGCGAACGTCCCCGGATCCTCGACCACATCCACGCGCCGATAACCCGCGCGGTCGAGCGCCGCGACGGCCTCTGAGCGTTCGATCGACTCGCCTTTGCTCCAGATTCGTCGGTGGGTCTCGAACGAGGCCAGCGGGATCACCAAAGACATCAGTGTCCGCACGCTGAGCACCACCAAGCGCGCCTGGCCGCAGCGGATGTGCTCGAGACAACCCAGCCGAGCCGCGACGTTGCGAGGATCCGGGGACGCGTCGGCGTAGGGCGACACATCCGGTGCGGGAACGACCAGGATCGCGCGGCCGCGCTCCGGCCCGAAGTCCGTCGCATCGATCCCAGCGAAGAACGCCGCGTCAGCGGCAACGGCTTGGGCCGCCGCCGCATCTTGAGCGACGTAGACCAACGGCCCCTCCGCGCGCGGGTCGGCCATCGCCCGCGCGAGCACAAGACCGCGGAAACCTCCATCCACTCCGAGCACCCGGGTGGGCCGACGCTCACGCAGCGCGGTCAGCAGGCGCGGCACGAGCTCGAATGGCGTCGTCAAAGACATACGGCCGCAGGAGTTACCACACAGGGCGAGCGCGACCGGCGACGCCGCGGCCCGGCCGGGCGAGACGGTTCTGGACCTTTGCGCTGGCGGCGGCG
>QKPP01000230.1 GCA_006508105.1 Myxococcales bacterium FL481 | reverse complement strand
ATGACGATGACGATGACGACGATGACGATGACGATGACGATGACGATGACGATGATGGCGATGACGATGACGATGATGACGACGATGATGATGACGACGACGACGAGTGTGACGCGGGACTGGCCGCTCCGCTGGTGCGACTGGCAGCGGGGGACTACGAACGCGCCCTGGTCCAGCAGTTCGGCGAGGGGGCGGTGCAAGCCGTTCGCAGTGAGCTCGACGCGCTACCCGCGGACGATCCCGAAGACGCGGAGGCATTCGGACGCGAAGACCATCGCGTCAGCGATCGACACATCGAGGTCTGGTACCGGGTGGCGCGAGGGATAGCGGCCTTGGTCCAAACGAGCGACGAGCTCCGACAAACCGTGCTCGACGAGTGCGCGGTCGAGCAGGCGGATCGCGATTGCCTCGAGCAATACGTCCCGCGGTACCTGGGCGCGACGTATCGCCGCCCTGTCGATCCCGAGGAGGTCGAGGACGCGATCGTGCGTGCGTTGGCGTTCGACGGCCACGAGGTTCACTTCGCTGTGGTGTTCCAGTCGCTCATGGCGCCGAGCTTCCTGTACCGCTTGGAGACGCGAGGAGAGCAACTGGACGGCGATTCGATCGAGTTGACACCGCACGAGCTGGCGTCGCGTCTGTCGTTCCACTTCTGGGGAGCGCCTCCCGACGCCGAGCTGAGGGCGGCGGCCGAGGACGGTTCGCTGGCCACTGAGGACGGATTTCAGGATCAGCTGCAGCGAGTCTACGAACACCCGCTGACGCAAGCGACCCAGATCGAGTTCTTCGGCGAGTGGCTTCACGTCGACCGCGGGGGGTTCGCCGCCAGCCCGCGCCTCGACGTTTTGTCCGAGGGCATGAACACCGAGGGCCTGGCCGATGCGATGCGGCAGGAAGTGCTCGCATCGATTCTGTACTACTTGGGCCAGCCCGAGCGAACCTGGAGCGACGCGCTGCACTCCGAGCTCAGCTTCGCGACGGATGAGCGATTGGCGGGGCTGTACGGCGTCCCGATCTGGGACGGTCAGTCGGCGCCGCCATCGATGCCCCCCGGAGAGCGGGCGGGGCTGCTGACGCGGGCGGGGCTGCTGTATACCGCAGACGGGTCGACGAACCCGTTTCGTCGGGGCGCGTTTCTGAGGCGGGCGCTCCTATGTGATCCGGTCAATCCTCCGCCCGCCGACCTACCTCCCGAGGCCCTCACGCCGCCAGAGACGGAACCGGGAACCAGCACGCGTGACGCGTTTGAAGCGAAGGTGGAAGACCCGCTGTGCCAAGGCTGTCACGTTCAGTTCTCTGATCTCGGCTACGCGCTTGAGTCTTACGACGGTCTCGGCCGCTACCGGGAGCAGGAGCGATTGGTCGATACCGAGGGTGTCGACCATGGGTTGGCCGTCGTCGATTCCGTGGTCGTCCCCCGGATCGAGCCCGGCGACGATCGTCCAACTGACGGTGCGGCCGAGCTCGTGACGCGCATGGTGGAGAGCGGCAAAACGGACGCCTGTCTCGCCGAGACCTACTTCAGGTTCACCTACCGGCGCGAGCCAACGCCGGCCGATGACTGTTTGATTGCCACGATTGAAGCGGGCCTCGCCGGCGGACAGGATCTGCGCGAGGCACTGTTGTCGGTCGCCAAAGAGCCCTCGTTTCGCCGCAAGCGGGTCGAGGACTAGCGCTCCCGAGAGAAACCATGAAAACGAATCTTCGCACTCGACGCATGTTCCTCATGGGGGCCGGAGGGGCGGCGCTGTCGCTGCCGCTCTTGCCGTCGTTGCTCCCCCGGGGCCTGCAGAGTCGGGCGCACGCGGCCGCGCCCGACGTGCCCCGCCGGTTCGTGGCCATCAAGACGTACAGCGGCACCCCGCTGCGGGCGTTTTACCCCGGTGATGGCGCGGGCGGGTTCACGGCCCACCCCGACGACGGCCGCGCGATGCTCACCGACCAGCTTCCGGAGGCGACGGGTCGTCACGCCGACGGGAATGAATACTATGGCACATGGGCCCCGCTTGGTGCCTTTGCTGACAGTGGGATCTCTCGCATTTTCAGTACGAGCTTCAATCGCCACCATGACGCCATGACCTTGTACCGGGGATTGGACGTGATGCCCAACCTCAATCACAACCATGGGGCGATGCTAGGCAATTTCGGATTGCGGACAAACGGGACCGGCGGGCCGTACCTTGACGCACAGATTAATGTGACCATTGATCAGGTCATGGCACGCTCGCCGCAGGTCTACCCGACCGCACCTGCGGGACCAAGAATCCTACACCTGGGCAGCCGCCGCAACACCTTCTCGTACGCACCAGTCGACCCGAACGACCTGTTGGCGACCGGGCTGCAAGCCATCTCGCAGGCTCAAGCGTACGTCAATCCGCGGACCGCGTTTGATGCGGTTCTCGCCGGCTTGGGCCACGAGGATCCGGGGGAGTCGGAGCTTGAGCCCGGGGTGTTGATGATCGACCGCGTACTCGACGACTATCGTCGAGTCGCGGCGAGTGCCCAGCTGAGCTCAGCCGACCGCCAGCTACTCGATCAGCATGTCACGCGGCTGACGGAGCTCGAGGCTCGTCTCAAGAGCCAGGGTGGGGGCGGGGACTGTCCCGAGCTGCCACGTCCCGACGACCTCGACGCTGGCGGCGAGTTTGAGGCCGACGTAACGGAGGTGACCCAGCTGTTCGACGACATGGTGGATATCATCGTCGTTGCGCTAAGCTGTGATGTTACAAGACTGTGCACGCTCGATATCTCCAAGATGATTGTCAACGACAACGGCAACGTGTTTGGCATGGGAGATTCGGAAAACGCAGACTCGGCGGGCCGCGAGAACTGGCACTATCAGGCCCACACCTGGGATGAAAACGCCATTCGCTGGCTCAGCCTTGGCGCCGAATGGGTGGCGCAGCACGTGATCATGCGCCTGCTCGACGGCTTGGCGGCTGCGCCTCAAGCCGACGGAGAGTCGTTGCTCCATCATGCCCTCGTGGTGTGGTCCAACGAGCTGAGCTTTAACCATCTCAACTACAGCCTGCCCACCGCCGTGTGGGGGCGGGCCGGCGGCTACCTCAAGTCGGGTCGCTACATCGACTACATCGACCACAATCGACCGGTGCGATTTCGCCAGCACGATGGCCCCGTGATCGAGGGCGTCCAGTTCAATCGCTTCGTCAACACGATGGCGCAGGCGATGGGTCTAGACCCGGCCGAGTACGAGCTGACTCCCGGGGCTGGTTTTGGTGAGTCGAGACATCTCGAAAAGGATGAACTGTGGGCGATTGACTACGACCACGGCAAGATCGGCGACATCTTGCCCGACGTCGCGACCTAGCGCTTGGCCGGGCTCAGCCGCCTGGAGTGGGGCCCGTCACCAATTGTCGCGGTGAGTGTGGCTCGACCGTCAGTCCGTCGCCGCAGGCCGAGCCGCTACCTTCAACGGGCTCGATCGAATCCGTTGGCACGGACGTAGCGTCGGTTCCCCGAACGGAGTGCGGATCCAGCGCGAGCCTTGCGGGTGGGTCGATCATGCAAGGTCGGACCATCGGTGGCCGACCGCCCCGCAAGACGACCACGGAGCAGCACGGCCAAGACCGCTGCCATTCGAGTCGCGGTGGCGCCAGGATCCCCGGCGGCGATTCGCCTCCTCGATGGTGCCTCGGTCGAGCGAACGTGGTGCACGTTACGCGCAGAACGGCATCGACGTGGCAGTTTCAGATGTACTTGAACGGTCGGGGTTCGCGATCAACGGACAACCTCCCGTGGTGGTGCCCAGGAACGGTCCGGGGCGCCGCCGAGGCGGGGGTTCACAACGCTGCTGCATAGTCGCTTATGCCGAGAACGCACGGCCCCCCCGCCGAATGTAGACGCTTCGCGTCAAAACAGCAGGCCGGCGCACCGTCAACTCGCGGCAAGTCGCGCTATCTCCACTCGGTCACCACACAGAGTTGTCGCCGACGCTCCGTGCCACCTGCACGCGGCGGGTCGCCGACGCTTGTACGAGGCGCAGATGTTCACCGGGATCACTCAACTTGTTTCGTCGACCGTGCTCAGCGGACTGTTCGTAGCGGGGGCCTTGTCCGTGACAGGGTGCGCCGACGAGAATGCAGAAGACGGTGCGAATCTACCGGGCTTGGGTGACGATGATGACGACGACAGCTCTGACGATGATGACGATGATGACGATGATGACGATGATGACGATGATGACGATGATGGCGATGATGACGATGATGACGATGATGACGATGATGACGATGATGACGATGATG
>QKPP01000201.1 GCA_006508105.1 Myxococcales bacterium FL481 | reverse complement strand
ACGATGATGACGATGATGACGATGATGACGATGATGACGATGATGACGACGACGATGACGATGATGACGATGATGACGATGATGACGATGATGACGACGATGACGATGACGATGACGACGACGATGATGACGATGACGACGACGATGACGACGACGACGACGACGACGAGCCGACGTATCCCGTTGGCAAAGTCGCCACGCCGCAGGGCGAGATGTATTTTTGGCTATACGACGAAACGCCGGAGCATCAGTCCACCTTTATCGAGCTGGCAGAGGAACAACTGTATGATCAGTGGACGTTCAACCGTGTCGCGCTAGATTTCGTCATCCAAGCGGGATGTCCCGACGATTCGGAGCACTTCCCCGACTCGCCCTGGCTCATCGAGCCCGAGTTCAACGATGACATCACGCACAAGTACGGGGCAGTCGGCATGGGTCGGGATGAGAACCCGGGCAAGCTCTCGAACGGCTGTCAGTTCTACATCATCAGCAACGAAGAGGGCGTGCACCGGCTCGACGGCGAGTACACGGTGTTCGGCACGGTCATCGGCGGCCTCGACGTGGTGGAAGCGATCGAGCACGTGGAGACCGACGACTCGGACCAACCAGTGACCGACATCAACATCACCGTCACCATCGAGCACAAGACCGCGCAAGAGCTCCTCGACGAGTTCGACTGGGACGTCGACGCATTGTAGACCCGGCCGGGACGACTCGTCCCACGAGGCACCAGGTCGCTCCGCACTGGGGCCCGGATCTGAACGGTACACAGCGCGTTGCGAGGACTCCTCGCGACACGCGACGGACCCGTTGCCTCCAGGGGCCGCACGGCTAGAAGACGAGCGGTCTGTGGCCCCGCACTCACCTGCGGGCCTCGTCGGTCTACGAAAGAGCGGGCGTCGCCGTGGCCACCAAGCACCGCCTCAATTGGGTCCACAACTGCTCTTCATTCTGGGCCGAAAGCAGGCTCTCACGCGCCGTCGAGGTGCTCAACGCATGACCGATCGACGACAAAATCGACAATTGCGTGTCGGCCTCGTCGGCTGGCGTAAGAATGAAGAAGACCAAGTGCACGCGGTGGTCATCAACCGCATTCCACTCGATACCGGAACGAGATACTCCAAAGACGACCTGCGGTACTTCCACTCCGGGCACGCGTGCGTGCGGGACCGCGAGCCCTTGGCCGAGCGCCGTGCTTTGCACCCGCTCGCGCCCGTGCGCCACCCGGCGGATCGTCTCGGCCGACAACTCGGGCCGAACCACCATCAACTTACTGATGAGCTCGTCAATACAACCCGTCGGGGAGTCGGCCTGCACATTGAACACCACCGCCTCGCGTGAGAAAAATCCGACACTATCTGGCACCTGGCTGCGCCGGAGCGACCACGCCAGGGCCGGGCCGACGAAAAGCGACGAGGCGATCGACGCGAAGACCAGTGCCACAAACATCGCGGGACCTACGATGCCGGCTTCTTTGGCGACCAACGCCAGCAGTACACCCATCGGCCCTCCGGGAGTATGCGCAATGCCAACGCTAAGGCGATCGGCCTTTGGCAGTCGCGCCAACCCGGCTCCCAGCCACGCGCCCAGGAACTTGCCGCCGATCGAGACTGCCGTCACCACCGAAACCATCAACACATCGAAGTTCGCCACGAAATCGACATGCAGACTGATCCCGGCGAAGAACAGTGGCACAAACACCGCCTCTACCATCTGGCTTATCACCGAGCGAGTGTGTTCGGAGAGCGCATTATGGTCGCTCGCCATCAGCCCCGCGACAAAGAACCCGAAGATGGGATGAATGCCGATCGCCGCCGTTGCGACCCCGCAACCGAGACCCAGCGCGACCACGAATGTCAGCGGGGTCGCGGGGGTCGGCAGGCCGCGCTCGTCAAACCACCGCAAGCAACGAGTCACCACGCGCCGTCCGGTGGTCGCACAAACGCCCACGAAGGCGATGATCCCGACCACGACAAACGCGAGCTGCTGTACGTCGGTGCTCGCGTGCGCGGAACTCGAGGCCGACGCGACAAATCCCATCACCAGCGCAAGGATCACCCAGCCCATGAGATCGTTGATCGCCATCGCGGAGAGCAGCAACAGCCCCATATCGGACTTGACCACATTGAGGTCGAACAACACCTTGGCGACCACCGTGATCGCTGTGATCGAGACCGAAACCCCCACGAACAGCGAAAAGTAGATCGGATTGGCGCCCTCGATCTCATTGAAGCGATCAAACAACAGCCATGCCGCCACGCATCCCGCGAGCAGCGGTACCAGTACGCCGGTCACGGCCACGAAGAACGCCTTGCCCCGCATGCGCCACGCCGAGCCCACGTCGACTTCCAAGCCCACGACCAACAGCAGCAAGAAGACACCGATGTAGGCCGCTGTGTCGAGCATGCCCCGTTGCAGCGGATCCACCGGAAACCACGCCAAGTACAGCTCCGGCCACACGTTCCCGAGCACGGTTTGCCCTAGGATGACCCCCGCGAGGATCTCTCCGGCGATCGGCGGCTGGTCGACGGCTCGGAACAGCTCGCCGAGCAAGCGGGCCAACAACAAGACCACGAACATCTGGCGTAGAAATACGAAGATCTGGTCTTCGCTCATCGCGCCAGTGTAGCTCACACCGATCGACGCGCCCCCGAACCCGGCCGCGTCCCCGAACCCGGCCGCGCCACTGCGCCCATCGACTCGGGCCGGATCGACCCGGTCGCGGAGGAGACCACCCCGCACGGTCAAGCGCACGTCGAACCCGAGTGCGGCGCTTGCGAGGCACAGACGGGTCACGCGGGCCAGGCCTGCCGCAACCCCCGGTTGGGGAGCAAAGTCCCCGCGAAGGGGCGGCCTTCTTCGCGCCCACGTCACCGCGCGATCAACCGTGGCCGCCCGGCCGCGAGACACCAAGCCTCGCGGCGACTCGGTCGCGCGAAGCCTCTCGAGTCTCGAGTCCCGCCCCGGGAAGACTAGCGACCAGCTGGCGTCAGGTTCGTGGTGGCCAGCACCATCACCTTACCGCCGGAAATCATGAACGCCCCGTGGTCGAAGAACGGGTACACGTTCCACGCCCCCGCCCAACCGTGGCCGCTGTTGTTCGGCGACTCATCGAAATACCCAACTTCAACCAGTTGACCATCTGCGGAGTTGCTGATGTCCAAAATCCGCACACCGTCTTGGTAGTTGGCCTGGTACATGATCGATTGCCCTTTGACAATGTACATGTTGTGGCCGATGGCCTTGCTGTTCGGGTTCAGGTAGTCGTCGATGATGACGGGCTCGTCCAAGTCCTGAATGTCCCAGATGATGGTGCGCGTCTGATCGACCAGCATCCCTTCGTCCAGCTCGTCACCATGATAGTAGAATCGATGGTCCGGTGAGATCCAACCCTGATGGCTGTAGGCCGCCTGCGGATACTTCGGCCGCGCCAACTCGATGGGATTCTCTTTGTCGGTGAAATCGACAACGCTAATCGTATGCCCGCCGCCGTTGGAAGTGATGCAAATCTCCTTGCCGGCGTGTTCATCGTCCGGCCCCTGGTAGGTGACGCAATGTACATCGTGCACATATCCGGCTTCCGACCAGCAGCCGACCTGCTGAGGATCCTTCGGATCGCTGATATCAATAATGTGCATCCCCCTCGAACACGTGTCTGTGCCCACCGCCGACACGTAGGGGCCCTGGGCGTGGGCGATCATGTTGTGGCACGCGCCGAACTTGTCGTAGTGTTTGTCGGCGTCGAGGTTGGCGGATGCCGAGGCCGGGTCCATGTCCAGCAGGCGCTTGAGGTCGAACACCTGCATGCCGTGTTTTTTGGCCTCGCTACACACGAAAGCATGATCCTTGCGAACCTTGATGTCGTGCCAGATCTTCGACTCGGAGGCTGACTGCGGCATCATGCCGAGATACTTGGGCTCGCAGGCGTCCGTCACGTCGAGAAAGGATGTGCCCTTCGTGTGACCCACGATCGCGAAAGCCCGACGTTGGTGCTCCCACCCCCAACTGTCGCTGATGGACCCGCCGTCCATCTCGCTCGCCCTTACCACAGATACAAACGAGGTTTCCTGACACGGATAGCCGTCCGACATGCCACCGGAACACGGGGCGGGCTCCCCCCCACCCGGGCATAACTCCATCGGCCCGTCGTTGAGGTCGTCTTCGGGGACCTCATTCTCGTCGTCATCGTCATCGTCGTCATCGTCATCGTCATCGTCATCGTCGTCATCATCGTCGTCGTCGTCGTCATCGTCATCGTCGTCGTCATCGTCATCG
>QKPP01000305.1:6693-15442 GCA_006508105.1 Myxococcales bacterium FL481 | reverse complement strand
CCGCGTCATCGTCGTCGCCCGCGTCATCATCGTCGCCCGCGTCATCATCGTCGCCGGCATCATCATCATCGCTCACATCGTCATCGTCGCCGGGTTTGTTGTCATCATCGTCTCCGCCGGTTCCATCATCGTCGTCGCCCGTTGGCGGACCGTCGTCGTCATCTCCGGGGGGGGTCCAGTCGTCGTCGTCGCCGGGAGGCCAGCCGTCATCGTCGTCTCCGACCCCTTCGCCGGGGCCTCCACTGTCGGTGTCACCGGCGGCGGTGGGCGAGTCACTTCCCGCGGTGGGCTCGTGCTGGCCCGCGAAGCAACTCGTCAGGATGAGAACCCCGAGTAGCCCGACGGATAAAGGGGACGCGTGTCGATGGTACGGAGGCTTCATGTCGGCTCGCGAGCCAACGAGGTCGACCGGCCCGCGCTGCGGTAGCCTCCGGCGAACCCCGGGCGCTGTCAACGGTTGAACGCTCGCCACGTCCGCAGTTGTCACACATACTAGACTTCGATCGATCACGACCCGCCGAACCTCCCGGTCGCGCCCGTACCGCGACCGACGGAGGCGAGACAAGTCGAACAAAACTGTACGCGGGAGGCGTCGACCAAACTCGAGAACGTCTCGATCGTCGAAACCGAGCAGCGGCAGACGAGTGCCGACGCTTCCCGAGCGGCACCGCTTGACCCGGTCGCCCGCGAAGCCGAGCGCCGGCGATGGGCCGGGTGACGCCGGCGCGGGTCATTCCCAGTTCGTGACACGAAGGCGCCCGGCGGGGTCACGAAGGGGTGGCGAGGCGGCGTGCTGGACCGGTGCGGGCCCAGTTGGTGCGAAGGCGGTACGTATCGCGTCCCACCCGACTGTTGAGTGGCCTATCCCGCATAGCCGACGCCGCGCCGCACCCGGATTCAAGCCACGAGCGGAAACACGTTCTCCTGATGCACCCCGCACGGGCGGGATCCAAACCGATCGCGACCGGCGCGACACCAGCCCGCACGGACGATGGGTCTCGACCGACTTGCAAATGGCCCATCTCCCGACTTGCTTTGAAGGCCGTCCGCGGAAAAATAGGCCCGTGAGTCTCGACCGGTCGCAGCCTCGATGGCGACGCCCGAAAACCCTGGGGGAGCTCGTGACAACGTGCCGAGCGGACTACCATCGTCACGGTGGTCGTCTGACCGAGCGAACAGTTTGGGCGATGCTTGTCTTTCGTTTCGGACAGTACACGCTCTCGCTCCGGTTCCCTCCCTGGCGGTGGGCTGCGAGCAAGATCTACGGCTTGCTGAGGCTGTTCTCCGTGATTACCACCGGCGTGCAGATGGACGCTCGGCTGCGTGTCGGCGAGGACCTCCACCTTATCCATGCCGAAGGACCCATTTCCATCCATCCTGATGCGATTATCGGCGACCGCTGCGGGATCATGCACAACGTGACAATCGGCACCAACATGAGTTCGGGAACCCCAACGATCGGCGATGACGTGTTCATTGGCGTAGGCGCGTGCATTCTTGGCGGGGTCACCATCGGCGATCGCGTCCGGATTTCAGCCAACTCGCTCGTCATGACCGATATGCCCGACGACTCGACAGTCATCGGTGTGCCGGCGCGGCCCATGCCTCGCCTCAACCCACTGGGCCAAAACCGGACGGAGGCACGATCGAATGCGTAGAAGGTGTTGCGTCCATGATCTGTTGCTCGTCCGCTCTGACGCGGAACGGACTCGAATCGCCGTCATCGAAGGTTCTCATCAAACGAGCTACGCCGACCTGATCGAGCGAGTGCACGGCCTGGCCCTGTGGCTTCGTGCCCGCGGGCTGCGTCCCGGCGATCGCGTCGCGGTGCACTTGCGCAAGTCGACCGACGAGATTGTCGCGATGCTTGGCGCAAGTTTGGCCGGTGGCGTGTTCGTCAACATCAATCACCAGTGGACGCCTCGCCAACGCGACTACGTGCTAGCAGATTGCGACGTGCGGTTCCTGATCACCAGCCGCAAAGGCGGGGCGGCCTTAGGGCGAGAGGAGCCGCTGCCCGCGCTCGAGTGCGTACTGTCGACCGACGGACCGCCCACGGAGCCGGGCCCAGCCAACCCGCAGGTCGCAACGTGGTCCGACGTCGAGTGGAAGGGTCGGCAAGCGTCGCCCCCCGACCGCATCGGGGCCGATCTCGCCGCAATTCTCTATACTTCTGGATCAACGGGGCGGCCGAAGGGCGTGATGCTGACCCACACCAACGTCCTCGAGGGGGCTCGCTCCGTCGCGGACTACCTGAACAACGAGCCTGACGATCGACTGTTGAGCATCCTGCCGTTTAGTTTCGACTACGGGCTGAACCAGCTGACCACCATGATGTTGCTCGGTGGATCCATCGTGTTGGCGCCGGTATCGATGGCCAGCGAGTTGGTCAAGCTGCTACGCGAGCACGCGTGCACGGGGTTCGCCGCGGTCCCGCCGACGTGGCGCAACGTAGTGGCCTATTTGTCCGAGCAGCCCTGCGAGTTACCCGCCTTGCGCTACATCACGAATTCGGGGGGCAAAATCCCCCCGGACACGCTGGCTGGTCTGCCGCGTGTCTTCCCGGGCGTTGAGATTGTGTTGATGTACGGCCTGACTGAGGCGTTTCGGTCGACCTGGCTGCCCCCTAGCCGTTTCGATGCCAAAAAGGGTTCGATGGGACGCGCGATCCCCAACAACCAAGTCTTTGTCATCAACGAAGCGGGCATTTGCGCGGACAACGAGACGGGGGAGCTCGTACATCGTGGTCCGCTGGTCAGCGCCGGCTACTGGGGCAAACCAGACGCCACTGCAGAGAAGATTCGGCCGTGTCCACAGCTGCGCGATCTGATCGGCGACGAGCCCGTTGTCTATAGCGGCGACTTGGTCAAGCGCGATGCCGACGGCGACCTGTGGTTCGTCGGGCGACGGGACGCGATGATCAAGTCTTCGGGCTTCCGCATCGCGCCGACCGAGGTCGAAGAGATCGTCACCGCTTGTTCTCAGGTGAGCGAAGTTGTCGCGTTCGGCGTCGACGACTTGGATCTAGGCCAGGCCGTCCATGTCGCCGTGACGGTCCACGATGCTTCTGCATTCTCTTCAAACGAGCTCCTCGAGCACTGCCGCCAGCACATGCCCACGTATATGGTGCCGCGGCGGGTCCACCTTCACGAAGGGGCGTTCCCGCGAACGAGCAGCGGTAAGCTCGACGTCAGCGGCGTTGCCCGGCGCTACACGCCTTCGTAGTTCACTAGTTATTCTCTCTCGCCGCAGACTCCAGGTTACTATGCCGCTTGACGCCGACGCTCTCCTCCAATTCGTTCGAACTTCAGCGAAAAACGATTCGATCGCAATCGATACACCGCTGTTTTCGACCGGTGAACTCGACTCGGTCCATCAGCTCAATCTGATCATGCTGGTGGAAACGCAAGCGGGCATCACCGTTTCGCAAGGCGATGTCACACTCGAAAACTTCGATAGTGTGCAGTGCGTCCTGGACTACGTGGAGCGCGCTAGCGCGTAGCCACTTCCCACGTCATGAAGGCCTTACTCCGAAGCGTACTAGAGCAGTACCCAACGCCGTGCTTTGTGCTCGACCTCGACGCCATCGACCAACGTCTCCACGACGTTGACGCGGCGTTCCGGGGGGTCGTCGCTCCGTCGTATGCTATCAAGGCCAACCCGAACCCGCTGCTCCTGGCTCACCTTAGCGAGCGTCTGCGCTTCGTCGATGTGTCTTCTGCGGGTGAGCTCCGCCGGGTCCTTGCTGCCGGATTCGAGCCGGGAGCCGTCTCGTTCACCGGCCCGGGTAAACGCGACGAGGAACTCGCGTTTGCCGTGGAAACGGGCGTTGACGCGGTTGTTCTCGAGTCGCTAGGCGAAGCGCGACGTCTGGAGCGGATCGCCGGTCACCGAGCCACGCGACAGCGCGTCATGCTGCGAATTTCCCCCGCTGAGCTGGCGGCGGGATTCGGTGCCCAGATGTCCGGCCGGGCCACGGCGTTCGGGGTTGACCAAGAACAGCTTGTGGATGTGATCCCGGAGCTTGTCGCGCTACCGCACCTCGATCTCATTGGGTTTCACGTGTTCGCGGGTGCCCAGTGTCTGCGAGGCGAGGCGATTACAAGCATGTACCTGGGAAACTGCGCCGTGTTCCGCGAGGCGATTGGGCTCGCTCAACGCCGGCCACAACGTCTCGTGTTTGGTTCGGGTCTGGGCATTCCCTATCATGCGAACGAGCGCCCGCTTGATCTGACGGCCATCGCCGCGTCGACGTTACCGGAGCTATCGGCGTTGGCGGCCGATTCAGGCGCAACGCTTCTCCTCGAGACGGGCCGCTATCTGGTCGGAGAAGCTGGTCACTACCTCACGACGGTGGTTGATATCAAGCAGTCTCGAGGCGCGAGATTTTGCATCTGCGACGGCGGGATGCATCACAACCTCGCCGCCGCCGGTCTGTTCGGCATGGTGATCCCCAAGAACTACCCGTTCACGCTTGTCGGCCGCGACGCTACGGGAACCCTCACGCAACAGCTCGTGGGCCCGCTGTGCACGTCGCTTGATACCATGGGGCGGTCAGTAGATCTGCCTGAACTGCGCGTTGGCGATGTGATCGCGATGGGCTGTGTTGGCGCGTACGGGGTGACGGCGAGTCCTGTGCACTTTATCAGCCATCCCGCGCCCACCGAGGTCGTCGGGCGACGAGCTCACGGTGGTTTCGAGCTTCGCTCGGAAAGTGCGCTAACAAGTCAGATCTAGCCGTGGCGCGTCTTCACTATGCGCCGATTTGGCAGATGGTCCGCAGCAAGCTGCTGCGACGAGACGTGCAGCCACTACGCGCCGTGGCGGAACGTTCGTGGGAGATCGCGCCGCGACATGCTGCACCGCGGGCGCGAGCGGTGTACTTGCCGGGCCAGCTTGAGCGCGTTACCGGTTGCCCATTTCAGACCTGGCATCCGCGGCGGGAGATGGAAAGCGGTGAGGTCGTCGAACATGATCCCACAGTCGCTCACCTGATCCGCGACGCCGTGTTGCTCGACGGCGCGGTCTACAAGGGCTGGGCGGCCGATCACCTCCACCCGCGCCTGCGCAGTCGTTTCGACGTGCGAATCGACCAAGAGGTCGACCGCGGGGCGCTATTTTGCAGTCAACCCGGGAACAAGTGGTTCGGCAACTGGCTGATGGACGATTGTCCGACCTATCTACTCGCGGCTGAGGAGGGCCAACCAGTTGCCACGGCGCAGCCGGAGGAACCACATACAGCCGCTTACGAACGCCGTCTGGGGATGTCCCCGCAGCGCCACGCCGCCACTCTCTTCCGCGAGCTCGTGGTCTTCGACGACCGCACGCAAAACCGCAGCAAACACGGGCGATGCCGGGAGATTCGTGCGAAGTTGCTGGGGCCGCACGAGCCCTCTCAGCACGCGGGGGTATTCATTTTGCGGGGCCGTTCGGGGGCCCGTCGGGTTCTCGTGAACGAGATGGAACTCGCCGAACGGCTCCGCGAGCGTCGGGGCTTTCGCGTGATCGATCCAATGCAGCTGGAGGTCGATCAGATCATTGCGGCCTGTGCTGGGGCTCGCGTAGTCGTTGGGGTCGAAGGCAGCGGGCTCATCCACGGGCTGCAGCTACTCGATCGAGGGGGCGCGTTGGTGGCCCTACAACCGCCCCATCGATTCGTTTGTGTGTACAAGGACCTGACCGATCGCGACGATCAGATCTTCGCGTTTGTTGTCGGGTCGCGGGAGGGTGAGGATTTTCGGATCGACCCCGAGGAGCTGGAGCGCACCTTGGACCTCCTGCCGAAGCCGACGTAGCGCTTGTGGTCGTGTCCGGATCGGAGGAGTATCCACCCCATGAATGCACCGTCCGCGCCCGCCCGGCTGAGCCGGCGAGCACGAGGTGCCCGGTTCTAGCCCCGCCCGGGGACCACTTGACCCCTAGTAGGACGTTCGCTGAAAGGCATGACGCCGGCCAGTGCGATAGAGATTGCCCCCCCAATCGGGGACGTAGTATTGCAGCACCGAACCCGCGCCAAGCGCTGGATTCGCGTGACAAATGCCGATCGCCGCCGGGGTTGGCATGTCGACCACAAACTCAACAATCTCGCTGCGGTAACCGTGCTTCTCGCTCGGGGCGACCTGCGCTCGGCGCCATAAATACTCGGCCACTTTGTACGCCATCGACCCCTGGTAGCTGCCACGTGCTTCTCGCGCGTCTTCCTCACTGAGGAAGAAGTTGCTGTGGCCGCCGTGCCCCTGCCACAGCTTCATCATCGGTTGCAGCTCGACGTCGAGCCACACATCGACAGCGTATCCGCTTGAGAGTTGGCTTTGTCGGGCCAGGGACGAGGCACTCATGCGTGAAAGATAGCAAACGGCCCCTACAAAGGGGGCATTTGCCGGATCTTGAGCGAGTGAGGGCCTCTTTCGCCCTACAAGCGCGATGCGGCTCACGTCGACCTGGTGACGAAGCGGAACCTGGCGAACTGCGACATCGTGGATCGATCGCCCGTCACTCGCCGGCATACCTCACGCCGGAAACAATTCGGTGTGAATCGAGTGGCACGCGCTCGGGCTTGCGAACGCTCTTAGAGAGGAACGAAGCACCGCGACAGGCGGGCCCGCAGGTCGACGCCCGCTCGATGTCGCATCCTCCGGCGAGGTCAAGCGTCCCGGCCGAGTCGACGATGAGTCGGGCATCTCCCGTCGAGCCCCACCATGTCCGTCCGTGTCACGGGTGCGCACCTATGTACGAATTTGCTCGCCGCGACCACTCCCGAACGAAGCGTTTCGCGAAGACTCGATGACGATATCGCGGCTACGAAGAGACGCGGGCCCGTGTACAGCTCGTGGCTTATCGTTGACAGGGTAAACGAGTGTTGCGCCAAAACAGCGCTATGTTTAATTTTGATCGAGTCCTCGAGATTAAGCGCATTTGACTCTGGACGGAGACAGAGCCCCGTTCATATAGTGCGCCGGTACGCAACGGCACGAGCAGCCTCCGCGACCGCCGCGCCAGAGGGATCGGATCGGCGTGTCGCCAGACTCATCTTGTGGACCAGTTGCGCGACTGTAGTCCAATCCAAGAAAGGAACGGTAAACATGAAGACAGTGCTTGCTTCTATGATCGGTCTCGCCTGCTTCGCGTCAGCTTCTGGCGCAAACGCAGCATTGACCATCAGTCCCAACAACAACGCCATCGAGCTTGCGGACGCGTTCGCCTACGACGGCGATGCCATCACGGTGCTATCCGCGACCTACCAGGGGGCGCCGGAGGCGGTCGGCATCTACCAAGACGGTCCACAAGACATTGAGGACGGCATTTTGCTCACATCTGGCCAGGCGATCGATGCCCTCCCCCCCAATGAGAGCGGGAACACCTCGACCAACAACCTTCTCGACGGAGATCCGCTCTGTGAGAGCCTGACGACCCCGCATCGCAGCTACGACGCGTCCAAGCTGACGATCGAGTTCGTCTTAGCGGATGATCTCGACGGCATTTCGTTTCGATCGATCTTCGGATCAGAAGAGTACGACGAGTACGTCGGAAGCAGCTACAACGATTCGTACGGGGCCTATCTCGACGGAGCGCAGGTTGTCTTCGACGCTGGAGGAAACCCGATCACGATCAACGGGCCGTTCTTTTCGGGCGATCAGGTCGTCGAAGCGCCGGACACGGACACCGAGTACGATGGATCGACGTCTCAGCTGATCACCCAGGCCCCGGCGGCTCCCGGGATGCACACGCTCGAAATTGTCATTTGCGACGCGGGGGATGGCGTGTTGGATAGCGGCGTTTTTCTCGCGAGCCTCGCCGGTTGTTCAGGCGACGAATGTGTCGGCACGGTGCCGTGTGAGTTCAAGGACGACGACGAAGACGGATTCAACTCGTGCGACGATTGCGACGACAACGACCCAACCATCCATCCTGCCGCAGAAGAAATCTGCGACGAGGTCGACAACAATTGCAACGACCAAGTGGACGAGGGTGGGGTCTGCCCGGAGCTTAATTGTACGCTGGGTGACGTCGTGGATGAGGAGGGGAACCCGGTTCCTCCGCTCCCGCAAAACGAGCGCCAGTTCGAGTCGGGCGAGGCGATTGGTGCCGTGCTCGCGCGCTCGGCCTGGGAGGCCACGCCGATGGACCCGGCGGCGGTCGAGGACTTTGCCTTCGAACTGACGCAGTTGTTGCTGGCCACGTTTCCGACCGAAGACGAGCTGAGCGACACGCTGGCCTGCCGGGTGCGCGGTTTGATCCAAGGCGCCGGTGACGAGCTCCAGGAGATCTTCGACGAGGTCGAGCTCGCGTGCACCGAGGAAGGGGCCTCGTGGGGGGTCTACGTGGGCCAACTGTACTGTGATCTCTCGCTTCTGTTCGGACCTCCGGTGGCCAACGAGGTCGTGCCCGGTCCGGACAACGATGGGCTGTGTGGTGGAGCGTACGAGAACTCCTGCGTGATGTCGGTCGAGGATGAGACACAGGCCTATGGAGATTGCGTGAAATACACAGAAAATGCATACCTGGACGAATATGAGCAGTATCGTGACAACGTCTGCTTGTTCGATGCGACTGGCTAACTCCTAGCCGTCATTCGTTGTCCTTGTGCATCGCGCCGCGTGGTCGTCATCCCGCGGCGCGGTGCTGGCGTTATTCGAGTCGCATCGCGAGCTGGTGAAGTGGGCGTAACACGCCCTCTCGCCCGACCCCGACGCTCGCGGGCCCGGTCGCTCTAGCCGTCGCTCTAGCCGACTGTCGAGTCGGCTAGAGC
>QKPP01000305.1:0-6683 GCA_006508105.1 Myxococcales bacterium FL481 | reverse complement strand
GAGGAGACTCCAAGCGAGCTGCTCGCCAGTGGCGTTTCGCAGTTGGTCGGCCGTCACGGATCCCGCACCCGATCGCAGTTGTCACACGGGTACGATTGCGATGTCTCGTAGCGAGTGTACTGTGCCCATCCGGAAGTTGTCCGGCCGCGCTGCGCCGTCAGATTGCATTGCGCAAGACCCATCCACTGCCTGCGCCAAACGATTCGGAGAGAGCCCCATGGTATCAACAGCGATGATTGCCCTGTCTCTCGCCTGGCCGCTGCCCGTCTGGCCAGCTGCGGTGGTGGAAGAACCCCGCTGTGCCAGCGACGAGCAGAAGCGCCACTTCGAAACTGGTCGACGCCAGGGCGACTACCTCGTGGTGGCGACGTGGGCTTCTCTCCAGCAGGAGTGCGCGAGGCTCGACGAATTGGCGCACGCCGTCGGCACCTTGATCGAGCGAGCTTCCACGAGCGGCGCGACACCCAACCTCCTCTGTCGTCATCGAGGATTCGTGGAAGGCGCCCACGAGTCTCTCGATCGGATTTCGACGAGTTCGTGCTCAACACCCCATGGCTGAACAGCTGAACAACTGGCGCGCAGCGAACGGAAACGGGACGAGCCGGCCGTTCGGTGACGCGCTGCGACACGATTCTTTGCCGGTCCCTCTCGAATCTCGGACCGCAGCTAGCAACCGGCGTTCAATATGCCTTCCACTCTGGAGACCCACCATGATGCCCATGCACAGCCCGTTTTCTTCGACCTGCTCGCCTGTTTTCCCCAGCTCAACTGCGACAGATCAACGCCTTCGCTCGAGTTGGCGCCGCTTTGCGCCGGCGCTCGGTTTCGCGGCGGCGAGTTGGGCCATCGCCTGGTCCGCGTTCCCGAGCAGCGCGCACGCCGGGGTCGTGCAGCAGATATCGGCCGGAACTGAACATACCTGTGCTTTGGTCGATACCGGCGACGTGCACTGCTGGGGTCGGGGAGGGCGAGGTCGACTGGGGTATGGGAACGAAAGCGATATCGGCGACGACGAACCCGCCGCGGCAGCCGGCGCGATTGCGGTCGGCGGCCTCGCCACGCAGGTCGACTCCTGCTGGCTACACACCTGTGCGCTGCTCGACGGGGGGGCGGTCCGGTGCTGGGGCGCAGGTACCGACGGACGCCTCGGTCACCGAGGCGAGCTCGACATCGGAGACGACGAGTTCCCCGAGCTGTTTGGCGATGTGGAGGTTGGCGAACCTGCCGCGGCGATTGCCACGGGTCGCCGGCACACGTGTGTGCTTCTGACCACGGGAGACGTTCGGTGCTGGGGCTATGGTGGCGACGGCGCGCTCGGGTACGCCAGCACGGACAATGTGGGCGTTGTTCTCCCTCCTTCCGCCGCCGGGGACATCGATGTCGGGGGACAAGTCAGGGCGATCGCAGCCGGTGCTCGACATACTTGTGCCTTGCTAGACGCTGGCACCGTCCGATGTTGGGGCGAAGGGGAGTGGGGGAAACTCGGCTACGGGACCACGGACGCGATCGGCGACGACGAAGCGCCGGCGGCTGCGGGCGACGTCGAGGTGGGCGAGCCCGTGGAACAAGTCGTGGCGGGTGAAGACCACACCTGCGCCTTGCTTGAGAGCGGGAACGTGCGCTGTTGGGGTCGCGGTGACCACGGACGACTCGGCTACGGCGATGAGGCACACATCGGCGACGATGAGTTGCCGTCGGACGCGGGCAATGTCGACGTCGGGGGCGAAGTCATCCGACTCGCCGCCGGCCACGAGCATACGTGCGCCGTTCTCAGCACCGGCGCGGTTCGTTGTTGGGGCCGCTCTGCGCATGGCAAGCTGGGCTACGGTGGCGAGAACGACATCGGAGACGACGAAGCCCCCGCGACTGCGGGCGACGTCAACATCGGTGATGGCGTCGTCGAGGTGGCTGCGGGCGAGGACCACACTTGTGCCATTCTCAACAGTGGTCAAGCTCGGTGCTGGGGTCGCGGTTCATTCGGTCGTCTGGGCTACGGGAGTACCCTCCGCGTGACCGAACCCAGCGTCGCGGGAGATGTGCCGCTGTTTGCTACGCCAACGCCAGTTGGTGCGTTCGCCCTCTCGGCGTTGGGTCTTGGACTGGTCGTCGTGGGCGCACGCCGTTCACGTCATTGAGCAATCAGGGTCTTTGCGACTGACGCCGAGCCCCTCGCCTTGGAGACGCCGATGGTCCCGGCGGGGCGGGCCATCGGCGTCTTCCTCCACGCTCGGAGCGTCTTCACCGGGTTGACCCGGGACCGATCGCCAGCGACGTGTGTGGGAAGCAAACGACAAGCGACGTTTGCCTCTCTCGGGGCGCAAAGCTTGCTGGCCGATGCCAGGCGAGCTGCACCGAGGTCCTTTGCGCTTGCCCAGACCGGGCCCGGTAGCTTACTCGTGCGCAATGGGTCACACGCTTCGCCTGATCGCTCTCACTGCAGCGCTTTCCACCTCTGTCGGCTGCGCGACATTTGGCCATATGCCGCCACCGGGAGTCGCCTATACTGGCGCCAAGGGAGTTAGCCCCGGTACCCGAGCGATGGTCACCGACGGTGCACGGCCCGGCCGTCGGACGGGCCAGTCCTGCGCTACTGGCGTGTTGGGCTTGGCATCCTGGGGCGACATGAGCCTCGCCGCCGCGAAGACCAATGGCGGGATCACCAGGGTCGATACCTTGGACTTCTCGAGCCTGAACATTTTGGGCGTGTGGATGAAAAACTGTACCGTGATCACCGGCGAGTAGACCTCGGGTCGCCCCGGCGTCGACCGGGCCGGCACCGAAACGCCGGCCGTGGTCGCGCCATCGAGGCCGGCGGCAACGAAGAAACCCGCCGCGTGTCGCCGTCTCGCCCGGCCGCCGAAGTCGACCTCACCCTCGCGGGCTTGACCGATGAGACGTCGATCGCCAGATGGGGGTCGCGGGCGGCCGCGGTCACCGCCGGTGCACGGCCAAAGCCTGGATCTGCCGCGGATCTATGGCCAGCGCCAGACGCGGCCCGCCTCGCACTAGTTTCGGCATGCGCCCTCGGCTAGCCAATCGACCAGGTTGGGAAGTAGCGTGGAGTTCCAGGCTCCGTAGCGCCAGTTCTCAAGCAGTGGCAACGTGGTCAACACGATGGCCCCGTCCCCATGCGGGTAGCAGGTCAGCACGACCTGCTCGGGATTCGCACGGGTGAGGATGACTTCCGCGTCCGGGGGCAGGCTGTCAGCCCGCATGTAGCCCCGTGAGGCGTAGAGCCGAAACTCCGTGTCCTGCGGCAACTGCGAGCGATCGAGATCCTCGTGGGTCAACGCGCCAAAGGGACCGTTGGTCACCGGGTGGTCGGGATCGGCGACCTGAACATCGTCTGCCGCAGGTACCACACGGTGCGCGTAGCGACGGAACAGACCCGCGTCCCCCAGCAGATCGCGAACGTCCGCCCCCTTGTGGTCTGACAAGAGCAAGGCGCTACCGGCCGCCACTTTCTCGATGATCGCCGGAAACGCCTCGACGAGGTACGAATCGTAGCTGCGGCCGCTCCCTTCCATGTTCACCCAGACATGGTCGGTCCGCTCGACCAGCTCGGGGAGGAGGTCGAACAACTCGAGGGGTTCGAACCCGCCACGCCGAATGAAATCGCGTTGACCCTCGTACGAGTCGAAGAACCCGATGATGACGTCGCAGCGATCGCCGACGCCGTCCCCGTCCGAGTCGGCTTGGTCGGGATTGGCCACGTCGAGGCAGTTGTCCGCCTCGTCGCACACGCCGTCGCCGTCGCCGTCGACGTCACCCGGGCAGGAATCACAAACGTCGCCAACTCCATCGCCGTCGCTATCCGCCTGGTCGACGTTGGCCTGGTTCGGGCAGTTATCCACGCGGCCGCAGATGCCGTCGCCGTCCTTGTCGTTGCTCGGATCCTCGGGACAAGGGTCGTCGGAACACAAGCCGTCGCGATCGAGGTCTTCGACGATGAGGGGATCGGCGGGGCAGTCGTCGTAGGGGTCTGCCGTCCCGTCGGCGTCGGTGTCGGGGTGGGCGGGGACGATCAGGGTCCGGACCCATCGACGGTCGGATGGTCCCAATTCCAAGCGGTACTCTTGGCCACCCTCGAGCGCCATCAACCCCAATGCGCCGCGCAGCTTGGGGCAATCGTGGCCACTGATGGCTTGGGCGACGGTTCCACCAAGATAGCGCTGGCAGGCGGCGGGTTGATTCTCACCGTCGGCGTCAACGACTGTGACGCCGACCCGAGGGGTGCCGACGTAGATCGCGTAGTCGTCAGTGTACGGCGGAGTGAAGCTCAGCGACGCTTCCCGCGTCGGGCCAACTTCGCGCAGGTGCACCCCGTACGGCGTATTGATGTCGATCGCCGGCGGCGATGGGATGCCCCAAGGCCCACCGTTGACCGCCGTCGTGGCGTCGGCGATCTCGCAGGCAGCGCCCAGCGAGGAGCTCAGCCACTGCGCGGAACAGGGCTCTTGGGCGCTCGCGGACGAGGCCTCGCCTCCTCGGTCGCGACGTTCCCGAAGGACGACGCGAACCTGGCGACGGTCCGTCGGGCCGATCTCTATCAGGTACTGGCGATCGGCTTCGAGCTGCACCGAATAGGCCCCGCGAAGGTTGCAGTCCGGGGGCATCGACGGCGGCGTGGCGCCGAACGAAAGCGATCGGCTGCAAGTCGCTTCCCGCGGCTGGCCATCGACTTCTTTGAGCTGGAAGGGCACGTTGGGCGTGCCCAGATAGACGATGTGCTCCCCGGTCATCGCGGGATTGACGGCGATCACCCCTTCGTACTGGCCGTCGTCGTTCTCACGCAAGATGACGTTGTAGCCGTGGACTTCGTTGAGAACCTGGGTCGGATCGGGTGGTTCTCCGATCAACGGGGCGCCCAATGGCCATAGCGAATCCGCCTCCTCGCAAGCGGACGCGATGGTGTTCTCAAGGCGTCCCGCTTCACAGCGGTCGACGTCCGCCAAGATCGTCGAACGAGGGCGAGCGATCGACGACGACCCCGTCTCGAGCTCCAGGCACGACATGGGGGCGGTCACCACCAGCAGAGGAACAAGGTTTCGAACGAATCGGGCCGGCATGGTGGACGAGACCGTCGAACCGTCCAGGAACGACGCGCGTACGCGTTTGTGACGATGCCCGTACGATTACAGTGTGACTGAATGACGGCGGCAACCCCGCGATCCGCTCACGCGCCCCACGGATCGGAGCGAGCCTGCGCGACTGGATGCCAGTCGACTGGCGCCGTGCCACCGCCGGGTCGCAAGTTCGGGTCGGCTCAACGACCGCGACCGCCCATGTACTCCGTGAACGCGCGCACTCGAGCTGTGCCACGCAGATCCGGATGGGTCAACAGCCACACCTCTGTACCGAACTCGGGTTCGGGCGCTCGCAATTGCAGCAACGTGGCGTCGCCGTCGGCCAACGCAGTCGGGAGAAACGAAAGACCCGTCCCCGCGCGCACGGACGCGAGCATCACCATTGTCGTGTCTACGCGGCAAGCGATTCGAGCCCGGGGAACGTGCTTGGCCATCCAGGCCTCGGTCATGCGCGCGCCGAGTCGCTCATCCCATGCCATCCACGGATAAGCATCGAGATCCGCGTCGATGCCGATGTCGTCCACAAGCTCGCGCGACCCGTACAGCGCGTACTCCAAACGTTCGAGGCGACGGCCCACGAGATGATCGGGGGGTCGACGTAGAATCACCCGCATCGCGACGTCGGCCTCCCGGCGCGTCAAACTCCGAGCCTCGTTGTCGACTGCCAGCTCCAACTCGACCGCCGGGTAGCGACGGGTGAAGCCGCGAAAGTCTGCCGCGAATCGTATCGCCAACGCGTCAAGAGTCGTCACCCGCAACCGACCCGACAGCCGCGCGTCCTGACCGAGCACGCGGCGATCGAGGGACATCAGCTCGTCTTCCATGCGCCCGGCGACGCGCAACATGTCTTCACCCGCCGCGGTGGCGACGTAGCCACGGGGAGTCTTGTCGAACAGCCGCGCCCCGCTGGCTTGCTCCAGGACCTGTAGCCGTCTAGCTACCGTGGTGTGGTTCACGGCGAGGGCCTTCGCCGAGGCCGACAGCGTGCGGTGACGCGACAGTGCGAGCAGGTAGCGCAGGTCGTCCCAGTTCACCTGTGCATTCTCGCACAAGTGGTCTGCCGAGATGTCTGTTGTCTCTGCTCCAGAGCACGGACAAGCTTCGATCACCAGGAGACGTCATGTCCGAACTCACCATCAAACACACCATCAACGCCCCTTCCGCAGCGGTTTGGGCGGTCTTGGCCGACTTCGGCGGGATTCACAGGTTTCATCCTGCCGTCGATCGCTCGCCGTTGCTTGGAGAGGCGAGCGGAGGCCTCGGCGCAAAACGCGCTTGTCATTTCTACGACGGCAACTCAATCGTCGAAGAGGTCGTTGGCTGGGAGGAGGGCAAGTCGATGCGCATCAACATCGTCGAAGGCTCGATGCCCCTCCAGTGCGCCAACGCCGAGATCGAACTGGACCGCCAAGGACCGCACCGCACGGAGGTGACGTTCACCATGCGCTACGAACCGAAGTACGGACCGGTGGGCAGACTCATGGACAAGTTCATGATGCGCAGCAAATTTGGCGACCTGCTCGAACAAGTCCTCGCTGGCCTTGACCAACACACCCGAACGGGGGCGTTGATCGGCGAAGGCGGGGTCGTCCCCCC
>QKPP01000130.1 GCA_006508105.1 Myxococcales bacterium FL481 | reverse complement strand
CGAGTTCTCGCGAGCACTTGCGCGCGGGGACACGGCGACCACCGCGTCGTATCGTGGGGCTCTCCAGGCGCGAGCGAAGATGATCGACACGACCGACAAGTGGTTCGCCGAGTGTGACGCGTGGATAGCACCCACCTTGCCACTGACCGCGTTTCCGCACCAACGCACGGGCAAGCCGCTGCAAATCGACGATCGGCGCGAGGGGTACTCGCAGGCCCTGGCCTCGTACCAGTGCCCGCTGGCGACGCTCGCTTGTCCGGTCGTGGCGATTCCGATCGGCCGGGACGATCACGGCCTGCCGATCGGGGTGCAGATCACCGGACGCCGTTGGTCCGACTTGAACCTGCTGCGAGTGGCCCGCCAGATTGAGGCGCTCATCGGCGGGTTTCGGCCGCCCGATCTGCGCATCGACGCGGCGGGTCGCGTCGACAGCCCCGCATGAATCGGCGGATCGTCCTGGGTTGTGCGCACACTGTCACCCACCTACGTCGCGCAGTGCGAGACTCTTCGCCTATGTCAGCGCACGACATTGGCAAAAAACTCGTGGCGTTCTGCCGCGACCGCAACAACCTCGACTCGATCAACACGCTCTACGCCGACAACGTCGTGAGCGTCGAGTCGGTCGCCCCGGCCGGTGGCCAACGCGTGGCCGAAGGCATCGAAGCGGTCCGGGGGAAAAACCAGTGGTGGGAGACGAACCACGAGATCCACAGCAGCGAGGTCAGCGACCCGTATCCGCACGGCGACGACAAGTTCGCCGTTCGGTTCACGTACGACGTCACCAACAAGCCAAGCGGGCAGCGAATCAAAATGGACGAAATCGGTGTGTTCACGGTGCACGGTGACAAAGTCGTGCGCGAAGAATTTTTCTACACCATGGGGTAGCACCCAAGCTCGCTTCTAGGCCGCAACAGCCGAGCCGGGGTTACCTATGAGCGAAGACTGATCGCCGACAACCTCCGCGGGAACGAGCGCCCCGCGTGACCGAAGCGCTCACCAACGACCGTCGCGGCGCAACTCGCGGATCTCTTCGAGCTCGGCTGCGGACGGCTCGCGAGGATCCTGTGATAAGGTCGCGCCAAGCGGCAAATGGCAAGGGAGCTCACGTTGGTGGACGCTGGCCACGGGAATCTCGAAAGCGTAGAACGCGCTTTTGTCCAGGTCGGCGCATCTGTAAAGATGTCGAACGACCCAGACGCGATCGCGCGATCGCGCATGGTCGTCCTCGCGGGCCAGGGCGTCTTTGGTCCCGCGGTCGGTCGTATTGTCGAGGGCGCGCTCGGCGAAGCCCTGCGCATGGTGATCCAGCGCGGAGATCCGTTCCTCGGCATCTCAATCGGGATGCAGCTGCTGTTCGACGGGAGCCAGGAGTCCGATGGGGTGGAGGGGCTGCACGTGCTGCCCGGGCGATGCAAACGCTTCCCGGGCGATATGGTGCTGCGCGAACGCGAGCACGAGCGGCGCATGAAAGTCCCCCACATGGGGTGGAACAACGTGGAGCCCTCCGGCGAGCACTACTACTTCGTGCACAGCTACTACGTGGAGCCCGATCGCCAAAGCGATGTGATGTGGACCGCCAAGTACGCCAACATCGTGTTCGCGGCGGCGGTCAACCGCGACAACGTCTACGGCTGTCAGTTTCACCCCGAAAAGAGCCAGCAGGCCGGTTTGCGGTTTCTTCGGGCGTTCCTCCTCGGCGGAAAGGCGGGCTGAACCCCCGTGCTCAAGCGACGGATCATCCCTCGGCTCGATATTCGTGACGGCCGTGTGGTCAAAGGCGTTCATTTTCGTGGCATGCGCGATCCGGAGGACGCGGTTGAGGCGGCGCGGATGTACGACCGCCAAGGCGCGGACGAGCTGTGTCTGATCAACGTTTCGGACACCGAGGACGGAAGGAGGCATTTCAGCGATGTCGTGCGTCGGGTGGCTCCGCAGGTGTTCGTGCCGATCACCGCCGGGGGCGGGGTTCGTCGCGAAAAAGACGTGCGTCTGTTGCTCCAAGGCGGCGCCGACAAGGTGATCGTCAACAGTGCCGTGGTGTCGAGCCCCGCTTTGATCGCGCGCCTATCGCATGCGTTTGGCCGCCAGTCCATTGTGGTGGGGGTGGATGCTCGGCGGATGGATCCCGTCGTCGAAGGCCGGGCGGCGGACTACGAGGTCGTGGTCCACGGCCGCTCCCGGTCCACGGGTCTCGATGTCGTGTGGTGGTGTGAGCAAGTCGACCAACTCGGTGCGGGTGAGATCCTACTGACGAGCGTGGACGCGGAAGAGACGAAGTCGGGTTACGACGTCGAGATCACGCGCGCTGTCGCGCGGGCGGTGGGGATCCCGGTGATCGCGAGCGGCGGCCTGAGTAACCTCGATCATCTGCTCGGTGGATTGGCGGTCGGACAAGGCGAAGCGGATGCGGTGCTCGGCGCGGCCATCTTTCATTTTGGCCTGTACACGATCGAGCAGGCGAAAGAGTTTTTGCACGAGCGCGGTGTGCCGGTGCGACGGCTGCCGTCGCGTGCCGCGTAAGCGGATCGGGCGCTCACGTGGCCGTGGTGCTGAACAGCCTCGTCGCGTGGTCGATCTTCGCCTACCTCTTGGCCGCGGTGCCGATGGGGGTGCTCGTCGGCCGCGCGCGCGGCATCGATCTGCGCAGCGTGGGCTCAGGGAACATCGGGGCGACCAACGCGGTGCGGGCGTTGGGGGCCAAGTGGGGGCTTGTGGTGTTTGCCCTCGATGTCCTCAAAGCCGCCTTGCCGGTGTGGCTCGCCGCACAGAGCTGGGCCCTCGGTGAGACCCCGAGCTGGCCGCTGACCGTGGTCGCGCTGGCGGCGTTCATCGGCCATGTCTTCCCCATCTACCTGGGTTTTCGCGGAGGCAAGGGCGTGGCGTGTGCGCTCGGCGTGGTGCTCGTGCTGCATCCGGTGGCGGCGGTGTTGGGCCTCCTGTTGTACGTGCAAACGCTCGCGCTAGTGCGTGTGTCCGCCGTCGCGTCGCTAACTGGCGCGACGGTCATGGCAGCCGTGGCGTGGGCGACTTCCAGCGACTGGTGGATCTGTGGCTTGATCAGCGTGCTTTGGGGCCTCGTGTGGTGGAGGCATCGCAGCAACCTGGCCGACCTTCGGGCCCGCCAACGCGAAAAAAAACCCGCGGAGAGCTGTCCCCGCGCCTAGGGCAAACCCTGCGCCGGCTCCCGGAGATAGCGACGCAGGGCCAAGCTGGCGTAGCGACCCTCGGCGAGCCGACGCATGGCGTCCTTCGCCTCAAGCAGGGCCGGTTCGGTGAGCGGCGGCGGGGTCTCGTGGCCCGGGATCACGAAGGCGTGAGCTCCCAGCTCGACGCTTCGCTCGACTGATCGAGCGCGCAGCTTGATCCCATTGGCCCGGTGCACCAAGGCAATGTCGGCCTCTTCCCACAAGCAAAGCTCCTGCTCAGCCACGGTGAGCGCGAGGCAGTCGATGCCGAGCACCGTCTCGCGGGGACCGGGGTGCTCACGTCGGGCCGCGGCGAGATCCGCTTGCCAGCGTGCGAGCGTCTTCGCGACGCGTCGTTGAGATCGCGGGTCTAGATCGAGGTAGGCCTGCGCGAGCGCGCCAAGGGGCGCGTCCACGGGTTCGCTCGCTTCGCCGTCTCGGGCCTGCCAGCGGCGATCCGGGGTCTCGATGACGGTCATGCGCACGTTGATCGACGGGGTCGAGGCGGGTGCGCCAGTCGGCGGCGAGAGCTCGGCTGGCTGCATCGTGGCTGTGGATGACGCTGCGTCGGTTGGCAGCAGCGCGCCAGGCGATGGCTTGTCCTCGGCTGAACTCATTGCGGCGGACGGCATCGTGGCGGTTGGTGACGCCGCAATGGCCGATCGCGTCGCCTTGTCCGAAGAAGGTGCCGCGCGGGGACGCGTGCTCTTGTCGCTGGTGTCCGGGCTCTTGAGCGGCAACTGGACGTTCCAGTTCTCCCGGCGGTAGCCCCCCGCGCGGGCCAAAAGCTCCATCGTACCCGTCAGGCCGCCGGGACCCTCCACGGCGTACACCACCACAACGCTATCGTCGGGCATCGGGGCCAGCGCTCGCAAGATGCCCGCTCGATCCGAGGGTGGCTCCCATGGCGGGGTTCGGGCGCGGGTGGGTTCGCGGACCGGGGGTTCGTGTCCGCCCGAGCAAGCACCGGTCACGGCGAGGCACAGCGGCACGAGACGGCGGCACAAGCCGTTCTCTGCGCGGGCAAGCGGGGAACGCCAGAACATCGCTCGGGCTGCAGCGTCGCGCGACTTGGCACGCGCACCAAAAAAACGGCCGCGGCGCGGGGGGCGATCCGATCTACTTGCCGCGGGCGATATCCAGCAGCTTCATCTTGCGGTGAAGATGTGATCGCTCTAGCCCCAAGATCGCGGCGGTGCGTGACACATTCCACCCGTTCGCATTGAGCTGGGCGCGGATGTACGCTCGCTCGACGGCCTCTCGCACCTGCTTGAGGGGGGCGGTGAGGTCTCCGCTGAGGAGTTGTTCCAGCTGAGACGTGTCGAGCTCCGCCAGCTGGGCGGCGTGGTCCCCGAGGACGTCATCGGGCACGTCGGTTCGGGTGAGGTGGCTATCGGACAGCACGACCATGCGCTCGACAATGTTGCGAAGCTCGCGAACGTTGCCGGGCCAGCGATACGCGGTGAGGGCCGCCAACGCATCGTCGTCGATCCGTCGCTCGGCCAGTCCGTGGGTACGGCAGCTGGATCGGACGAAGTGTCGCACGAGCGCGGGGATGTCATCGGGCCGTTCGCGCAGCGCGGGCACGTGGATCGGGACGACATTGAGGCGGAAGAACAGGTCCTCGCGAAACCGGCCCTGAGCCACCAGTTCCGACAGGTTGCGATGCGTCGAGGCGAGCACCCGCACGTCGACCGTCACGATGTCGCGGCCCCCGACTCGCATCATCTCCCCCTCTTGCAGCACACGCAGGACCTTGGCTTGCACGCCGAGTTCCATGTCGCCGATCTCGTCGAGCAAGATCGTCCCGCGATGGGCCAGTTCGAACAGACCCTGTCGTCGACTGTTGGCTCCCGTGAACGCGCCGCGTTCGTGGCCGAACAGCTCCGACTCGATGAGCTCGCGCGGGATAGCGGCGCAGTTGACCTTGACGAACGGCCGTTGAAAACGATCGCTGGAGGCGTGGATCGCCCGCGCGATCAGCTCTTTGCCCGTGCCGCTCTCGCCGGTGATCAACACGCGAGCGCTCGTTTTTCCCACGCGGTCGACTTGTGAAAGGACCTCGCTCATCGCTTGGCTACGTCCGATGATCTCGCCGTAGACCTCGTTGCGGAGCTTGGCGAGCTCGCGGTCGAGTTGGGCTTGGCGCAGTGCATTGCGTACGCTGACCAGCGTCCGCTCGCGGTCGAGGGGCTTTTCGAAGAAGTCAAACGCCCCCAGGCGGGTCGCGTGTACCGCGTCAGACATCGACGCGTGGCCGCTGATGAAGATCAGCGGAAGGCGGGGCCCACCGGTTTCGTCGTGCATCTTCTGCAGCAGTTCCAGTCCGGACATGCCCGGGAGGCGAACGTCGACGATGGCGACATCGATGTCGAGGGGGTCGACGTGGACCAGCCGCTCGTAGGCGTCCTCGGCCGAAGCGGCTTCCCGCACCTCGACTCCTTCTCCTTCGAGCACCATTCGCAACGTGCGACGGATGTTGCGCTCGTCGTCGACCACAAGCACGGTGCCGGTCAGGGCAGCGGGCGAGCTCGGGAAGTCCGAGGCGTTCACAGCGGCCGGCCGACTTCGGCGAGGATCCGTTGGGTTGCGTCGGCGATCGACACGCGTGACTGCTCGCCGCTGCCCAGGTGCTTGAGCGAGACTTCCCCCGCGTCGAGTTCGTCTTGGCCCAAGATCGCCGCGAAGCGGACCCCTACCTGAGGGCTGGCGGCGTACTGCAGCTGCTTTTTGAGCTTGGCCGGTTCGGGGTAGGTCTCCACGCGCACGCCACCGCGTCGCAGGGCCTCCGCGACTTGCACGACATCTGCCATATCGACGTCCATCGAGCACAGCATCACATCGGGGCTCACGGACAGCGCGGGGAACATGTCGCGCTCCGCCATCACGACCAAGATCCGCTCGAGGCCAAGTGAGAAACCCACGGCCGGGACCTCTCGCTTGCCGAACATCCCCACGAGCCCGTCGTAGCGGCCGCCGCCGCCGAGACTCCCCGCGAGATCGGGGACGGCGATCTCGAAAATCGGTCCCGTGTAGTAGCTCAGTCCCCGGGCGAGGCGCAGCTCGACCCGCAGCGCCGCGTTGGCGGCGTTGTGGCGGCACGCTGCACACAGTTGTCGCAGGTCGGCGATCGCTCGTCGCCCTGCCTCGTCCTTGATCCGTTCGTCGAGATAGTCCAAGCGCGCCGCGTTGCTGGTCTCCGGTTGATCGCGGATCAGCGTGAGCAACTGCTCGGCCGAGCCCGCGGTGATGCCGCGACTGGTGAGCTCGTCGGCGACGCCGTCCGCCCCGATCTTGTCGAACTTGTCGACGGCAATCAGCGCCGTGGACTCGAGCTCGTCGGGAATCTCGGCGCTGCGAATGGACGCGCGTAACAGCTCGCGGTGATTGACCAGCAGTTCGAACGCGGTGAACCCCAGTCGCGTGAGCACAGTGGAGACCGCACCGAGGACCTCGGCTTCGGCGACGAGTGAGGTGGTCCCGGTCACGTCGGCATCGCACTGCCAAAACTCGCGAAATCGCCCGCGGCCCGGTCGGTCCGCTCGCCACACGGGCTGGAACTGCATGCGCTTCCAAAACCGCGGGAGGTCGCCGTACTGGGCCACCACGCGGGCCAACGGCACGGTGAGATCGTAGCGCAGGCCTTCTCCGGCGAGTTCCGCTTCGGTCGGGGGGCGGTCCTCCGCGTGGGCTTGATCCAGGACCCGCCGCAAGGCGTCACGACGCCGGAGTACGCGGTACAATAGCTGGTCGCCTTCGTCTCCGTATTTGCCCAACAACGTGTCGAGGCTCTCGAGGGTGGGGGTTTCGATCTCCGCGAAGCCGTAGGCGCGGTAGACCGAGCGGATCACATCGATCACATGGGCTCGGCGAGCAACGTCGACGGGCAGGAAATCGCGCATCCCGCTCAAGGGTTTCGTGCTGATCCGGTCGCGCGCTCGGGGGGCTGGATTGTTCATAGGCTTACCTCCGTTGATCTCACTCGCTCACCGGCTTCAACGCAATGGTCACCGCGTGACCGTCGATTTCGTCGTCGTGGCGGTGGGGGTAGTCATCAAGATCGGGCGCTCCGCCGACCAGCCCGTTGGCGAGCGTTTCTTGCCGAATCAGCTCCGACAAAGCGTCGTTGGCCAACACATCGGCGAACGCCGAGCCAGCCGCGACACCGACTTCGATGCGGGCGGACACGTCGAGCTCCGCTTGCTTGCGCAAGTTCTGGATCCGGGTGACGAGCTCCCGCGCGAGGCCCTCGGCCACGAGGTCGGCATGGAGAGTTGTGTCTAGCACCACGGTGATCCCGTTGGCGCTCTCGACGACTCGGCCGGGGAGCGGCTCTCGGTGCAGCACCACGTCGTCCGCGTGCAGGGTTTCACCTTCCAGGTCGATCGAACCGCCGGCGAGTAGCGGTTGCAGGGCGGCCGCGTCGAGTTTGGTCACCGCGGCCGCGACCGTTTTCATCCGCTTGCCCAGGCGTTTGCCCAAGACCTTGAAGTTGGCTTTGGCGCTAAATTGCACCATCGTCGAGTCGTCCGCGAGAATCTCCACGCGCTTGACATTGAGCTCTCCCCTCAACTCGGACTCAAATCGTTGCAGCGCGGCGCGAGTCGCGGGCTCGGTAGAGGCGATGGTCACGCTGGACAGTGGCCGCCGCACGCCGATCTTCTCGCCTTCGCGCAAAGACAGGCCCAACGCGATTGCTTCTCGGACACGGGCGACGTCGTTTTCCAAGGTGGCATCGCGCAACGATTCATCCGGCCGCGGGAAACGTTGGAGATGCACTGAGCTGCCTCGGCGGCCTTCATCGAGGTCAACCACCAGTCGCTGGTACAGGTACTCCGAAAAGAACGGGAACATCGGTGCGATGGCGTGCACAAGGCTGACCAGCACGCGATAAAGCGTCTCGTAGGCTTGTTGTTTGTCACCGTCGGTTTCGGCCCCGGTCTCGGTTCGGGCGCTACGCCAGTAGCGACGGCGTCCGCGTCGGATGTACCAGTTGTTCAGATCGTCGCACAGGCGCAGGTATGCCGGTACGAGATTCGACAGCGCATAGGCCTCGAACTCCCGCTGGATCTCCGACAGAAAACTGTGCAGCCGCGACAAAAGCCAGCGATCGAGGTCGCATGTTGCTGCGGGGCGGCGGGTCAACTCGTCATCGGCCGGTTTCCAGCCATCGGCTCGCGCGTAGGTGACGAAGAAGTTGTACGCGTTCCACAGCGGAAGCACGGCCAGACGGACGGTGTCGCGTACGGCTTCTCCGCTGGTGTCTTGGGCGTGCTTGCCAAAGCGCATCGGTTCGGCTCGCACGACGGGACTGTTGATCAGATAGGCCCGCAGCGCGTCCGCGCCGTAGGTTTCGATGACCCGGGTGGGGTCGGGATAGTTGTTGAGCCGCTTCGACATCTTTTTGCCATCGGCGGCCAGGATCAGCCCGTTGACGATGACATTGCGGAATGCCGGACGGTCGAATAGCGCGGTGGCGAGGACGTGGAGGGTGTAGAACCAGCCACGTGTTTGATCGAGGCCTTCAGCAATGAAGTCCGCCGGGAGGTTGTTTTCAACGTACTCAACCTTGTCGCGGTTGAATGGATAGTGGTTTTGAGCGTACGGCATCGAGCCGGACTCGAACCAGCAGTCGAAGACCTCCTTGATCCGGCGCATCGTTCCTCCTGGGGTCCGGGCGGAAGGGAAGGCGATGCTGTCGATGCTCTCGCGATGCAAATCGCGAATCGTGCCGGGCTCGAGGTCGGCGAGTTTCTCGAGCTCCGCAATCGAACCGACGCAAACCATATCGCTGGGGTCGTTGTCGCACCGCCACACCGGTAGCGGTGTACCCCAGTAGCGATTGCGACTGAGGTTCCAATCGCGCGCCGCCGCCAGCCAATTGCCAAAGCGGCCAGAGCCGACGTGATCCGGCACCCAGTGGATCGGCTGGTTGTGGGCGACGAGGCGGTCTCGCAGTGACTCGACACGCATGAACCACGTCGAGATGGCCATGTACAAAAGCGGCTGCTCGCTGCGGTAGCAATGCGGATAGGGGTGGACAATTGTGTCTTGGTCGACGAGCTTGTCCTCGCCCTTGAGGCGTTCGATGATCCCTTTGTCGGCATCTTTGGCGAACTGCCCGGCAAAGTCGCTGACTCGAGAATCGAACACGCCGTTGAGGTCGAGCGGATTAATCAGCGGCAGCCCCTCTCGTTGTCCGACTTGGAAGTCGTCCTCACCAAAGGCCGGAGCCTGGTGCACGATGCCGGTGCCGCTGTCGGTAGTGACATACGACGCGAGCACCACCCGAAACGCTCGTTTGTGGCCGTCCCTCGCGACGGCGTGCTCCGCGAAGTACGGCAGCAGCGGTTGGTACGGGCGATCTACCAGCTCACGTCCCGACACACGACCGAGTTCCTCGGTGGCCCCGACGCGCTGACGTTCTTGGTACCGCGCCAGGCAGGTCGGCTCGATGTATGCGATCTCGCCGGTGTCGATGACACGGACTTTGGCGTAGATCACGTCCGGGTGGACAGCCAGTGCCAGGTTGCTGGGTAACGTCCACGGCGTGGTGGTCCATGCCCACAAGTTGGCGTCTTCGTCCTCGAGGCGGAATCGCACCGTCAGGCTCGGGTCTTGCCGTCGCTTGTGGCCCTCCTTGCGGGTGACCGGGTCGCGTTCCTGAGGCCCTTGCGCGACTTCGAAGTTCGACAGCGGCGTACCCAAAGCCGGCGACACGGGCTGCACCCTGTGTCCTTCATAGATCAAGTTGCGGTCCCACAGCTGTCGGAACACCCACCACACGCTCTCCATAAACGATGCGTCCATCGTTTTGTAGTCGTCGTCGAAATCCACCCATCGCCCCATGCGTTCCACGACACGTCGCCACTCGTCGGTGTAACGCAACACCCCGGCTCGGCAGGCGGCATTGAAGCGGTCGACGCCGTACGCTTCGATGTCGGCGCGACCGGACAACGACAGTTGCCGCTCCACGAGGCTCTCGATGGGGAGCCCGTGGCAGTCCCAGCCGAAGCGTCGTTCCACCACGTGCCCACGCATCGCCCAGTAGCGCGGGACGATGTCTTTGATCGTCCCTGCAAGGAGATGACCGTAGTGCGGGAGGCCCGTGGCAAACGGCGGTCCGTCGTAGAACACGAACGCCGGCTTGTTTGTGGGCGATGTATCCAGGCTGCGTGCTTGAATCTCGTGCTCACGCCAGTAAGCGAGAATCTCCTCTTCCACTCGCGGAAGCTCGAATCGGGCAAGGGGCGCGGCGAAGCCGCGGGGCTCGGAGGACGCGGTTGGCATCGGTTCGCTCGATCTGCCCGGCTTGGCTTGGTTTCGGGCGGCGCGGCTCAACCTATCTGCGCCCTTGCACGCGGGCAACGAGGAGTTTGCGCTGCAGTGGGGACCCGCCCGCGACGCGGCTGGGGCTCGTCCCTACGGCGAGGTGGCGGTGTCGTCGCGGACGAGGCCACCGATCACGGCGCCCAGGGCTTGGTGGGCGGCTCGACTCGTTCGCTGGACATCCGCGTGATCGAGCCCGACGTCGGCCGCCGTGTTGGTGACCAACGCCAGGCCGGCGATCTTCGCGTCCAACGCTCGCGCGGCGACGGCCTCGTAGGTGGTCGACATGCCGACCACGTCGCCGCCGAGCAGTCGCAGTGCGGCGACCTCGGCCGGAGTCTCGTACTGCGGGCCTCGGGCGTGGGCATAAACGCCATCGACGAGGCTTGTGCGGGCCTCGTGGGCGGCGCGATGGAGACGCTCGCGAAGTCCTGAATCGTAGAGCTGCGAGCAGTCGATGAACTCCGGCCCGACCAGCGGCGTGGGTCCGAACAAGTTCAGCTGGTCGCGCAGAGCCACGAGTTGGCCGGACTGCAGCTGGGGGCGGAGCGCTCCCGTCGCGGCGGTGAGCAACACGTGCGGACGCTGAGGGCCGGCGAGGATCATCGCTCGCAATGCCGCGACACAGGTGGCGATCGCGTGACCCTCGTACGGATGCAGCCGTCCCGTTTGGAGGCAGACCGCGCGATCGCCCACCCGGCCCCAGACCAGCGCTTGCCCGTGGCCGGCGACCTTCGGTGCCGGCAGTCCAAGGTCCGCCAGTGAGACCTCGCGGCGGTCGACGAGGCCCAAGGGACCCGCCGCGTCCGCGAGTGCGCTGCCCAGGCCCGACCCGCAGACGATGACCCAATCGATGGGGCGGCCTTCGAGAAAGCGTTGGACGTGCGTGGTGACGCGCGATTGTTCGTCGGTCATCGTCAAGGGCTAGTTTCTCGCGGACTCCGGGTCAAGGCGAGCGGGCGGGACGGATGGGTTTCGCCGCCGTTCGGGGGGTCGCCTCGATCAGTCCTGGTTCAGCTGCGCATCGAGGCGATGGAGGGCGTCGGGCGGCAGCGACCCGTCTCGGTGGGCCAACTTCGCCAGCGGCTGTGCTCGCTCGGGTTGGCCGATGTGCGACCAAGCCAAGGCGGCCAGGGCCGCGGCTGAGCCGGGGCCGCCGGCGATCTGCTCGTCCATGAGCCGCAGTCGCGCCGTTGCTTGGGGGTGGCTTGGCGCCGCGGCGAGCACCGAGCCGGCGAGTGCATGGGGATCGAGCGGGGCGATGGCCTGCAGCCGGGTGAGGGCGTAGTGCGCCTGGGGCCGGTCGCCCGTCAGGGTCGCCAGCGTCAGCATCCGGGCGGCCGGGGTGGGGGACATCGCGTCAAGGGCCAGCCAGCCGGCGAGGGCTGCCTGTTCCCCGGCGAGGTTCCCCGCCCGGCTCTCGAGCCCCGACAGGGCCCGCCAGGGTTCCGGGGCGAGCGGGTCGAAGCCGATCGCCGCGCGAAGATGTTGCCGAGCGTCGGGCACCCGCTGGGTCTGGGCTGCGAGTTGAGCGGAGAGCATGCGGACCGCGTAGCCATCCGCGTCGGTCAGCAGTGACTCCAGCTGCTCGCGGGCGGCCGGATGGTCCTGCTCCGCGAGGGCTCGGCGGGCTCGGTCGAAGCGCTGGTCAAGCGCAGTGCTCGTGGCGGGCGCGGTATCAGGCGGCGCAGGCGACCATCCGGTGTGGCCGAGCGTTCGGTCGAGCCAGCTGAGGAATTCTCCGTCGAGATCCTCGGGTGAGCGCCCGAACGCGACGCGAAAGGCTTCGTCGGTGTCGAGCCCTTCACCAAAGCCGCGGAGAGCCTTCATGATCGCCGGCAGACCGAAGCTTTCTCCCAAAAACCGCAGCACGTACGCGGCCTGCGTGTACGCGAGTTCCATCGCCATTGGGTTCGCGGCCCGCAAAAACCCGAGCTCGAGTTGACCCATCGGGAGCAGTTGGCCCGACCCTTTCGCGTTGCGCAGCAACGCGGCGTTCTCTCGCGCCCACGAGGCGTCGGCGACGAACGACTCCCACTCGGACAGCCCTTCCGTGAACCAGCGAGGCACTCGTCCGCGGCTCAGCTCCAGGGCGTAGGTGTGCGCGAGTTCGTGCCAGAGCACCTGGGAGAAATTGTGGGTGCCGCGGTAGGGTCCGACGACGGTGATGACAGGGCCGAAACAGACCCCGACGGCCCCCAGGCTCGGTACCCCGACCGTGCGGATGGCGAAGTCTTCGGGGGTCGCGAAGACCTCGATACGTAACCGGCCGGGATCGATGCCGTAGCGGCGATCGAGCGCTGCTTTCGCCGTCTCGTAGGCGCGTCGGATCTGGGGCGCGACGAACTCGTGGTGTTTGCGAGGCAACCGGAGGGAAAACTGCGGCGATTCGATATCGATGTACTCGCGGTCGATCGTGTCGCGGTACAGCGCACGTACGTTGTAGGTGCGTTCGTTGAATCGGTCGCGTTGCCACGCTCGCTCGAGTGCCGCCCGGCCTTCCGCTTCGAGGCCCAACTGCAGCGCGGCGATGGCAAAGCTGCTTTGCGCATAGGGACTGTCCTCGAGGCGAGCGACACCTTCGCGGGCCAGATTCAATGCCGCCGGATACCGATGCAACACGTTGAGGATCTCTCCAGCGAGGGTGTAAAACCTCGCGTCACGCGGCCGAGCTTGGAGTGCAGCGTCCCGGACCCGCTCGAACGTGGGCTGGTCCTCGCGAGCCAACGAAGCCGCAGCCAAGACCGCGAGGCCCTCGCGATGGTTCGGGTTGCGGCGCAGCACATGGCTTCGCAGTCGCTCCACAGCGACATCGTGTCGGCCCTCGACGAGATCGACTTGGGCCAAGATCGCATGGGCCGCACTGTGGCCGGGATCGACGAGTAGCGCCTCTCGAGCGCGATTCTCGGCACTGGCGAGATCGAGGTTGGTGATGGCGATGGTCGCCGATAACGCGAGGGCGTCGGGTTGCCACGGGTCTCGGGCCAGCACCTCCTCCACGACCGAAGCCGCTTCCGAGGTGGCGTACTTTTCGAGGAAGACCGCGGCGTGCAGCAACGCAATCTCGTCGGCGATCTGCAGCCCAGTCGAGGCGGGGGCGAGTGCCCCGGCATCGGAGAGCACCATGTTGGCGTCGTGAAAGGCGCCCCCCGTTCCGCGCGACAGCGCGGCCTGGGCGATACTGAGAAGCTCCGCGGGCGTGCTGGCTTGGCCGGCATCGTACGCGTCGTAGAGCTCGTCGCGCAGTTTGCTCGCCTCCTCATTGCGCGCCTGGCCGGACCGAGCGAGCTGGGCGAGCAAGGCTCCCTTCAACGTGATGTCTTGGGGGTGTCGGCGTCGGCCGTCTCGCAAGAGCGCCTCAGCTCGGTCGGCGGCCCCGCGTCGAGTCTCGATGTCGGCGAGCCGACGCCAGGCGTCGGGGGTTCGGGTGGCGTCTTCGAGCGAACGCAGGGTTGTCGCGGCGCCGTCGAGGTCGCCGGTGTTCACCAACGCGCGGGCGAGGAGCAGCGCGGCCTCGCGATCGTCGGGCTGCTCGCGCACGAGCGGCCGCAGAAACGCGATCGCCCCCTCGGGATTGCCACGCTGCACCGCCGCGATCGCGCCCGCCCGATCCACAACCGGCGAGGGCTCGGGTCGTTCGCGTGGGCCGGCTGACCGCGGTGTGGCGCCGAGCGACCGGGTCGGTGGCGTCGCCGTCTCGGCGGCTGTCGGCGAGGGTTGGGGATCCGCCGGGAGCGACGGCGCGGAGACCTTGGCTGGGGGAGCGCAACCCACCAAGGTGGCGACGAGCAACGCAGTCGCGCCTTCGCGAAACGGCATGGCAAAGATAGCATGGTGGGGTCGAGAGGGCCTGTCAAACGGGCGAAACTGGTGATTGTCGCCGGCCAAACCCATCGTCGCGGCCGGTCAGCTGGGCGATTGGCGTGCTATCGTTCGGTGGATGACGACATCCGGCGACGCGCACACTGCCTATCCGTCTGAGGTCTACGAGAGCTTCGATGCGTTCATGCAAGAGGTGCTCAAAGAGACCTACGATCGCGGAGCCAAACGTCCCGAGTTTGTGGCCCTGCTCCTCGCGTCGGGCGAGATGCTACCCATGGCGTGGGGACGGGTAAAAAAGGGCGGCGTCAAAGATGTCGCCCTCGGAGCGGCCACGGTGGTGGCCTTGCGGGTGGGCCTCAAGTATGTGCTCAGCGGTCCGCTCGGGGTGATCCTGACGGGCTTTAGTGTCGCCACGTTGATCTCGTTCTTCTGGCAACATCAAAAAGAGGTTTTGGCTCGTCGGGTGCCCTATCGTCGGCTGATCTCCGACACGCGGGAGAAGTTCGAGGACATCCAGGCGCGCTACCAAGAGGGCAAGTACGATGCGGGCGAGCGGGCCTTGCTGATCGAGGGCTTGCTGCGCCGCGTGTTGGCGGAGATCGAGGCCCCGGCGCCGGCCGCCACCGACGACGGCGAGGCTTCGGCCTAGCCTGCCTCCAACGGGCACCGAGGACGGCGAGGCTGTGGCCTCGCCAGCCTCCAGTGCTCAGTCGCGGTCGCGCGCGCATCGCTGATGTCGCGGGGATGGGCGCATGGCGGGCCGTTGTGCGGCCGCTCGCACCTCGAGGCCGGCCCGCCGCCGTGCTGAGGGTGGGGGCGTGGTACGGTAGGTACCGTCGAGGTTCTCATGTTGAACAGTAAACTCCCCTACCGCGTGGCTTTCGTGGCGGGCCTGTTCGCGGCGGGTCTCCCGGGCTGTGACGCCGCGGACTCGCCGAGTCCGCCGGCCGAGCCAACCGACGACTCACCGGGCGCCGACCAAGACGACGGCGCGAGCGAACAAGACCAAGCTGACGGCGATGAGGATGACGGTCAGCAACCAGACGGGGGCGATAGCGATAGCGGTGGTGACGACGATGGTGAGGGTGACGACGACAATGACGATGATGGCGACGACGA
>QKPP01000067.1:31707-45582 GCA_006508105.1 Myxococcales bacterium FL481 | reverse complement strand
CCGCCCCCCTTGGCAGTGCCTCGCCGGGACTCCCCGCGCCCGGCGGCTCGGGAGGGGCGCCTACTCCGGTCGGTGCGGCGGCGTTCAGCGGTCAGAACGTGGGACAGACTGCGGGCGCGCTGGCGAACGCGAACTCGACAGGAGGACTGTTCTAGGTGGTCTACTACGAATTCGAAGACGACCAGGGCAACCGCGCCGAGTTTGACCTCGGCATGCCTGGCGGCATGGAGCACCCGGACGGCGAAGCGCCGGAGATCGGCGGCTACATCGAGCGCGACGGCAAGCGCTGGCGCCGGCTGATCCCGACGCTCGCCAACATCGACGTGTCGCCCAACGTCGAACCGTTCATCGCTTGGAACGTGGAGTTTGACCATCCCGACGCGCCGCGCACCGCGAAGCGCGGAGAGACGATCGGGGGAACAGAGATCACCAGCGCCGAAGAAGGCGCTCCCGTGTTCAGCGGACCGAAGGAGTACCGCGAGTTCTGCGCGAAGAACGCAGACCGCGAGGGAACGGTGCGCTGGGACTGGGACGGAAGGATTAGGGACAACGCATGACGAAGAGCGCACTCGAACTCGAAACGGCCGAAGGCGCGCGCGCCCCCACCGCGGACGAACAGCGCATGATCGACGCGCTGAAGAGCGAAGACGCGCGCTTCACGCAGAGTACCGGCGACCTCGCGCCGGAGCACCAAGGCGAGGAAACGAACACTTCCGAGGAGGCCCCGTCGGAGCCTCGGAAGCAGCCGAAGACGAAGCAGAAGGCGAAAGCCGACAGGAGTGACTCCCCGCTCGAGATCGAAGGACTCGACAGGGAAGCCCTGCTCGCGCTGCAGCGTTCGAACATGTCGGAGGCGGATATCCGCTCCTGGGCGGAGCGCGAAGGCGGTGTGGCGCGACTTAGCGCCATGGCGGATTCGCTACGCAACGCCCAGAAGTACGCCGACGGGAAAGACGGTCAGATCTCCAAGAGGGACGCCGAGATCGCCACACTCCGCGAGGAGCTGGCAGAACTCCGCGGTGCGCTTGGTCGGAACCCGCAGGGAACCGGGGACGAAGCCCCGGCCACCCCGCAGCGGGCGACCCTGCCTCCAGAGCAACGCGAGAAGATCGCGACGCTCCTCGGGGACGATGTGGCCAATGCCCTGGAGACAGCACTTCAGACACGGGAAACCCCAACCTCTAGCGACCGGGCCGACCTCGAATCGGAGCTTCAAGCGCTCCGCACCGAGATCGACCAAAACCGCGGCATTTGGGGGGAGACCCAGCTGGAGATCTCCAGGAGTCAGCTCTCGAAACAGTTTCCGGAGCTGAACGACGGCAAGGTTTGGGCTGACATCCGAAACCAGTTCATCCAGATCGCCGGCATCGAAGGCCGGTACGACGGCATGAGCAGGGTCGACGCGTTCGATCGAGCACTCCATGACGCGATGAAGCTCGTTCTCGCGGACCTAGGCGGTCAGCAACAACTTGCTGCCGAGCAAGAAGAAGACGCGCGACAGGAGAGGGGACAGTTCGACCTGGCATCGAACGCCCATCCGTCGAAGGCCCTTGAAGGGCGCGCGGCCGATCTCGCGATGGGCCGAGCGATCGTCAAGAAGGCTTTCGCTGGGGGCACGATCCCGGAAGAGTTCCGATTCTGATCGCGCAGAGTGTTTCTGGAGACAACTTAGATGAACGGCTACACGGTCTTTGCGGACCTGATGGCATCCGTTACGCCCGCGATTCTGTCGGGCGCGCAACGGGCGCTGAACGCCGCCACCGAAAACAACACGTACGAGCTTACGTCGCGCATGCTCAAGGGCCGCGACATGAGCCAGACCGTGAAGGGCGGCGGCAAGATCCAAGACTACATCTTCCTGAAGCAGCCGCAGACGGCGAGCTTCATCGACCCGTGGGAAGAGATCGATTACGCGTCGCCCCAGACGATGGTGGTCTGGGAAGGCGGCTGGCGCTTCCTGCACGACTACACCACCTGGTCCGAACCCGACGTCGACCTGGTCTCCGGCTCGCTGACTGGCGAGGCGAAGTTCTGGAAGATGAAGGACCACATCGAACAGAAGCACATGGCGATGTGGACTTCGACGGTCGACAAGATCGAGAACGGTCACATCGCGGTGCCCGATGTCAACAAGATGGAGGACACCGGCGGGAAGCAGCCGTACTCCATCAACGCGGGCATCAACGAGTGGCCCGTCTTCGGTCCCAGCACCACCCAGAAGCCGATCCGCGGACTGCGGCCGGCGCTCTACGACTCGGTTCAGTCGGGCACATGGACGACGTTCATGGGCATCAACCCGACCACCCCGGGTAACGAGAACTGGGGCTGCTACCAGGACTACTACGAAGACCTCCCGTCTACCGCCGGCGGCGTGAACCCGACGTGGACTCTGTTCCGCGCGTTCTCGCGCACGCTGAAGAAGACCAAGTTCCAGCGTCTTCCCGGCCACGCGAAGTTCAGCGACCCGAACGACCGACCGAAGTTCATCGCCGCATCCATCATGGGCTGCACGATGTACGAAGAGGGCGTCCGCGGCGGCCAGAACTTCTTCACCGACGCCAAGTCCGACCCGGCGTACCCGAACGGCCACTTCGCTGGCATCCCGCTCGTGTACGTCTCGTCGAAGGACGAGGCGCCGATTTACCCGACCGGCGGAGGGTCCGTCGGTTCGACCACCATCCTGGGAACCGAGGAAGACACCGACGGCCCGGGCTGGGGTGGTGCGCGATTCGAATGGATCTCGGAGTTCGTCAACTTCGCCGTCCACGATCGCAACTACTTCCGCAAGGATCCTCCGCAGAAGCCGGGCAAGCAGCCGCTGATGTGGAAGATGGACACGCACACCTGGTACAACCTGCTGAACCGCAACCGTCGTACCTGCGCTGTCGTGTACCCGTGGAAGAGTGGCGCCACCCCGAACGCAGACCTCGTTTTCGGAGCGTGATCCCATGGCACCGCTTTCATCTGCAGCAACGACAACCGGCGGCAACGGACTCGTTCCGGCTGAATCTCCGCTGAACCTGACCGTGAAGGGCTCGGCCGGCACCGCCGGCGACGTGTTCATGGTCGACTACGATCTGACTGCCGGCGGCTCGTCCGGCTTCGGCGCCGCTGTCAGTGGCGGCGCCCAGGCCGCGCAGTGCGACGCGCAGAACCAGGCCTTCGGCCACATCGTCGTCCTGGTCGAGGACACAGCGCAAGACCAGGAGGGGCCGTTCGCCTCTCGCGGTCTCGTGTCCTGCCTGGTCGAGAAGAGTTCCGGCGCCATCGCCCCGGGCGACCCGCTGATCGCGGACGTCACCGGGAAGCGACTGACGGCGGACCTCGTCGACGGTGCGAAGGTCGTCGGCCGACTCGCGCAAGCGCAGATCGCCGACGCTTCGACGCCGCTCCTCGCTACGGTCGACTTCATCGGCGACGTCGGATTCGGAACGCACGTCGCGTAACCGGAAAGGGGTTCAAGAATGCTTTACGACAGAGCAATTCTCGACCCCGGTCGCGGGATCTCTGCCGGGGCGCGCAAGCCTCGGCAGATGGTCCAGCGTGAGTTTCAGGTGAGCGCAGGGACCCTTCAAATGGTCAACCTGTTTCCTGATACGACCGGGGGCGAGACCGTCGACTGGACCGTCGGTTCCGTCGATTCACAGCTGTCCGAGGTCGTGGGCGTCCCTGGTGGCGTGCAAGACTTCGCGGACATCGCACCCCTTCTGGGGTGGTTTTGCGTCGCCGCCGAGGACGTTGAAGTCGACAGCCTTGGCCTGTACGTCTTCGAGGAACGGGTCATGGCCGACGTCGACGGCGACTTCGACTTCACCGTGAATCCCGGCGATCCGCTGTACGCCCGACCTGGTCGTCGCTATCTCACCGGCGCTGCCGGCGGGGGCGTCTTGTCCGGCTCGAAGGTCATCGCCCGAGCCTTGGTCACGACGCCCACCTTCGTCGACGTCTCCGCGACACCGCGGCTGCAAATCCCCGTCTACATGGCGGGGTATGGCGGCTTCGGCAACACCCTGTAAGGAGGCTTCCATGGGTGGCGTAAGTAGCATCGCAATCAAGCGAGGTCGAGGGTTTGAAACCGGAAGCGGCAAGCCGCATCTGTGCAACATCCTCTCTGACAACAACACGTACGGGGCCGCCGCGGGCGACCTCGTCGAGCGTCCGTTGGCGCGCCCCGGTGACCTCGTGGTCGTCGACTGGCGTCTGACCATCGCGACGGCATACGGCCCCGGCAACGACGATCACGCGTTCATGACGTGTGTGAAGCCGAACGCCGATGAACTGCCCCTCGGGTGGTTCGGGGTCGTGGAGCAAGACCGAAGGCTTCGTCCGCACGCGGTTCTGTACGTCGGCGACGGCGGCAACCCGCACCAGCCCGACCCCGATGAAAAGGGCGCTCTGGCGGCGGTGAAGTTCGAAGGTACTACCAACGCTTTTGTGGCGCGGCCGGCGGACGCGAACCTGACCTCCGGTGAACTCCTGTTCGCCGCGGCGGGGTCCAACATCCTTTCGACCACGCCGACCGCAGGGGGGCGCGTCATTGGCCGCTCCGCGAACCCGAACACCATCTTCTACGGTGCCGGGATCAACGAGCTGTACGTCCCCGTCCTTCTGTCCGGCATGGAATCGTTCGGGAATCTACCGTGAGCACCACAGCAACCATTACCCCTGGAATTGGCGCGCAGTATGTGTCCAGCGACGGGGAAGACCTTTGGACGTGGAGTGACAGCAACGGCTACCGGCTCGACACCGGCTACGTGTTCATGAACACGTTCCGGACGCCGGGCACCATGGACCGCGCTTTGAGGACTTCGCGTCTTCCGAACGCGGTTCGGCCGCTTGTGACGAACTGGTTCGGTGTCGTCACCCAGGTCCAGGACCGTCCTACGCGGGGCTTCCAACTGAACTTCGACAACGGCAGCCCTGCGGCTCCGGGTCAAACGTTCTTGGTCGGCGAGACTATCACCTTCGGCAGCGGTGCCACCGGGATCGTACGCCGAAGCCAGGAAAGCGCTGCAATCGGACACATCTGGTTCGACACCCTGAGCGGTGGCGTTCCCCTCGACAACGACACGATTTCCGGCGGCACTTCCTCGAAGACGGCAGACGTCAACGGGGACGCGTTCCCTTGGGGCTTCATCTCTAACGGTGAGCAGTTCAAGGGCGCGATGCGCGGCCTACATCGTGCCTACGTCGGGCGGAGCATCGCCAATCCGGCGGTGACGGTCCGACCGGGCGAGCCGCTGTTCGCCAGGACGAACGACTACTACCTAACCCCTGCTGGCGTCGCCGACTTCGAGTCGCCCGCCAGGTGCATCGCAATTGCGCGCATCGACGCGCCGATCACTCTCGGTGATCGGCCGACCATGATCGACGTGCTCTTCGACGGCAAGGGGATGGGCTGGGGGACGCTCTCCTAGCCTGCTACGCATCCGGGGGGCGTGTGGCCCTCCGGGTTTTGTTGCTTTGCTTCCTTCTGGCCTGGCGCTCGCGCGTCCCCCGTGCTTGCGCCGGGCCAACCTGAGCCCTCGGTATGACGTTCCTCGTATCTCGACTCCACGACCACGTCCTGCACGCGCTGAACATGGACGGGATGTCGCTGCGCATGGACATCCACGAGACGATCAACATCGCGGGGCAAGAGCTGGTGAACCTGCACCAGTGGCGCTGGCTGAACCGCTGGGGCGTCTCGGACCTGGTCGCGAACTGGGGCGAGATCATCATGCCGGAGCACGTGCACCGCATCGTGTCGGTGTACCGCGCGACGGCGAACACGTTCGGGGGCTTCGAGCCCAGCTCCATCGAACACATCGAACAGCTGCGCGCTTCGATCGGCGGCGTCCCCTACACCGAAGGCCGGTACCTGTACGACCGCGCCGACACCGAGCAGTACGAGTGTCCTTTCACCGCCGTGTCGGGCACGTTCACGCCCGGCGAGACGCTGACGTTCAGCAACAACGGCGGCCCGGCGACTTTGCGCTGGCTCGAGACAGGCCGAATGCTGCTCCAGCTGGACGGCAACGCGGTGCCCACGACCGCAGGCCCGAACACGATCACGGGCGGCACGTCCGGCGCGACAGGCACCGTTGCGGGCGAGGTCAAGCTTCGCCTGTGGCCGACGCTCCAGATCTACCCGCAGGCCGCGTCGACGCAGCTGGCGGAGGTGCGCCTGGCGTACAAGACCGCGTGGATCCCCGTGAACGAGACGGACGAGTACGTGCTCATCCCGGACTACATGCTGGCGCTTCTCTCGCGTGTCTGCCGTGAAGTAGCGGCAGGGTGGGAGCGGGAGAGCGCCGGCGACTGGGACGACCGCATGAACAAAATCCAGGGCGGCTCCACGTTCAACAACGCGAAGCGCGCCGACTCGCAGACGATGCCGTCCCTGGGCCGCGTCGAGAACGGCGTGGGCACCATGTACCGCGATCCGCGTACGAACTTCACAGTCACCCCGCCGCCGTAATGACAGAGATCCCCGTACCCACCCCGCGCGGGGGCATTTCGGACACGTACGAGCGCTCGAACCAGACCCCCGACACGACGCAGCGCGAGCTGAACATGAGACACCGCGACCCGATTACCGGGCGCGTCATGTGGAGCCAGCGCGCGGGGCACCGCAAGTACACCGAGGGCCGGCCGGAGAACCAGCAGGGGGATCCGGTCGCACAGGCCGTCCGAAACATGGCGGTGATCGTTCGCGAGAACGACACGATCGACTGGGAAAACCTGGACGGCATCTTCAACGACCAGCCCGATCTGGTCTGGAGTCAGTCGCTCAAGCACGGCGGCTGGTGCCGCGTGATCGCGACGGACGCCGCCTGCAACATCTACGCGATGCAGGGCAAGGCGACGCTCGTGAAGTACAACCCCGACGGGAAGCAGCTGGGGCGCTTCACGTTCCCGGTGTCGGATGAAGATCACATCGTTCGCGCGCTCGCGATCGACGATAACTCCGATCCTCCGTTCCGCATCTACGCCGGCGTGTCCGAGGGCGTACCGGGCGACTCGGCGAATTCGCACATCTGGGCGATCGATCAGACGGCCGAAGGTGACTTTGAGATGCGCTGGCGCATCGGCTACACCGGCGAGCCGCTGAACCACTACGTCGAGAAGCTGATCGTCTCGAACCGCCTGCTGTACGTGCTGCGCAACTCGGTCGGCCAACCCGGCGGGAACGTGTCGTACCTGTCGGTGCACTTCACGCTCGACTCGACGGTCCTCGACCGCAAGATCGACGACTTCCGCCTGTGGGAGAAGGAGACCGACGGCAACGCGCTGAACTGGCCACAGAACGACATGGCCCTGAACAGCGAAGGCGACATCTTCACGTGCCGCGACCCGGGCACGAATGGCGATGACGGCCGCATCGAGAAGCACCGCGGCAGCGACGGCGAAGAGGTGTACGCGATCCAGCCGACCGAAGGCGCGGGCTGGGCGATCGCCGTGAACAGCGAAGACGACGTGTACAGCCTTGGGGCGACGCAACTCGGCTCGCCGCCGAACCCCCCGCTTGGCTGGATGCTGAAGAAGTTCCAGGACACCGGTTCCAGCCTCACGCAAGAGTGGGAGCGCCAGAGCGGGGCTGCGACCGCGCAGAACTACTTCAGCCAGCGGATCGACGTCGACCGATTCGACAACGTCTATCTGCCGGAGAACGACTCGAACGGCAGCGCGTTTCGCGGATACGCGACGGACGGCGCGCTGATCGTGTTTTGGACGTCCCCCAACATCACCCAGGACGGCCTGGCCGTGAAGGTCGACGAAGACTATCCGCGCTACAGCAAGGCGTACGAGGAGGTGCCGGCGACGCCGACGTCGGAAGACTACCCGCGCGCGCTCCACCTGTACGTCGGTCAGGACCGCCCGACGAACCAGGACACGCTGTCGAAGGTCAAGCTCGTCCGGGCAAACGCCCTCGGGACGGCCCTCCCGCCGCGCCAGTTCGACGTCGTGCAGGCGCAGGGCCAGTCGATCTGGATTCAGCGCGGGGAGCAGTGGGAGCTACCCCTGAACGGCAGCGGCCGGATCAACGGTGATACCGAGTTCGTCGACATGGCGTACCTGTTCGGCCAGCTGGTGATCGTGGACGGGTTCAGCTCCTACGTCTACGACGTTCAGCCGACGCCGGCGTTCCCGAACGGGCGCGTCCAGGTGTACGAATCGCAGACCACGTGCCAGCCCCCCAGGATGCCGCAGTTCGCGACGGCTTACCGCGGGCGCATGGTTCTCTCTCGCCTGCGCGACGATCCGTACAACTGGCACGCGTCGGCCGTGAACGACATCTTCGACTACAACGAATTCCCGGCGGTCGCGACGGTGACACAGTCCGTGTCGGGCTCGTTCCCCGACGGCCCGGGGCAGCCGGAGGACATCATTCAGAGCTGCTTCGCGATCGGGGAGGACTTCCTCATGTTCGGCGGCGACCGCTCGCTGTCGCGGATCACGGGCGACCCGGCGGAGGCTGCGCGCATCGACGTCATCTCGCGCGAGATCGGGACGACGTTCGGCCCGGCCTGGGCGATGGCGCCGGACGGGATGGTGTTCTTCTCGGGGCAGCCGCGCGGCATCTACGCCATGCCGTACAACGGCCGCCCGGAATCGATCAGCGCCGGCGAGCGCTTCGTGGATCGCAGGCTCGACCGAGTCGACCTGTCGACGCACTACTTCCACCTGGTCTGGGACGAGATGCAGTACGGCCTGCACGTCTTTCAGGTGCCGTACGCGAAGTTCGGGACGAAGGTCTATACGAAGCACTGGTTCTGGGACCGCAAGCTGAACCGTTGGAGCGAGGACGACCGTTCGAAAGACGACTCGACCTCCCCGGGGAGCTTCAACACGAACCCGCACTGCGCGGCGGTCTACAACGCCGACAGCCCGACGGACCGCATGCTGCTCGTCGGATGCGCGGACGGCTTCATCCGCTACGTCGACCCTGACGCGAAGAGCGACGACGTCGCGCCCATCAACGCCGAGGGCGTGATCGGCCCGCTCGGCTCGGGCGCCAACCCTGAGCGCGTCGACATGGCGCTTCTGCAGGCGCAGCTGGACGAGAAGAAGGACGGCTGCACGTACAAGCTACACGCCGGCCCGGTGCCGAACGTGCTGCAGGCGACGAAGACGGAGAGCGGCGAGTTCCAGGCGGGCTTCAACCCGAAGGGCTCGGCGCGCGCGAACGGCGACTATTCGTTCATCGAGCTTCGGAACGCGGCGCTCGGTCAATCGTTCGGCGTCGAGTGGCTGACCGTCGACGTCCGGCCTGGCGGGGAAAGGAGGGGCTAATGCCCATCAACCGCGGATCGCGAGGGCGTCGCGCTTCTGTTCAGGGGCGCGGACGCGTACCGGCCACCCAGGCCGCGCAACAGCGACGCAACGCGCAAGCCCTGGCGTCGGACTTCCCCGTCCTGTACCCGATCGAGCTGGACAGCCCGACGCGACGCTTCACGGTGAAGAAGGCGGGGCTCCTGCAGACGCTAGGGATCACCGAGGAAGAGCTGGGCGGGATTACGACGATTACGTCCACCGACGGCTCGGTTACGGTCCTCTCGAGCGCCAACGGAAAAGAGGTCGACCTGTCGACGGGCGCCGGCGGCGGCGGTCGCGAGCAACTCGTTTGGATCAACTTCTGACATGGTGATCGCAGGCAAAAGCCTCGCCTCGGGCGACCTTCCCACATCCCAGGCCGCGATCTACACCGCGCCGGTCGGGACGACGGCGTACGTGAAAGGCATTCGGACGAAGAACACGACCGGCCTTACGGCGCTCGTGGAGCTGTGGGTGAAGGAGAGCGGCGGAACCGCGCGCTCGATTGGGACCTGGACCGGGCGGACGTTGGAGTTCTGCCTTTGGGTGACGGGCGACGCGATCGTCCTAGAGCCCGGCGACGCGATCGAGGCTGTCTCGGACCGCGCCGGCGTTGACTACGTGATCTCGGGCGGCGAGGAGGCGTAGCGTGCAGCCCTATAACAAAGACGGAATCCCGAGGGCTTATTCCATGACCGACGCTGACGCTATCCACCGCAATGTGGAGGACGAATTCGGGACGATCGTCGAGAAGACGACGCCCGTCGCCGCCGACAAATTCCTGATCGAGGACAGTGCGGACTCGTGGCAGAAGAAGTACGTCGAGATTACGAACCTCCCCGGGGGTGCGCCCGCCGACAACTCCGTCACGAACGCGAAGCTCGCGGACATGGCGCAGGACACGATCAAGGGTCGCATCTCGTCGGGCACCGGCGACCCTGCGGATCTGACGCCGACCCAGGTCCGGACCATGGTCAACGTGGAGGACGGCGCGGACGTCACCGACGCGACCAACGTGGCCGCCGCAGGCGCGGTCATGGACTCCGACATCTCGGAGGCCGAGGGCTTCCTTCGGAAGACGGGCGCGGGCGCGTACGAGGCGATCAAGACCAACCTCGGCGCTAGCACCGCACCGGGCGTCAACGACGACGACACCGCCGGCTACGCGGTCGGTTCGGTCTGGATCGACACGACGGCCGACTCCGCCTACGTCTGCCTCGACGACACCACCGGTGCCGCGGTCTGGACAGAGACCACCCAGGCTGGCGGAGGCGGGGGCGAGACGAACACGGCGTCGAACGTTGGATCGGGCGCGGACATCTTCAAACAGAAGACGGGTTCCGACCTGGAGTTCCGGGGCGTCTCAAGCGCGAACAACCGACTGACGTCGGCCGTCAACGCCGACAACGTGGAGCTGACGCTGGTCGAGGCGAATATCGACCACGACGCGCTGGCGAATCACGACGCAGCCCAGCACCGGATTATCAACGACTCGGGCACGAGCCTTACCGAGCTCTGGTCGGCGAACAAGATCGACGCGGAGTTCGACCTGGTCGACGCGGCGATCGCAGCTGTCCAGTCGGACGTCGATGCGAACGAGGTGGTCACCGACGCCCACGCAGCCGCCACCGCGGCGCATGGCGCGACGGGCGCCGTGGTCGGCACCACGAACGCGCAGACGCTGACGAACAAGACGTTGACCGCGCCGACCATCGGCGACCTCAGCAACGCGACGCACGATCACAGCGACGCGGCAAATGGCGGCACGCTTCCCACCGGGTCTATTCCGGACGGCGGCGACGCAACGGCCATCCACGACGACACGGCTGGTGAGGTGGCGGCGATCGCCCTGAAGGCCACGCCTGTGTCCGGCGACATCCTCCTGATCGAGGACTCGGCCGACAGCAACAACAAGAAGCGGATCACGGTCGGCACGCTTCCCACGGGTGGCGGTGGTGAGGCGAACACGGCGAGTAGCGTGGGTACCGGGGTCTCTGTCTACAAGCAGAAGACCGGCGTCGACATCGAGTTGAACGCCATCAAGAGCGAGAACAACCGCCTGACGGTCGCGCTCGATGCCGGCACCAACGATATCGAGCTAACGGTGAACGAGGCGAACATCGATCACGATGCCCTCGCCAACTATGCGGCGAACGAGCACTTCACGGAAGCCTCGATCGACCACGACAACATCACCAACAACGGCACCAACACGCACGCGCAGATCGACACGCACATCTCTGCGACTGCTGCGCACGGGGCTACTGGCGCGGTCATGGGGACGACCAACGCCCAGACGGTCACGAACAAGAACATGCTCGGCTCCGGAAACCGCTTCCGGGGCCAGGCATCCTTCACGATCGAGGACCCCGGCGCTTCGGAAGACGTGTCGTGGATCACCGTCGATCGCGCCGTGACGATCACGAAGATGCACGCGTATCTGCGCGGCAGCTCTACGCCCTCGGTTACATGGACGGTCCGCCACGGCACCGACCCCAGCGCGACCGGCAACGAGGTCGTAACCGGAGGCACGACCACGACGGTTACCGGATCGATTCAATCGATCACCACCTTCAACGATGAGACCGTTGCGTCCGATTCCGCCCTTTGGGTGGAGACGACGGCGCAGGGCGGAACGGTCGATTCCCTACACATCACCGTTTTCTACGACGAGGACTAATGGCAAACCTGACATCCGGGTCAATCGACAGCTTGCACCAGCAGGCCATGGAGTGGTGGTCCTCCAGGCACGAACCCACCCCGATCTCGAAGAGCGACCTTCGCGCGCTCCTAGTCCTCATGGACGAGGAGATCGAAACTGCGGAGTCTTCGATTGTGTCGGCCCTTCCATCCGGCACGGGCAAGACATGGCTGCTCGGCAAGCCTGAGATCGGCCGCTTCCTAATGGAGCGAATCATGCGCGAGCGCAAGGAGACTCTGTAATGGCTTCTGGTGATCCCGTCGTCCAAATACTGGGCGAGATGCCCCCGGACGCAAACTTCGCAACCCTAGACACCCGCACCGGCGGCTCAACTCCGGCCGAAGAGGTTACGGTCTGGGATTTCGACGCATCCACCGTCGAGTACGTGGACTACAAGTGCCGCCTTCACGGGTACGACGGCGGCGGGTTGACGTTCCGCATCTTCTGGATGGCGTCAACCGCTACTGCTGACGAGTGTCGTTGGGAGATCGCCATTCGGCGTGTTGCTGACGATGCGGAGGACGTGGACTCGTCCCACTCGTACACCTACAACGCTGTGGATGCGACTGCTCCGAGCGCATCTGGCGAGGTGGACTACGCCACGATCACGTTCACTGACGGCGCCGACATGGACTCCTGGGCGGACGGCGAGGTGGCCATTGTTCGGCTGCGGCGAAATGCGTCCGACGCCGCCGATGACATGACTGGCGACGCCGAGCTAGTGAGCCTTGTTGGGGAGGAGACCTAGCCCGTGGCGATGGAGATCGAGGGCTCCGGCAACAACGACTGGATGGATGTCGATTTGTCGGCGACGATCGACGACATCCCCATGACGGTGTCGTTTTGGTTCCGCACGCTTTCGACTAACCCCACGAGCGAGGCGATATTCCAGTGGGCACAGGCGAGTGTCGGCACCCGGTACTGGATGATCTACTTCAACAGCAGCAACAAGCTGCTTAGTTGGGATCGCACTTCAGGTGCAACCGCTGCGTCCACCACGGATTGGGGGGATCAGGCATGGCATCACGTCGTGTCCACGCGCTATCCAGACCCGAGCGATCTCACGATTGACTTGTACGTTGACGGGAACCTCGACGCCACGGATACGGGGAACTCCTCCGATGTCATGAACTTCTATGACCGGGTCTCCCTCGGCCGTGCCGGCGACTCTAGTCCGGGCGACTACATGGATGTCTCGGTGGCCGAATTGGGCATGTGGAATGACCAGCTCGGTGACGACGAGATCGAGGCATTGGCCGCCGGGTATGCCCCATCCTGTGTCCGGCGGCAAAACCTCGTTCACTATTGGCCCCTGATTCGGGACGGTCGTGAACTCGCTTCTGGTGAGGACATGACTTCGAACGGCACGGTCGACCCGGCGGCGCATCCACGCATCATCTACCCGCCACGCCCATCGCTTGGTTTCGTTGGCGGCGCGGCGGCACCTCCGGCAACGCGGCGCATCTTCATCACCTGAAGGCAGACAAGACCCATGGTATTCGGAGCACTGATCGGCGCAGGCGCGGGCCTCCTCGGGGGACTGCTCGACCGCAACGACCGGAAGAAGGCGCGGCGCGCCACGGACGCCCGTTTGGCAGAGACGCTGAAGCTTCTCGAAGACGCCGGCATCGACTTCACGAAGAACATCGAAAGTCAGCTCCTCCCCCTGATCCAGGGGCGCATCGACGAGCTGCAGAGTTCGGCGGGAACAGAGCTGCTCGGCGAGAAGCAGGCGATCCTCAACCTCGGCACGAAGCGCCAGGGGCTGGTCACGCAGGACGCGATCGCGAGCGGGAACTTCCGCGTCCCGACGGCCGTCGCGAACAGGCGCGCGGAGGCGGACAGCATTACGGCGAACGCGCTCGTCCGGCTCGGCG
>QKPP01000067.1:27764-31697 GCA_006508105.1 Myxococcales bacterium FL481 | reverse complement strand
CATCGCGCGCTCAAGGCGCCAGGAGGTCGGCAAGTTCGGCCTGGGGCTGCAGACGTCGGTCATGCAGGATCTGTTCAAGACGCAGTTGCAGAACGCGCAGAACCGCGCGACGGTCCTGGCGTCCGTCCAGGACAAGGCTGGCCCGGGGGTGCTGCAGTCGATCGGCGGGGGGAGCGGGATCGCCGACATCGTCGGCCTGTTCACGAAGAAGGACTGACCCATGGCGTTCATCCGAGAGCACGGTACGGACCTGGGCGCCGCGGTCGGCGGGCTCCTGACGGGGCTCTCGGGCGCGGGCCAGGTACAGCAGCGCGACGAGCAGCAGGAGCTGCGGCTGGAAGCGGTGCGCCAGCGCGGCGCTGCGCAGCGGCTGCGGGAGATGGAGTTCGAGGCGGACCAACAGGCCGCGGCGGAAGAGGCTGGCGCGCGCCAGGAGACCATCGACATGCTGGCGTCGTCGGGCCTGCTGTCGAAGGAGGAGGCGAAGGCGCTCCCGATCCAGGCGCTCGCCGACCCCGACGGGGTGGACCGGCACCTGCTGGCGAAGATGCTGGAGAGCGGCCTTCAGCAGAAGGCCGAGGTCGAGCGCGTCGCCGGCGCGCAGGCGATGGCCCAGATTGCGACCGCGCGCCAGGGGACGGCGATGGGACAGGCGGCCCTGGTGACGTCCGCGCTCATGGAGCAGGGGTTCCTGGGGGCCGACCGGGCCGAGATGCTCTTCGCGCGGCTGCTGTCCGCGTTCCAGTCGGGCCGCGCCAACACGATCGACGAACTCGTCGCCGAGGCCATGGGCGACAACGAGCCCGACCAGGGCGATCCGGACCTGGACCCGCTGCTGGACCTCCTGCCGAGTGGCGGCCAGCAGCGCCCCCAGGAGGCTCTCGCGGGCGTGGGCGGCATCGGCGGCTCCGCGCCGGCGACGACGCCGACGCAGGGCGTGCGGCCCACACAGGACCAGACGCAGGCCCTGACGGCCATCGCGCTGGCGAAGGGGGTGGACGCCGCGCTGGACAAGGCGGAGGCCGAGGGGATCACCGAGATCCCGGAATCCCTGATCAAGACGTGGATGCGGCTGCTGGAGGAGCGCGAGAAGCCGCAGAAGCCCGAGTTCGCGGACGACTTCCTGCCGTTCAACGCCTCGCCCACCAGGAAGGGATTCGGTGGGTGACAAGGCCCTATCCATCGGCGAGGCGCGCGCGCTACTGCAGGCCCCGGAGGTCCCGGAGCCGACGGAGCGCGTGTTCTCCCTGTCGGAGGCGCGCGAGATGGCGCGCGCGCCGACGATCGCCGACCACGCCCTGACGGCCCTCGCGGGCCTGGGCGAGGGCGCGGCGGAGGTCCCGGCCGCGATGCTGGACTCCGTCGGGATCCTATCTCGAGCGGTCGGATTCGACGCCGGCGAGGAGGCGGGGACCATGGCGGCGGAGGGCGTGCGCCGGATCGCGCGTTCGATGCTGCCGCGAAAGCGTCTGAACGTGGAGGGGGAGTTCTTCTCCGACACGCTCCCCCAGTTCGTGGGGTCCGGGGTGGGCACCATGGCGACCGGCGGGCTGATCTCGAAGATCCCCAAGATCAGCGCGACGATCGCAACGATGTTCGTGGGCGCAGCGGCATCCAGCGCCCACGGATTCCGTGAGGCGGAGGCGCGGGGAGAGTCAGGGGCGAACCTCTGGCTCTCCTACGCGCTGAACGGCGGGGTCGGCCTTACAGAAGCCGTACCGATCGCCCGCATGCTGGACCGGATCAACGTCGCATCCGGGAACGTCGTCCGGGACATGCTGATCGAGGGCGTCGAGGAGTGGGGGCAGGAGTCCTTCCAGCAGACGCTGGGGAACGCGATCGCGCAGTACACCGGCGACGAGGACCGGAAACTGATGGAGGGCGTGATCGAGTCGGGGACCGGCGGGTTCCTGTCCGGGATGCTCCTGTCCGCGGTGACGTCCTCGATTGGCCGGAAGATCCAGGCGCGGAACGAGCGCGAGCTGGCCGAGGTCGACCGCATCTCCCGCGAGCTGGAGAGCGAGGACGAACGGGTGATCAAGGAACTCGCCGGCTTCGAGCTGGAGGAGGGTGACGAAGCCCTGGTCGGCCCGGTCGAGCCGGACCGCCGCGGCGAGGGCGAGGAGGAGCGCCCCGCGGGCGTCATCCCCCTGACGGGCGAGCTGTCGCCGGCGGAGATCGCCGAGCGCGAGGGCGAGCCGCTCAAGACGGACGAATCCGGACCAATCCGGACCAATCCGGACGCCGTCCAAGCCGAGCCCGAAACCGCCCCGCAAGGGGCCGAGAAGGCCGATTCGGACACGGACCAAACGGACGCCGTAGTCCGTCCCGATCCGCCCGCTGAGGCGGCCGGGGCCGCTCCCGGTCCGGTGGCGCGCGAGGTGAAGGCCCTTCCGGGCGAGGAGGGCGCGACTGTTCCACGTGAAACGCCCGGGGCCGAGGAGGCCGCTCCAGGCCCCGAGGACGCGTCGGAGCTGGGCGAGGGCGCGGAGATCGAGCAGGCGCCATCGGAGGCGCTGGGCGGGCTGCCGCCCCTGTTCCGCCGCGAGGGGCCGGTGGACTCCGACCCCGTCTCGTCGGAGCCGGGCGAGCCCGCGGACGACGGCGGCGGGTTCCGGTCCGCGGACGAGACCGTCGCGCAGCACTTCCAGCGGCTGATCGTCGACGCGCAGACCCGCCCGAAACAGGTGGTGAAGCAGGTCCAGGAGGCCGGCGGCCAGGTCGACGAGACGAACGACTTCACCGAGGCGGAGAAGCTGCGCCACGGGCGCGCCGTCGACCGGATCGACCGCTTCCGCCGCGGCCCCCAGCGCGCGATCCAACGCGACCTGGCGGCCGGCAAGGTGTCCATGGACGAGGCCGGCCTGTACTCCATGGCGAAGCATGCGCCGGAGCGGAACGCCCAGCTGGCGCGGGCGGGCGTCCTGCTGGAGCGCGCGCAGGCCCGCAGGGACGCGGTGCTGCAGGAAGTCAAGGCGCTCGAGACGCAGCTGGCGGAGATCACCGACGGCCGACGTCGCGTCCAGGCCGCCCCCGGCGAGGCCGTCCGCCTCGACCGGCGGATCCAGACCCTGAAGCGCCGCGCGAAGCGGATGGGCGAGATCTCCAAGCGCTCCCGGAAGATCGCGGCGAAGAAGTGGAACCTCACCGACAACCCCGGATCCGGGATGTCGAACGCCGAGGCCGCCCGGATCGTCCGGAGGTTCGAGTCGGACCCGCGCGCGGAGACCTTCAAGCGCGTTCACGCTCGCGTCCTGGAGATGAACCAGCGCCGCCTGGACCGGGCGGTCGCGGAAGGGCTGCTGGACCCGGACGTCGCCGCGCACTGGCGCCGGATCTACCCGAACTACGTCCCGTTGATGACCCTCGACCAGAACAAGCCCACGGGCGCCATGGAGCGCGCGATGCAGGCACTGGGCGAGCGAGTCGGGATCGAGATCGAGCCGCGGTCTGGACGCCGCCCGCGCGGCGGAGGGCGCAGCGTGTCGGTGCGCGGCCCGGAGTCCAAGCGCGCCAAGGGCCGGAAGAGCCTGGCCGACAACCCGATCGCCTTCTCCGTCTTCAACGCTGAGCGCGCCATCCTCCGGGAGGAGAAGCAGCGCGTCGTGCGCAAGCTGCTCAAGTTCGTCCGCGACAACCCCTCGGAGGAGTGGGTGGTGAAGAAGGCGCGCGGCGGGCCGCAGTTCGACGAAGCCACGGGCGAGTTCACCATGGAGCCCGGCGCCATCTCCGAGAACCAGATCGGGGTGAAGGAGGGCGGCAAAGAGCTGGTGATCACCTTCCGCGACCCGCTCATGGCGCGCGCGCTGAAGGGCGAGTTCGGGCTCCCCTCTGGGAAGATCGTGCAGGCGATGACGACCTTTCAGCGCACCATGTCGGCGCTGCGCACGGTCGCAAACCCCGAGTTCGTCCTGTACTCGAACCTCGCGAAGG
>QKPP01000067.1:25989-27754 GCA_006508105.1 Myxococcales bacterium FL481 | reverse complement strand
GCCGGGCCGCGATGGCGGTGCACCGCGGCCTGTCCGGCAAGCCGAAGGACACCGAGTTCGATCGCTTCTTCGAGGAGTTCACGCGCGCCGGCGCGAAGATGGACTGGATCGAGGTGCAGAAGACGCCCGAACAGATCCTGTCGTCCTTCACGAAGACGACCAAGTCCCTGACGGACGGCCGGCAGTCGATGCTCTCCGCCGCGCGGGCCGGCTGGCAGGCGTGGTCGGACGTCGCCGCGTCCACCGAGAACGGCACGCGCCTGCTGGTCTACATCGCCGCGCGGAAGTCGGGGATCAGCGTCGACAGGGCCGCGATCATGGCGAAGGAGGCGACGACCAACTTCGAGCAGCGCGGCGAGTGGGGCTCCGGCTTCACGTCCATGTACATGTTCTGGAACGCCAGCGTTCAGGGAACGGTGCAGATCGCGCGGAGCTTCGCGCGCAACCCGAAAGCCTGGACCGTCATGGTCGGCAAGCTGTTCGCCACGCAGATGGCGCTGCAGTACCTGCTGCGCGCCTGGATGGGCGACGAGTACGACCGGCTCCCCGAGCACGTGAGGGAGGGCAACACGGTGCTACCCACGGGTACCGAGACCTTCATCACGATTCCGCTGCCTTGGGTCTACAACGTCGCAGCGAACATGGGGCGACACACGATGGACGTCATGCTGGGCGAGATGGGCGCGGAGGAGGCGACGGTGAAGTCGATCGCCACCTTCGTGGCGTCCGTCAACCCGTTCGGCGGCGACCCGTTCCAGAAGGCCGACGAGTTCAAGGATCTGACGAAGCCCGAAAACGTCGTGCTCGCACTGACGCCGACGGTCGGCAAGCTCCCGGTGGGCCTGTCGCAGAACATGGACGGACTGAACCGCCCTATCCGTCCGGACGACTTCGGCAATCGCCCGGAGTCGAACGCGCACAAGTTCGCGTGGGCGGAGAAGCCTTATCCCGCGATCTCTCAATGGATCAATGCGCGCACCGGTGGGGACGAGGTCGAGGGCGGATTCATCGACATCCACCCGGACGACCTGGAGCACATGTGGCAGTTCCTGACCGGCACAGCCGGCGCCACCGCGCAGCGCTTCTATGGTCTCACCCGTGGGGAAAAGGTCCCGCTTCGGGAAGTGCCGTTCCTGCGCCGCATGATGTCGCAGCCGAGCGAATGGCACGAATCGCAGGAGTACCGGCGCAATCTCGACGAACTCGAGATCATGGAAGAGCGGATCCGAATCGCGGCGGAGAAGAAGGACCCCGTCGGGCTCCGCAAGGTGAAGCGCTCGGACCCCAAGCTGTGGAACTACTACTTCAGCTCGGGCTGGAAGGAGATGCGTAGCGCAGTGAAGCGCCTGCACTCGGAGGCTCGCAAGGCCGAGACGCCCGAGCGCGAGAAGATCATTCGCGAGGCGATCAAGCGCCTGCAGTCGAAGATGAACACGAAGATGGCGGAGGCCCTGGACCAACGATGAGCATTCGAAAGCCCCACCTGTCTGGCAGCACCCCTATCCAGAAGCCGAACGTCCCCCCGGGCGACCTGGGCGGCGGTCTCGTGTCGCCGGCGCGCCGCGCTGGCTTGGGGGTGCAAGCCTTCCATGGCCGCGAACTCGGGCGCGCGATCCGCTCGTCGCGATCGCTGGTCCTACTGTCGCGCTCGCATATCAGCGTGTCCGGCGACGCCGGCGACGCCGCGCCCCCGGGTGGCGGCGCCAAGTTCCCCGGCGGGCTCGGCACTGGCGCCGCCCAGGAGCTGTGGCGCAACGGCGCGTCC
>QKPP01000067.1:16710-25979 GCA_006508105.1 Myxococcales bacterium FL481 | reverse complement strand
GTCCGGCGCGTACTTCCAGACGCTCTTCGCTCCGTCGCTCGGCGCGAACCAGTTCGTCCTGTCGTTCGACAATTACGCGATGGTCGGGTCCGACTTCGCTGACGGCGACACGATCAGCTGGACCGGCGGCGGGACCGGCACGATCACTCAGGTCCAGCCCGCGCCCCCTGTCACGACGGGCACGCTCTGGATCGTCGTGGACACGGGCTCCGCGCCTGTCAACGGCGACACGATCACGAACGCCGCGGGCTCCAGCGCCGACGTCGTGGACGACACGGTGCGCCCAGCGTACTCGTTCCCGTTCAATGAGAAGCTGGCGGACTCTGGCCTGTTCATCCCCGCCGGCGAGCTGGACAACGGCGCGCGGCTGGTGATCACCGCGATCGGCGCGGTCGAGAACGACACCGGGGGCGACGTGAACTTCGACGTCGTGATCGCCCCGTGGACGAAGCGCGACCATTCGATCGGTACCAGCATGTTCGAGGCGGGTCTTGAGCTGTACGACCCGGACGATGCGGCGCTCCTCGCGAAGCGCGGGTACAAGCACTTCACGTTCTCGGGGAACGTCGACATCCCCGATGCGACCGACTCCACTCTGGTAATGCAAATCACGCTGCAGACGCACCGGAAGAACCGCACCGCGGCCGGCGCGCGCCAGTACGACACGCGTTACACGTGCGAGCTTCAGTACGCCCCCGCCGGCGGCGCGAACGGCCTGCAGCGCTACGGCCGCCACGGGATGGCGGACAACCCCTGGGACTTCGCGACGGAGGACACGCAGCTGTGCGTGCGGTTCGCGGTTGAGTCCCCCAGCGACGCGCGCGCGCGTGTCGAATTCAACGCGGTTCACGCCGTACTGGAGTACTAGATGACCGTCTTCGACTACACCCGCGCGCTCGCGGACGTCCCCTGGATTCAGTACAGCCCGGACACCGGGTCGGGGATGCGGTGCTACTACCCGACGGGCGGCCGGCGACACAGCAAGTGGCGCTGCCTCTTCCGGATCCCGGAGGGCGGCCAGCGGAACACGCCGTTTGACTTCGACGCCCGCAAGGACGACACGTCGCGCGAGTTCACGCGCTTTTTCGAGATCGCCGACGAGCTGCGCGCACGCGGCTGGTGCATCTTCAACCTGGAGACCATCCCCGGCGGCCAGGAAGACACCTGGCGCGAGCTGTCCGAATCGAACGTCGCCCCAGCCGGCGCCACGATCGCCGCGCAGGCGATGCAGTGGGCGCGCGACCACGCGAAGGAGTTCCCGTCGGAGCTGGACACCGAAGCGATGGTGGGCCTCGGCAACTCCGCCGGCGCCCTGCTCTGGCTGCTGAACATCCTGCGCCCAGAGGACCAGGAGCAGATCCCCAGCCTGCCCGAGCTGGGCGCGACGCGCCGCAAGCTCGTGCCGCGCTCTCACGGCCGCCCCGACGCCGTGATCGCGATCAATCCCCCGATCGACTTCGTCGCCGGCGACCCGCTCGTCATGAAGGAGATTGCGAACGGCATGGTCTGGCAGGCCGAGGAGTTCGACCGGACCGTGTCCGATCCCAACGGCTTCGGCTACGACGCCACGCTGGGCGACTACCCCGTTGGGGTCAAAGGGGTCTGGTCCATGGCGTCCCCGCTGCACCACCTGGCGCAGAACCATCACCAGAACATCGGCGCGAAAGTCTACTTCTCGTTCGAGGGCCCCCCGGCCGTTCGGGTCGAGCCCGCGACGTTCGTGCTGGGCGAGCAGATCACCGGCGTCGACGGGATCGACGATTCCTCCCTGGCGCTGGTGACGGAGAAGCTGGCCGGCGAGGCGAAACTGGACTTCAAGCTTCGGTGGGGGACCCAAAGCGAGAACCTAGCGACGCCGGCCTTGTCGGGCGCGGAGCTGGCGAAGGAAGTGGCGAACTGGCTCGACGAAAGGTTCTGAGATGGCCGCCCAACCGACGCCGCTCACAGCGAAGACGATCTGGGGCGCCGCTGGCGCTGTGACCGCGGTCGTAACCATGATCGCTGTGCTCCATTCGAACTTCATGCTGCCGACGATCGTTGCGGAAGCCGACCGCAACTCCCGCGAGATCGTCGCGCACCACGAAACACGCCCCCATATTGGTGCCGTTTCGCGTGACGAGTTCAATCGCGCCATGAACTTGCTCGGCGAGCTGGCCACGAAGGAAAGCATCGAACTCGTGAACCAGAGACTCGAACAGCTGACCGAAAGCTTGGACAGCGTGAAGGAACGTCTTGGGGCGCTCGAGGCGCAGAGGGACTGACGTCCCATGTTTCGTTGGTGGAGTACTTCTCGGCTTCCTGATCGCAGGTGGCTCTCCCTATTTAGGGAGAACCGAGCCGATCCGAAAGCACACTCTTACCAGCTCGCTCCTATTCGGACCGCTCGTTACGGAAGTACGGACGACGGTGGCCCCGTCGGAACGCGACAGGGCCGTCGCTGATCATGAAGAACTGATTCGGCTTGCGACCGTCGCGCTCGGCCGGATCGCAGAGGACGCAGGATGGACTGGAAGATCTATCGAGCCCTCGTCAACGCCCTCTCCGATGGAGGGGCAGGCGTTGGATGGGCAGACCGAATCTGGGGACTGACATTCCTCTCGCTCGACGAGTGCACGTTACAGACGTGCTGGGAGAGCGGAGGCAAAACCAAGTGCGTGACGACAGAGAGGAAGCCCGGCGAGACCTTGGAGGAATTCGCCTCTCGGCACTTCGCTGCCGTCGTCGCCAAAATGATGGAGTGCCCGCCCGACTGATGAAGAAGCTACTACTATTGCTGTTGCTGCTCCTGTGCAGTTCGTGCCTTGCGACCAACGCCGCGCTGCAGGAGCAAAACCGCCGGCTCGAGACCCTCTCCGACACGCTGGCAGATACGAACTCCACCGTCGAAGAGCAGGAGGAGGCCCTGGAGGCCGCGAAGGAGGGCGCCGAAGCGATCGGCGATGCGGTGAAGGCTGACATCGACGCCGTGAAGGATGCGGTCTCGCACGGCGTCACCGGCGCGCAGGCCGGAGGTGTCGGGGGCATCGCCCTACTGCTGATGACCCTCGCGAACAACGCCTACCGCAACGGGACGCGGAAGAAAACGCTCGTTCAGAAAGAGTAGAGAGGCGGGGGCCGGACCGACCAGGCCGCTACCCGCGGGCTCGACCTCCGACGGCTGGTCGTACACGACCATCTCCGTCGGCTCCAGGATCGCCATGCAGTAGTCGATGTCGACGAGCCACAGCTTCCGCGTGCCGGCCTGGATGACGAACTCGGGCGTTCCGGGCGCGAGCAGCACGCGGTCGCCGATCTTCACGTCGAACTCCCGGCGCGTGGTCGCGCCCTGCATCTGATTTCCAGGTCCGAGGGCGACGACGGTCGCGCCCTGCATCTCCGTCTGCACGCCGTCGGGCAGCGTGAGGCCGCCCTTCGTCTTGGTGATCTGCTCAACGTCGAGAACCACCCAGTCGCGCAACGGGCGAACCCGCGTCGTCTTGTCGATCGTTACCTTCATGCGTCGCTTCCTTTCTGTTGGTACCACGACATGCTGGTCCCGGCGCATCCGAGAAGATCCAGCGTGTTGCCGTCGGCGTAGAACTTCTCGGGGTCGCCGAGCGTGAACTTCTTCCAGCACTCCAGGATGACGGGATCATCCGGCCATTCCCAAAGGCCGAGCCCGACGAGGAAGCCGGCGTACAGCCACGAGAACTTGTCGCTCTGCCCGTCCGGCGGGACCTCGTCGAACGACTGGTAGACCTCGCCGAGAGGCTTTTTGAAGACGGCGAGCTTCGTGATCGCTCCGCCCACCGGCTTCTGCCAGCGCATGTGCGCCTGCCCGTGCAGCTGCCGGCGCAGCTGCGCGAGCAGCGCCTTCGCGGGGCCGTCCTGTAGAACGATCTTGGCGGCGGCGTAGTCGCCGTTCGCCGCGAGCGCGATAGAGATCCCGTTCCCGACGTAGAAGTTCGAGTTGAACGGCGGCGAGGTTGCCAGCTTGCCGTCCCCCTGTCCGTGCGAGACGGCGCTGGGGTCCGGCGTGGTCGCCTTCGCGAGCGTGTTGGTCGCGCGGTTGTACCAGTCGCGCAGCGCTGCACGCTGGCGCTCGTTCCGCAGCGCGGCGTTCGCGACGCTGTAGAAGCGCGGCCACCCGTCGATCCGCGTGTGGAAGTGCGACCGCTTCGGGCTGCCCGCGGCCTCCTCCTCGGCCCGCTCGACGTAGTCGAACTGGTACATGTCGCAGAGCGATCCGATCATCTCCATGCAGAACTTGGAGAGCGGGTCGTTCGCGAGCGTGGCCGGAACCAGGAACTTGTCGGCGACGCGCGGGAGGTGGGCGAAGTCGATGGCGCCGTAACGCTGCAGCCGTTCCCAGTAGTCGGGCAGGTTCCCCAGCTTCTCCTGGCGGATGAACTCCTTCCAGTCGGCCAGGTCGAACGCCCAATAGTCTTCGCCCTTCAGCCACTTCGTCGGGTCGGCGCCGAGCTTGTACGGGCGCGGATGCCCGTACTCGCTCTCTTCGACGACGGGCGACTTCGTCGCCGCGTCGATGAGCCACGCCGGGAAGCGGTCGAGATACATCTTCTGCGACGCGAAGTACGCGTTCAGCTGGTCCGGGTCGCCGCTCCAGCCGAGCTTTGTCGCGGCGTGCGCGGACATGTAGATCTCCGACAGCGACGTCGCGCCGGGATGGAATGTGCCCCAGGGGTGGAACGGCGCCTGCGGGAACATCTCGCCCTCGTCCGACCACGGCTTCCAGGGTCCGAGCACGCTTCCGCCGTTGCGTAGCGTGTCGCGCACCTTGCCCCAGGGCTGCGGGTCCTTCACGACGTCGTTCGGGGACATCTGGTGCAGCATCGCCAGCGGGATCTGGTGCACGCCGAACGGCATCTTCTGCCAGTTGTGCGTCAGGATCCCCGGGTCGACCGTGCCCCAGCCCTCGTTCTCGATGACGCCTCGCGCTTCGGCTTCGTCCTCCTCGCGGTAGATCACCACGCGGAAGATCATGGCTTGCTTCTGCGGGAGGATCTGGAACTTGTCGCCGCCGTGCGGGCGCACGAGCAGGGAGTTTTCCTGGATCGACGGCATCTCCCAGCGCGACTTCCAGCGCCAGTTCCCCGGCACGGACAGCGCCAGCATCTCGTACAAGATGTCGGCGTTCGGCATCTCGCCGGCGTCGTGGTTCAGCTTCGTGTACGCGTTGTGAACAAGCACGTCGAGCTGCAAGACGTCCGACTTGCGGCGCCAGGTGACGAACGCGTTCACGCCGAACAGGTGCTCGTGGAACGGGGGCTCGAACTCGACGTCGGCGTTCGCCTCTTCGTCGAGGTCGGCGTACTTGCCGATCGGCTCCATGGTGCCGGGCAGCATCTGAGAGCAGATCTGCGAACCGTGCCGATAGAAGCGGTCGTCGCGCTCGCCCTCTTCGTCGATCTCGATGCCGAGGGGCCAGACGTGGTTCGTTCCGGTGCTGTCTCGAGCGGCGAAGACAATCCCCCCTCCGCCCAGCAGTTCACCCGCCGCGCGCCCCGGGCGGCAGGGTCGGTCGACGCCCTGTTCGGGCGGGTCCCACGTGACGCGGTACGTCGGCGCTTCGATCTCTTCGGGGACAGCCTTGACGCGCGCCGTCAGCTCGACGGACAGCGTCTGCGCGCCCGCGCGCGACAGCACCTTCTCCCATTGCGTGTCCACCGGGTTGCCGTCGACGTCGATGATCGTGTACGGCGACTGATCGAACTGCCCCCATTGGGCGTCCTTCGGATCGTTCGGGATCACCACCGAGACGAAGAAGTCGCGATCTCGCGAGAATCGCTTCGGCGTGAAGCTGCAAAGCACCGTCATTGGTCCTCCAAAATGTGACGCGCACGTGACCCCTTTCTTCGTTCGTTCGTAGAAGAGGTTCGGCGCTTGGAAGCCGAGAGCGTATCTCGCTGGAGGTGCTTGCCAAAGCCGCGCAGCCGGGAGTACGGTGTGAGCGCAGTCGGGGGACGGCGATCGTCCCCCTCCTGCCACGGCGGTGTTGATCAGCTAGACCGCCGGGCGGCATTCCCGCCGAAACAACTCAAGAGCCGACAGAGAGAGTCGTCTGGGGGCCGGCCTTCGCCGGTGCCGGGCCGCGACTATAAACGAAGGGCTCGGCGGGGTCCCCCCCTGGCTCGCCCATTTTCTGGGGGGGTCTGGGGGGGGTGTGAGCCGGGCGCGCGCCGCCGGCAGGCAGCAGGCACCCGCGCCAAGGCGCGCGCCGCAATCAGGGCGGCGAAGCCGCATCCTCATTGAATCCGGGCGGGGGCCTCCGTAGCTCCAGCTGGCGAGGAGGAGCCCCGCCCGTCCGGGCTTGGCCCGGGGGGTTTTGCACCGGCCATTCCAGAAACGGGGGGGGGGCTACGAACGAACGAAGAAAGCCCCGGGCTTGCGCGGCCCCGGCCCCCGGTGTACAAAAGCGTGCATGGGAAAGAGTCTATTCGAGGACGCATACGACCACCCGGAGAACGAGACCTGGCTCCCTCCGAAGAAGACTCCTCCGCCGGCCGCAGAGCATTCCGACTGGCCGGCGGAGGGCGCCGTCACGCGCGACCAGGTGATCGCCCGGATCCAGGAGATGGCGGAGGACTACCCCAGCTGGGACCCGTCGCTGACGATGCTGCAGGTGTTCGGGGCGACGCTGTCGCTGTTCGACGCCGCGGACGTGGAGCGCGCGATCCGGCACCACATGCAGCACGCGGCGAAGCGTCCGACGCCGGACCAGCTCGCGGCGCTTTGTCGGAGCGGGGGCTTCCTGAACGCTCGGAGCCCGGTCGAGGAGAAGGACATGCGTCCGGAGGCGACGCCAGAGCAGGTGCGTGCGCACTGCGCGCGGATCCTGAAGGAGCTTGAAGCATGAGCGGCGAAAGCGTGAACGAGACCGACTGCGCAAGGTGTAGGGAGCTGGAGTCCCAGCGCGACGAAGCCGTCGGCGATGCGGAAGGCTACTGGGACGAGTGCCGGCGCCTCAAGGCCCAGCGCGACGAGCTGGTCGAGGCGCTGCACCGGGTTGTCGAGGAACTCACGCCCTGCGCCGCCGCGTTTCGGGGCGAGGACATGGCCGATGTTCCGACCTACGTCGCAACGGCGCTCGGCGTAGCCAATGCCGCGCTCGCCAAGGCCGAAGCGAAAGGCGGTGCGTGATGTGCGCCACACCGTCTGCGTTCATCGAGTACGAGCGCAAGGCACGCAAGTCGCACACGTGCGGCGAGTGTCGGAAGCCGATCCGGCCGGGCGACAGCTACGAGGAGGTCACTGGCATTTGGGACGGCCACCCGGGCCGGCACCGCACGTGCCAGCGCTGCAAGCGGGTCCGCGAACTCGCGCTCAAGAAGTATCGATCCATCGACTTCCAGTGCGGCTACGAGGACAACGTTCCGTTCGTGTTCGGGAGCCTCTACGCCGGGCTGCGGTACTGGCTGCGCGAGAGGCGGTCTGATCGCGAGTGGAAGAAGCAGTACTGGAAGGCGAAAGGCGGTGGAGCATGACCGCCGCGATCATCCTCGCCGTCGTCGTGCTGTACTTCGTCGGCGCGTCCTGGGTTGGGTTCTGGCTGAAGCGGCGGAGGGGGGCGTGAATCTCTACGAAACGTGTGGGCTCACGCCGAAGCGTGCCCGCAAGGATCACGTCTGCGCTCAGTGTGGCGGCTCGATACAAGCGCGCGCCCGGTACGCACAGGACGACTACATGGCTCCGTACGGAAACGGAGAGCGGTTCTGCTTGCGCTGCGCGGCGTTGCGGCAAATGGCTTGGTCGACCCACATAGCTTGGCTTCAGGCGAAATGGCGGAGGGGGGCGTGATGGAGGGCTTTCTTGGCGAGATGCACGGCATGCGCGCCCAGTACGAGACTCGGATCCGTCGCCTGGAGAAGTTGGTCGAGGACATCGGCACAGATCGTGTCGAACTCCGCGCCCTGCTGCGGCGGTGCGCGGAGAAGGTCGCGGAGATGCAATGGGCGGATGGGGGGCCGGGGCCAATGGGTCCGTTCTGCTATGGCTGCCTTGTCGAACTCGGCAAGCCCCACCTGGATACGTGCGAGATCGAGCCGTTGCTCGCCGACATCCGCGAAGCGCTCGGCGAAGGTGGTGAGCGTGCCTACCGCCGGCCGCCTGCGCTTTCGCCTGAAGAGAGAATGCGCCGAAGGGGACCGAGCGTCGCCGAGCGGCTCGGCGAAGGGGGGGAGACCGCCCAACCTCGAACCGCCCTTCTCAGCGACGAGGAGCGTGAGGCGCTCGGGGAGGGGAGCGATGGGTGACGACTGGGTGTCACGCTTCATGGACTGGAAAGAGCGCGCGAAGTGGGGCATCCGGCACGCCCCCGATCATGAGATAGTGAACCTGCTTCAAGAGGGGGTGAACCTCGGACACGACCTTGAGCGAGACGCGGTCGAGGCACTATTGCTGGCGTATGCCAGGGCGCGGGAGGAGAACGATGCTTGACTCCATCTGTCTCCCGTTACTGATCACGGTCGCGATCGTCGCGATCGTCGTACGATTCTTTCGACCCGAGGAAACCTCATGAGACTTCTGCTACCGACGTTCTTGCTGACCGTCTGCTCGTGCTCTTCAGAGTCCATCTATCGCGGCGAGGACATCCCGACGCCCTTCGGGCCGAAGGACGTGTTCGTCCAAGTGAAGGACCACGACGAGGAGGGATACACCGTGTTCGACGCACCGCCAGGCAGCGCCGTGTGCGTCTTCTTCCAGCCGGCGGACGCGAACGAGCCCCCGCAAACCTTCTACCAGGTCGTCGGGCAGGGCTCGACGCAGGTGACGTTCCAGCTGCCGCCTGGCGGCGGGACCATGACGGTATCGATCGGCGACCCCGAAGACCTGACGCAAGACGACTGCAACAACCCCGAAGCGATCGCGACGCGTGCGCTCGAGACCTCCGGTTCGGTGACTCACATCTTTCCGCTGGCGGGGATGCTCCACGACGGCTGGAACCGTTTGGGTTCGGTCACCGTGCCAACTGTCCTACACGGTGGAAGTCGCGAGTACGCTGCCTCGCTGCGATACGGCGATTACGTCCCTGTCTCTGTCGACCAGCGGCAGCCGCTCCCCGACATCGGCTACTGGTGGGAGTTCAAGAACACCGGCGTATGGAATCCTCTGGTACTCACCGCGGCGGATCTCGATCTTGACTTCGAGGTGATCGAGGTCGGCGTCACGGACGCCGGCGGGTTCCGGCACGGGTACAACGCGGTCCCAGAGGTGCGCGGGCAGTGGATCGGCTGGAAGGCGCTGCTGCCGTCCCCGGGCGAACTCCTGAC
>QKPP01000067.1:15145-16700 GCA_006508105.1 Myxococcales bacterium FL481 | reverse complement strand
GAACGGGCCGGACATTCAGATCGACGTGCGCTACCGCCACGGGGCGGACGGAGAAGTACGTGAGGTGCGGGGCCGCCTCGGCCCCGTGCCGGAAGAGGGCTGAAGCCCGGAAGAAGCAGAGGGGGCGCCTCCCGGGGGTTGATCTCTCGGGGGGCGTTTTTGTACAGTGGCGACATGGAAGAGACAACCGAAGACGTCGTCGCCGAAGAGCGGCGCGAGCGCGAGACGGAAGCGATCAAGCTTCACCGCCAGATCATCCGCATCCTGCAGTCGTCGAAGTCCGACACGATGGTGCAGTACACGGCGCTGGCCCTGGTGCAGGCGGTGTACATACAGCAGTTCGCCGACGCGGCCCTACGCGCGGAGCGCTGATGGACACCCCGCCGGTCGGGTATCAGTACGAGGTGCTCGAAGAGATCGTCGAGGAGATGCCGACGCACGAGCTGCTGAACATCTTCGCCCCGGTCCCCGGCCAGGCGAAGGGGCGCGACGGCAAGTACGCCGTGCGCTGGTCGGTGGCCGACATCTTGATCCGCTGCGAAGAGGTGCAGCAGCGGATCGCAGAGAAGTACGAGGAGAGCGAGCGGGCCAAACTCGCGTAAGCGAAGAGGGACTGGGGTGAAGCGTCTTCGATCGGAAGGGACTCGGGGGTCGAGCCTGCTTTTTTCGAGATGCTTTCCAAATCCGGCCCGCTCGCTCTCCCACCCAAGACCATGACCTTTGAAGAAGACTGTCCGACGTTCGCCGAGCTGATCCGCGAGCGCCGCGAGGAGCTGGGGTTGACGCGCGAAGAACTCTTCGACGAGACCAGGGACATCGACCCGCTGAAGGTCGGCGTCCCTGTGCCGGTGATCCGGCGCGTCGAGACGCAGCGCACGCGCGAGCCTCGCGTTTGGTACGGGCTCATGCTGGCGACGGTGCTCGGCCTTCCGGTCGACCTGGTGCTGGCAGCCCTTGACGAATCCCGCGACTCCGCCGAGGAGCGCAAGACGATAGGCGACCGGATCGACGGGCGCCGCAAAGCCCTGGACAGGGCAAGGAAGCAACGAAGTGCACGCTAGGTGTCTGCAGTTCCTGAAGCTGCTAAAGCAGGCCGGGGGATCACACCGTTTCGGCGGGTGGGACGTCGACGAACCGAAGGTCGTCGACTACCTGCTGCAGCGAAAGATGATCGTCCGGATCGACGGTGGATTCGCGATCTGCCCGAAGGGGCTTCGCGTCGTGACCAGGGGGCGCGTGTGAAGGTTGATTACGCACATGTGGAAGACCTAGCGTCGCAGGTCGCGGACCTGCACGGGGGCGCGTTCCGGCACTTCGCTCTAGCGCTGGCGAAGGCGAGCGTGCGGCGCGCGTACTGGCTCACAATCCTGTTGCCATGCGCGATGGAGACGGTATGTCGGGACGATCGCTAGACCACTACACCGACCGCGTCGTCTATCAGGACGACGGGTCGCCGGTGCGCCAGCTGTCGCCGGAGTGGTTCGAGTACCGCAAAGCGCGCGCGTCGGGTTCGACCGTCGCGGCATCAAGGTCGATGCCCGGCTGCGGACCTCGA
>QKPP01000067.1:2755-15135 GCA_006508105.1 Myxococcales bacterium FL481 | reverse complement strand
CGCGGCCATCCTCGGGAAGAGCCGGTTCGGCTCGCCGTTGACGGAGTGGGCGCGCATTACCGGGCGCGCGAAGCCGGCCCCGGTGACGAGCAAGTACGCGGCCTGGGGCACGCGCACCGAGGACATGCACATCCTTTGGTACAGGGAGGAGACCGGGCGTCATGCCCAGCCCTCGTCGCGTCTCTTCCAGGACCCCAACATCGAATGGCTTTGCTTCTCGCCAGATGGAATCTGGCTCCGCCCCGGGAAGCCCGCGGCGCTCTTCGAGATGAAGGCGCCGGCCGCCTGGAAGAAGGACGACTGGAAAAGCGGCGTTCCATTGGAGTACCAGATCCAGGTACAGATCGGGATGCACGTCCTAGGCATGGACGTTTGCGCGGTGTCGTCGATGTGCGACGCCGAGCTGTTCAAGTACGACGTGCCTCGGAATCAGCGCTTCATCGACGCCACGTTGACGGCGCTGCATCGCTTCTGGGACACGTACGTCCTGAAGGACACGCCGCCACCGGCGGGGCCGAGCAGGGACGACAAAGAGGCGCTGAAGTCCCTCGCCACAGAGGACACGCCACCGATTACGGCGGAGATCCGCCAGGAATGGCTCTCGCTCGAACTCGACCAGCGCTCTTTGAAGGCGCTCGAGACAGAGGCGGAGCGCCGAAAGAACCGAATCACGCAACACTTCGGAGCAGGCACATGGATGGAAGCAAAGAAGCTGTGCAAACAGCTGGTAACACAGGACTGATCGAGGCGCTCGCGAGCGAGAACGGCCTTTCCGCGAAGGACTACCAGGACACCGTCGTCGCGACGTGCTTCAAGACGAAGCAGCCAGTGACGCGGAACCAGTTCCGCGCGTTCTGCATGGTCGCGCGGGAATTCGACCTGAACCCGATCCTGAAGCAGATCCACGCGTTCGTCGACAAGGGCGGCGCCGTGATCCCCATCGTCGGCGTGGACGGCTGGTTCCGCCGCGCGGCCGAGCACCCACAGTGCGACGGGATCACGTTCGCGGACTCTCACGACGACGAGGGCCGGCTCGTCTGGGCCGAGTGCACGATCCACCGAAAGGACCGCAGCGTCCCGACCACCGTGCGCGAATACCTCGTCGAGTGCTACCGGCCAACCGGGCCGTGGAAGATGGAGCACCGCATGCTGCGCCACCGCGCCGCGATGCAGGCAATCCGCGTCGCGTTCGGCATGTCCGGCGTGTACTCCGAGGACGAGGGCCTGGACATCCTGCGCAACGAAGCGGGCGGCGATGTCGTGGACGTTCAAGTCGTGAAGCGCGACGAGCTGGACGAGGTCGTCGACGAGATCGAAGCGGCGGCTGCGGACGTAGAGTCTAATCCGGTCGAACTTGCGGACCTGGGGCCGGACGAGAGCGGCGACGACTCCGACCCGTTCGCCGGCGGCGGCGACTCGTTCTTCGAGGACGAGAAAAAGGCCGCGCCCGAGGACTACGACTGATGGAGGTCGCGTTCACCGTCCACGGAACCCCGCAGCCGAAGGGCTCGAAACGCGCCTTCATCATGAAGGGCAAGAAGGGCAAGAAGCCGCGCGCTAGCCTCGCCGAGGCGAACGAGAAGGCGAAGCCCTGGATGCAGCAGGTGTCGCAGGCCGCCGGCGAAGCGATGGGCGACCGAGACCTGATCGACGGGCCGGTGGAGTTGAGCGTCGTCGCCTACATGCCGCGCCCGAAGGGCCACTACCGAACTGGGCGGTTTGCCGGGCAGGCGAAGCCCAGCGCGCCGCTTCTTCACACGACGCGCCCGGACCTGTTCAAGCTGGTTCGCGGCATCGAAGACGCACTGACAGGAGTGATTTACCGTGACGATTCACAGATTGCGCATGCCCGAGCTACGAAGCTGTATACGTGTGGTGGTGCTCACGCTCTCGTTTGCGTTCGCGCCATGGACGACAGCGAAGGCGGACTGCGAAGTTCCGAACCAGTGCAGGGGAGCTGACGCGCCGGACGATCCCGGCCGCCAGGTGTCCCTGGTCGCGGTCGGCGACATGTTCGTCGATGGCGTGCGCCCGACCCGCTCGCGCATCGGCGCGGTGCTCTACGGGATCGACTTCGACCCGGACGACTACATGCCGTTCCGCTTCGGGCAGAAGACGACAGGCGACGGGGGCGGCTCGCTCTGCATCCCCGTCCACGCCCTGCAGCGCACGCCGGCGATGCTCCTGAAGGGGGACCCGGCCATGCCGACGTCCCAGCTGGACTTCGTCCGGTACCGGGAGGGGCAGCTGGGGCGCCAGCCGGACCCGCGCCTGCTGGAGCCAGGGCACTTCGTCCGCGTCCAGGTGCTGATCCTGGAGCCCGGCACGGGCCGGGCCTGGATCTCTGACGCCACCGACACGTACACGGATTGCATCTGAAGGACGCCCCGGGGCGCTGACTGATCTCCCGGGGAACACTGGTCGGTGAAAGGAACGAGCGGGTTCGACTCCCGCCGGGCTGGCCGGGGAGGCCGGGAGGTACTAGTCACCCTCCCGGCCCTTTTTTTGTACGATCCCAGGCGTCGGGGGACGCGCGAGGAGCCAGAAGTATGTCCGTCCCCGCATTCCAGCCGAACATCATCAAGGTCGACGCCGGCGGGATCACGCCGGCAGAGGGCGACGGCAACGTCACCAACTCTGCGACCCTAAACCCCTTCCTCGACTACCTCTGCGAGATCCGGTACGCACACCGGGACTTCGAGGGCGTGGAGTTCACAGTGCCGGGGTACTTCGCAGGCAACGGTACGAGCCTCACCCTCGGCGAAGCCCTCCCCAATGCCTCCGGCGACATCTGGCATAACAAGACGTCGTTCCCCTGGGACGACGGCGTGGGGACGCACTACGAGTTCACGCTCACCAGCGTGACCGGCACGTTCAACCCGGGCGACTCCGTCGACTGGGGCGCAGGCACGGACGGCCTGGTGCTGCAGTGGGACGCGGGCACGTCGACGCTCTCCGTCACCGTCGTGACGGGCGCTGTCCCGGCCAACGGCGACACCGTGACGAACGGCACCGTCTCCGGCGGCGGCGACATCGACTCCGACCCGTACAAGGTCGAGGTGTGGGACTACACCGTCACGATGAAGGCGGCCGCGGCGCCGACCAACAATGACGGCCAAGGCCCGCAGGGCACCACGAACGGCCAGTTTCGCCTGGCGGTCGCCGAGGACCCGAACCAGGTCCCCAACGTGTCCGACATCGGCGACGGAGTCCCCGGCGCGGCGAACCACGAGGGCACCGTCATCGTCCGCGCACCCGAGGGCGAGGGCTTCTACCAGAAGGGATTCCTCGAAGCGGTTGGCTCGAGATACTTCCGCTGGCGCCGCGGCGCGCGCATCGGCAACGAAGCGTCCTATCGCAACCCGGCGGACCCGCTCGACGGCTGGTTCCTCGAAGGCGGGCTGAACAGCCCGGAGAACTTCTTTGGCCACGTCGCGTTCGATAACACGACCACGGCCAACAACGGCGCCAAGACGAAGAAGCAGAAGCTCGCCGGCTCCACGCCGTCGCACCTGCACCACTACAACGGCGCGCGCGTCCAGCCGAACGCGTTCCTCACCAGGAACCACGAGCTGGACCACGTCGACCAGGGCGTGACGATCTCATTCGACGCCGCCGGCGGTGGGTGGCAGCCCCGGAAGGGCGAGCCGGTCCAGTGGGGCTTCGCGCCCACGTACACCGGCGTGATCGTCGATATCGAGTTCGTCACCCCGCAGACAGGGACGGCGCGCATCGCCGTCACGCCGGGCGACACGAACCCCGCCGACGATGCGGTGATCACCAGCCGCATCCGCCGCCACAACTACGACGCGCCGAACAGCGACGAGTTCCAGCTCGGCGAGGCGTGCAGCTGGAACGGCGGCTCCGATACCGGGATCGTCGCCTTCTCCGACTACGCGAACGGGGTCATCGGCATTTGGGTGGACTCCGGCAGCACGGACCCGGCCGACGACGACGTCGTGAACGCGTCCGCGTCCGGCGCGCGCGGCACCATCGCCGGCAGCGCGCTCTCCGCCGGCACGATCACGCAGGACGGCGCGCCCGTCACCTGGTCGGACACGAACTGGACGCGCGCGGACGGCGGCAGCGCCGTCTCCGACGGCCTCTCCGGCGCCCTGAACTACCTCGCCGGCGGCCCCCAAGAGGGCCAGGTCACCGGCGTCGGGCTCAACAGCGTGTACGTCATCCTGAACACGCAGGGCGGCGACTGCTGGGACATGCACCCATACCTCGACCCCGAGCCCAAGCCCGGCGGCGACTACGACGCGAAAGGGAACTTCGACCTCTCGAAGCTCGACCAGGTCCAGGTCGCCCTGGAGCACTGCATGCGCAAGGGGCTCGTCTTCAATCACCAGATGACGGAGATCGAGCACCCGAGCCTGTTCTTCGCTGACGGCCCGCAGGAGACGAACAACACGTTCGGCGAGATGCTCACCATCCGCCGGCTGCTCTTCCGCGAGTGGGTCGCCCGGAACGGCTGGTGTAACGCGTACCGCTGGATCCTCTCCGAGGAGATTCAGGATCAGCAGGGCGCGAACCAGACCTACCTGGTGCCCATCCTGCGCGACCAGTGCGACTGGATCCGCAGCCTTGACTACCGCATGGCGAAGGAGGGGACCGCCGAGTACGGCTTCGGCCGCCCCATCTGTTTCCACACCGAAGGGCTCCGCGCGTCGAACGACAACTGGAAGACCTGGGGTCCGTACGAGAAGACGCACGGCGAAAAGCGCTGGGGCTCCACAGCCTGGCAACCCTTCTACGATCCGAACAGCTCTCCGCAGGGCGAATGGGACCACCCGCGCCAGGTCGTCGAGCACTGGTCGCAGAAGTGGCCCAACGGCGACGGCGGCTCCGGCTGGCAAGTCCCGATGATCGTTGATGAGCCCTGGTCGAACGGCCAGATGCACTCTCGGCGCGACCAGTACCGCCGGCTCTTCATGTGGCCGTGCTACATGCGCGGCGGGATGCTCTCCATCTACGCCAGCACGGGGTCCGGCTCCGACTGGGGCAACGATCACACGATCGAGACGATGGAGGCCCGGAAGTACTCGTACGCCGACCTGACGCGCATCCGCAAGTTCGTCGAGGCTTTCCACTTCTGGAAGTTCGGCGACCAGAACTTCCCCGACGGCAACGTCAGCGGGAACACCGGCGCCGAGCGCCAGCCGCGCGTGTTCACGCACCCGCAGCCGCGCCAGGTGGGCGTGTACCTGGACAACGCCAGCTCGAACCGCGGCACCGTCCTCATCCCAGGCGCCCAGCCCGACACGAACTGGACGTACCAGTGGTACAACCCGCGGACGGGAGAGTGGGATCTCGAGCGCGGGTTCGTCATGCCGGCCAACCGTCGCTTCGACATGGAAGCCAACGGCCCGCCCGCTCCCGTCTCGGGGGACTGGGCCGTGAAGATCCGACCCGGCCCGTTCACCGCGGCGCGCTGACATGCCGTTCACGAACGAGGGCTTTCGGCTGCTGGAGGAGATCGCTCTCCGGGGCGAGTACGACGGGGGCGCGGTCCCGACCGAGTTCTTCCTCGCCGTCGCCAGCACCGCCGTCGTCCCGGACGAGGACACGGTCTTGTTCTCCGAGCTGACGGAGATCTCGAGCGCCTTCGGATACCAGGCGGGCGGCTACAGCATCCCCCGCAGCGCCGTCGGGTTCCCCACCAACACGGTGGACAGCCCGAACTCGCGCGCCTACACCCAGGGGCAGACGGTGTCGATCGCCTGCTCCGGGGGTGACGTCACCGACGTCGGCTACGCGGTCCTGTTGGGGCCGCACGCCACCCCAGGCAGCCGCAAGGTGATCAAGTGGAAGGCGTTCCCCTCCGCTCCCGTGACTTTCTCGGACGGCGACACGATCGAGCTGCAGAAGTTCGAACTGAGCCTCCGCCAACCCACCTAGGCCCATGCCCACCGTCGTCTACGACTTCGGCCCCGCCTTCACGACTGCCGAGAACGGCGTTGGGAACGACGGGGCGTTCACGGCCGAGTTCAACCCCGTCGAGTTCGTCCAGGTGCTCTCCGGCCCCAAGGCCCGCGCCGGCGGCGGCTTCGTGATCAAGGCCGCCCAGGCCCAGGGCGGGGGGCGTAGCCTCCTATGACGGCCCGCATCCTGATCCCCCAGGTCGACGTCCTCCCCGGCGAGGATCTCTACACCTGGCAACGCGTGGCCCTCGGGGACGACACGCTGCTGCTCACCGGGCACGTTGAGTTCTGGTACGTCGACCTGTACGAGCTGGGGGGCTCCGACACCCCCGTGTTCTCGACCGCGGACAGCCCCAGCGGCATGTTCAACCGCGTTGCGATCTTCGACGAGCTGCAGGCGGGCGAGGGCTGGGACCAGGACCCATTCGGCTGGAACGTCCGCGCCTTCATCTCAGGGAAGGACGATTTCGCCGTCATCGGGGGCCGCGCCTACCGCGCCGAGTGGACGCTCACGCGCCCAGCCGAGGCCGGGGCCGACCCCTCCGATATCGTCCTGCAGGCTCAGTTCAACTGCCTCGCCCGCAGGGGCTGATCGGTACCCCAAAGAGCAGCCCCCCCAAGCCTGGCGGGGCTCGGAGGGGCTGCAAAGAGTAGAACTCTGGGAGGAGTCAGGTCCCACTCTATGGCCTGCGCAGCCACAGAGTCAAACGATAGCCCCCTCCCCCTTCACGGGGTAATCCCAACCCTTGGAACCGTGCGCGTCCAGCAACGCGTCGCGCACGCACCCCGCGCAAAGGTCGACGTCAGGATCGGACGTCGGAGCCCCACACTCCTGGCAGTACGCTTCCCCGCACTCCAGGCAGCACAGCGCCAGCCGCTCATGCAGCCCCCAGGGGGCTTCGCACGCAGGGCAGCGGACGGACGTCTTGGCGTTCTTCACGCCAGCCCCCCGAGGTCGTTCGCGCGCATCTGCACGTGCACCAGCTCCGTACCGAAAGACCCGTCGTCGGCGTACTGGACCGTCCAGTACTCGCCGTGCTCCTGGTCCCAGGGCTGTCGCTGACGCCGAAGCATCGCCACGCGCCGTTCGCCGACCGAGTCCTTCGGCTGCACCACCACCACGTCACCGGCCGCAAGGGGCCTCACGTCTTGTATCGTCATCCCAGAATTCCCTTTCACCGCCGCACCACGCAGCGGTAGACTTCTTTGTACATCGGCCCGCCTAGGCCCGCAACCCCAGAAGATGCCCAAAAAACCTGACTGGCCGGCCTCCAAGGTCGAAATGCGCCCCGTGGACCAGTTGGTCCCCTCGGCTCGCAACGCCCGCACCCACAGCCCCGCCCAGATCGACCAGATTGCAGCCTCCATCCGCGAGTGGGGCTGGACCGTCCCCGTGCTTGTGGACGAGGAGGGGGGCGTCATCGCCGGCCACGGGCGCCTCCTGGCCGCCCAGAAGCTCGAAATCGAGCGCGTCCCCGCCATGACGGCAAAGGGCTGGACGGAGGCGCAGAAGCGCGCCTACATGCTGGCCGACAACAAGCTGGCCCTGACCGCCGACTGGGACGACGGCCTCCTGGCGACGGAGCTACAGGGCCTTGCCGAGATGGACTTCGACGTTGGCCTGACCGGGTTCGACGAGCTGGACCTGCAGCGCGCGCTGTTCGGGGGGACGGAACTCGACGACGACACCGTCCCAGAGAAGCCCGAGGAGCCGGTATCCAGCCCAGGGGACCTGTGGACGCTGGGGGAGCACCGCGTGCTCTGCGGGGACGCGACAGACCCCGCCAGCGTCGAGCGCCTCCTTGACGGGGCCAAGCCCCGCCTGATGGTGACGGACCCCCCGTACGGCGTCGAGTACGACCCCGCCTGGCGGAACGAGGTTCGAACCCCCAGCGACAGGGTGGGCAAGGTCGCGAACGACGACCGCGTCGACTGGACGGCGGTCTGGGGGCTGTTCCCTGGCGACGTGGCCTACGTCTGGCACGCCGGCAGGCACTGCGGCGAGGTCGCCGCCAACCTGTTCGAGGCCGACTTCCAGATCCGCGCGCAGATCGTGTGGAACAAAAGCCGATTCGCCCTCTCCCGCGGGAACTACCACTGGAAGCACGAGCCGTGCTGGTATGCCGTCCGCAAGGGCCGCAAGGCGCACTGGATCGGCGACCGGAAGCAAACCACGGTGTGGGACATCCAGTACTCCGACAACGGCGACGCAACCACCCACGGGACGCAGAAGCCCCTCGAATGCATGGGGCGCCCCATGCGGCACCACGACGCCCCGCTGGTCTTCGACCCGTTCCTGGGCTCTGGGACAACGCTCGTCGCCGCGCACCAGCTCGGGCGGACCTGCTACGGCATCGAAATAGACCCCGCTTACGTGGACGTTACACTTCTCCGCTGGGCGCAGCACGCGGAGGGCGAGCCCACCCTGGACGGGCAGCCCCTCTCGGCCGTCCGCGAGGCCCGCGGGGGCCAAACAGCGGCGGTATGAATGGGAACGCCCCCGTTCGAGCCCACTGAGGAACAGCGGCGCCAGGTCAAGCTGATGGCGGGCATGGGCGTTCGGCAGCCCGACATGGCCAAGATCGTGGGGTGCTCGGAGGACACGCTGCAGCGGCATTTCCGCCACGAGCTTGATACCGGTGGCCCCGAGGCAAACATGTCCGTGGCCAAGAGCCTGTTCCAGCAGGCGATGAACGGGAACGTCACGGCGCAGATCTTCTGGCTGAAGACCCGCGCGCGCTGGCGCACCGTCGACAAGGACGAGGATCAGCCGATCAACACGCTGGTCATCATGGGGCCGCAGGGGGACGGCGACCCCAAGCCGATCGACATCGAAGCGGGGTACGACCCCGCAAAACGCATGCTGAAGGAGGGAGGCGACGATGCTGGAGCTGATGCGGAGGCTGACGAGGGCGGCGACTAGGTGGGCGTGGAGCTGCGAAATCTACGGGGCGCGGAACATGGAGCTGGCGCTACGAACCGCGAACAATCGCCGCGACCAGGCCCTGGAGCGCTGCCGCCGCCTGGATGCCGCGAACATCGCGCTACGCTGCGAGGTGTCGAAAATGCGCGGGCTGAAGTACGAGCCGGACTACCCGACGGGAGGGCTGCACAGCGGCATGCTCCGCCAGGAGTGGCAGCGCTACGGGTTTGAGATGGGCTGGCTCGTCGCCGTCGAGGGGGGGGGCTTGGAGTTCGTCGACGAGGAGCTGATTTGACCTCCCCGCCGGACTGGGGCTGGGAGCCGAGCGACCGCCCCACGACCGAGGCGTTCCGCCGCGCGCGGGACGCCCACGAGTTCAAGCACGGCCCTTGCTTCGCCCAGGTGGACCCTATCACCTGGGCGCGCATCAAGTCGGAGCGGGACCCTGGCGTCGTCTGGGCCATCCCGAAGCACGATCTGAGCCAGCGAACGCTGGTCCTAGACGAGTGCCCGATCGAGTGGGTAGACTCAGGTGTACGTTATTGGGCATTCATCTCTATCGACGAAGGAGCGTCACTCGATGACGAAGCAGAAGAAGCCCCGCCCCGTGCGTAAGCCCGCGCCGAAGCCGAAGGCCGCACCGAAGAAGAAGCCGAGGGGGAAGCGTGTCGCAGGCGGATACTAGCTGGTGCAAGCCCGCGCTCGACGCGATCAGCGACGCGATCGCCAGGAATCACCTGCTGTTCACGACGCCCCACCAGCCCCCCCCCGAGGCCATCCGCGGGCACGTCAAAGAGCTGTTCGAGGTGATCGGCACGAATCATCGCGCGCTCCAGCTCGCGCAGGCGCAGCTGGTGCGGCTCCGGGAGGCCGGCGCTCCCGTTCAGCCCGATAGCGGGGGTGGCTCGTGAGCCCCGGCGGCGGCTTCCTGCAGCCACCCGCAAAGGGGGCGCGCATCGTCATGGTCGACGGTGTCGACCGGGCCGCGATCTCCATTACGCCGAGTGGGGCGCTGGAGGTGTGGGTTCGCTACAGGGACGCCGGAGGCAACGGGTACTGGCGCGCACTCCAGAACCCAGGCGATGGCTGGCACACGTTCGCAGGCGCCGTGTACGACCTGCTGGGAGAGCAAGCGTAGTGCGCGACCGAGACGTACCGGTCCGGCTGAGTGAGGCCGAAATGGTGTGCTACACGGCCTTGGCCAGCTTCGGCTGCGACCCCGGCGAGGGGGAGTGTTTCGCGTTCGGGCTCAAGGCCGACGGGAAGATGACGCGGATCGAGTGCGCTGAAGAGGCGGTGAAGTACGCCCGACACGAGCTGGACCGCCGAATGATGATGCGACGGGCACTAATCCGCGAAGAGATCGAGGCGGGGACAAAATGATCACACGACGAGGACTGTTCGGCGCTCTGGCGGCGCTGGCCGCAGCGATCAAGGCCGCACCGAAGTACGTCGCCGGCATCGACCGGGGCGACGACAAGGGCGACCAGGTCGGCTGGCACGCCCGCCGACTGACGTGGTGCGACTCCTGCGAGCGCGGGTACGAGGGCGACGACGGCTGCCCCACCTGCATCGTTCCCTGCTTCGATGGCTGCACCGCAAAGGGCTGCGTCCCCGACCCGTGGGAGCAGCCCCTGCGATGATCTTCTGGGAAGAGGTGGAGAGAGAATGGACAGAGACCGAATGGCTCTGGCTGCTGAACGCCCTCCGGCGTGGCTCATCGAAGACTCCGAAGGGAAGAAGCGACTCGACGCCCACCGCTGGTACAACGAAATGGCCGAGCGCAGGCACGAGTCCAACGAACGGTCGAACGAAATGATTCTGCGCTTGTTCGAGGCGCAACGGGAGTGGAACCGCCGCCACCCCATCCGCGCGTTCCTTCGGCGAGTGTTCGGCTGGGGATGAGCAACACACCGAAGGCCGCGCACGAGCTGAAGAAGGCCGTCGAGCTGATCGAGCGCGAGGACGCGCCGCGACTCGGCGACAGCCTGCTTTTCGTCATGGAGTACGAAGCGATCCACGATGTCCCGATCGCCGGGCTGATCGCCGCAGTGCACACCGCTGCGCCGAACCAGATGCTGGCCAAAACCAAGGGCGGGCTGTTGCTGTTCGCGCTCGTGGCGCACACGACCATGCGGCGCGGCTACCACGTGATCGCGCGACCGATCGGCGACGAGTCTTCGTTCGAGGCTCGCGCGCTCATGGAGGCCGAAACCGGACAGAGATACCTGGCGGCCGTGGAGACGAGCAAGTACGAGCTGTGGCACCTGCTGGAGGAGTTGATGTGACCGAAGAGTACAAGGGTTCGGTGGGCGCACCGGGTGAAGGCGAGCAACCCAATCCCGTCCTCCCCGCCATCGCCGCGCACATGCTGCCGACGTACGCATATCCCGAGACGATCCAGGCCCGTTGGCACGCGTATGGGCGCGAGAAGCGCTGGATCGTAGCGTCCGCTGACGGCAAGCGCTGGGAACTCGCACCCGACTTCGGGAAGTAGACTCGCATGGTGGTCGCCGGCCCGCGCACCGTCCCCGCGGGGGGGCGTGAAGTTGAACTGCGCGGCGCGCCATGGCGACTGTTTGACGGGGAGACGCGGTACCACCGGGAGATTCTCCTCGAAGGCCCCGCGAACTGCGGGAAGACGTTCGGGCTCTGCTGCTTCATCCGGCACGTCTGCACGACGTACCCGAACCTGCGGATCCTGTTCGTTCGACAGACGCTGCTGTCGATCCGCGACTCGTCCCTGGTCACGTGGGAAGAGGTGCTCGGCCCGGGGCACCCCGCGCTTGGCCGGCAGGGATCGCAGCGCACCGCGCAGACGCCGCGCTACCTGTTCCCGAATGGCTCCGAGGTCGTCGTGCAGGGCATGGACAAGGTCGACAAGACCCGGTCCGCCGAATACGACATCGTCGTTTTCTTCGAGGCGTACGAGACCGACCTCGATACGTGGGAGCAGCTGCTGCGCTGCCTTCGGCACAAGAAGACGCCGAAGCAGTGGCACCATCTCATCGCGGACACGAACCCGGACGTCGAATGGCACTTCCTGAACATCCGCGCTGACGAGGTCGACGAGAAGACAGGCCGCAACCGGATGCTGCGCCTGTGCGCCACGCACGCGGACAATCCGGCGTTCACGGAAGAGGACTGGGAAACGCTGCGCGCGATGTCGGGCGTGCGCTTCGACCGCCTTGGCCGCGGCCTGTGGGCGAGCTCGCAGGGCCTCATTTGGCCGGACTTCACGCCGTCGATTCACATGGTCAATCGCGACGAGGTCCCGCGGATCGTGGAGCACATCGGCGCGATCGACTGGGGGTACGGCGACCCGCAGACGCTGCAGACCTGGGGCGTGACCGAAACGAAGGACATGTACCTGCTGGCGGAGGTCTACCAGACCGAGAAGTCCGTCGACTGGTGGGTGAACACGACTCTCGAGCTGGACGCGGAGTTCGAGTATCGCCGCATCGTGTGCGACCACCGGCCAGAGATGATTGAACTCTTCAATGATCACCTGATCGCCCAACGCCGGCACC
>QKPP01000067.1:0-2745 GCA_006508105.1 Myxococcales bacterium FL481 | reverse complement strand
GCGCATCGCCGAGAACGCTTCGAAGACCACGAAGCCGAGCGACGCGCCGAAGAAGGAGCTTGCCGGCCTGGACATGGTCCGGATGGGCTTCAGCAAGAACACGCCCAGCACGTTCCTCGTGCGCGACTGCCTGCGCATGGGGATCGACCCGAACCGGGAGCGGAAGCGGCAGCCGACGTGCCTCTACGACGAGGTGCGTAGCTATAGCTTCTACACTGACGCGAACGGGAGAACCTGGGACTGGCCGGATCCGAACTCTGAGGATCACGGCTGCGACGCAGCGCGCTACGCGCACGTTGCGGTGCACCGAGCCCCGCCCCCTCGGGAACCAGAGGGGCGAATGTTCCCGCCGGGCAGTGCCGGCGACATGTTCGGATACGAACAGTTCTTACGAGAGGATGCGAGATGACGAGAGAGTGGACGAGCTTTCATTGCGTTGGCGTCGTGGAGATGAGCGCGGAGCTGCTGCGGCGCTTCGCGGACGGCTACGGGGATCCCCAGGTGTTTCAGGACACCCGCGGGGACGCCCTGTGCGTCGTCATGTACAAGGACACGAAGAACCCCGTCGGGCGGCCCCCGAAGAAGCCCCGGGAAGACAGGGTCGCGGAGCCCTCGCAGGGGTAGAATCGGGCTGGACGAGAGGTATCGGGGTGCGATTCCTGACGCCCGGTCTCCTCTGGACTGACTTGAGTTGTGCGAAAGGCGGCGGGGAAGCCTTGGGGGGCTATTCCCCGCCGCCGCTCGTGTGTACAGTGAGCGCTTCGAACCGGGGGCGCCACCACCAAGTCCCAGGGGCTAAGAACCCCGCGCGACGCAGCGCCACGACCGCGCGCAAGGGACCCGATCAGGAACGTTCCCCGGAATGGATGGCGCCCGGGCGGTGAAATGCCGCCCACCAGCCTCCCCCAAAAAGGGAAAATTGACAGGAATTTGCCGGGCACATAGCGTGCCTTCGTGGTTCGCACCCGCTCGGACGAAGTCAAGCGCCAGAGCGATCTGCTAGGAGTCGATCTCGGGCACCTGGCGGACGAGGTCGCCGCGGCGAAGGAGTACCAGGAGGGGTGGCTCTCGGACCTTCCCCTGCTGTACGACGAGCTTTGGCCTGGCCGCGTCGAGAACTCGACGCACGTCCTGACCGACCAGCGCCCTTCCCGCCGCCTGCTGTTCCAGCACATGTCGGCGCTGATCCCGAAGCTGATCTGGGGCAATCCGCGGGTGAACGTCGGCTCGACGAAGCGCGACCTCCGCACGGTCGGCGCGCAGGCCCTGCACCTGGGGATGAACGACTGGATCGTCCAGCGCGACTACCGCTCCCCCGCCCTGCGCACCGCGTACGACTACATGCTGAAGTGGTCGGTCACTCACACGCGCGTCGCGCGCATCTCCGGGCTGCCCCGCTTCTCGTTCAAGGACCCCCAGACCGGCCGCACGCGCCGCGCCGCGTCCTTCCCGCACTGGCCGGAAGTCACCCAGGTCCCGATCTCCACGTACTTCCACGACCACAAGTCGCTGAACCCGTTCGAAGCCCGCTTCCGCTGCCAGCGCGTCGCACGCCCGCGCGCCTGGCTGATGAAGATGGCGCAGACGAACCCGGGCTCGGGCTGGAACATGTCGGTGATCGACAAGGTCGGCGGCGCGGAACTCGAGACAACGCGCGACCGCGGCACAGGCCCGACGCGCGATGACATCGTCATGGACCTGGTTTGGGTGCCGGAGTACGCGCTGGACCCGAAGCTGCGCCCGGAAGACGGCTACAACGGCACGCTGTTCCACCTGCTGACGGACGACGCGACCGACGTCAACGGGAACTCGATGGCCGGCGTGCAGCCACGCGAGCCCCAGGCGTACTACGGTCCGCCGGACGGCCCCTGGGACCTGGGCGGCGCGTACTGGCCGAACGACGAGAGCTACCCGTATGGTCCCGCCGAGGGCACGTCGGGCATCCGCAACATGGCCGAGGAACTTGCGCTGAGCGAGTACAAGGCGATGAAGGCGTACAAGCGGATGATTTGGGCGAAGAACACCGAGGCGGGGTTCGGCAACAAGATCAAGAACGCGCCCGATCAGTACATCTTCGAGTACAACTCCGAGTCCCCCAAAGAGGCGGTGATCAACAACCTCGAAATCGGGGGCACGACACCGCACGGTACGGCGCAGGTGGAGACGCTGGTGCGCGACGTCGAGCAGGCGGCCGGCATGCAGTCGGCGCGCTCGGGCGGGCTCTCTTCGGGGAAGAACACAGCAACCGAGCACGCTCTCGCCGACCAGGGCGCGGCGGTGCGCGAGGGCTTCAATCAAAAGGAGTTCGTCGCCCACCACTCGCGGACGCTGCGCAAAGTCGCGTGGTACATGCACAGGACGAAGCGGATCATGTTCCCGCTGCGCCCCGACCGGTCGGTCGACCCGCGCGCGGACGTGATCATGCAGCAGCCCTGGTTCCACGGCGGAAGCCAGGAGGGCGAGCCGCTGGACTCGTTCGAGGCGATGGGCTTCGAGGTCGAGGCGACATCCATGTCGCGCGCCGACGAAGCGCAGCAGCAGCGGAACGCGCTGATCCTGAACGAGAACCTGCAGTGGATGATCCCGATGGCCGCCCAGGTCCCGGGCTTCCCCTGGAAGCGTCTCGGCCAACTGCTGGGCGATGGGCTCAACATCAACGGCGTCGACGAGCTGCTTAGCGACTACGTCGACTGGCTCGAAGAGAACGGCATGCCAGTGTCCCCGGACCCGCTGAACGCTTCGATG
>QKPP01000073.1 GCA_006508105.1 Myxococcales bacterium FL481 | reverse complement strand
TCATCATCATCATCATCGCTTTCGACCGCGAACGGGAGAGACGCCGCGGCGCTCATCGCTTGCCCGGCTAGATCCACCGCGGCTGAGATGACCAGTGTGTGCTCCCCGGGCTCGAACTCATCACTAGAAATCACGAGGAGCTTGCCATCGTCGCTTAGCTTCGCGTCGAGCACGGGAGCACTCCCGTCATCGATGCTGTAGTTGTCGACGTTTTCGGCCTCGTCTAGCTGCAGAGCCTTGTTGAAGGCGACCTCGAGGGTGCCGATGCCAAGCAGGTCCACCGCGATCGGCGAAGGCAGGATGACTGTGCCGTCTCGTCTCGGGTAGCCGGTGTAGCTGTCGACGATCTCTCCCTCGACGTCAATCGCCTCGTACAAGATTTCGTCAGCGCTGATGCTGAACCGTTGGACGTGAAGCGTGCTCGCCGTCATCCCCGGTGACTGCAGATACCAGCGACCATCGTCAGGTGTTCGCTGATTGACGCCCAGACCACCTTCGCCGACGTACACGATACCTCGCTCTGCATCGAGCTCATCTCGGTAGACGGGAACCGTGCGCTTGAGTGCGTGTCCATCGGACTCGCAGACGAAGTCGACCTGGTACTCCTCGAACAGCGGTACCCAGTGAACTTTGGCGTCGCCCGGGGACTTGACGGCCGGGTACGCAGGCCGGTGGTAGTTGGCCATGATCCAACGTCGCTGTTGGGCCGCGGCGAGTTCGTCTTCGAGAAAATCGCGTTGATCTCCGCCCTGGCTGGACTCACTGTCGAGCTGAATGAGGCGCACTTGGGTGCCGAGGGCTACGGTCCAGTAGTCGAGGGACTGTCCTGCGGGAAAACCGAACACCTCGTTGTACAGCCGTCCATTCCCCTCGTGGTTCCCTCGGGCGGGAAGGATGGGGAGGAGACGACGGTCGCTCGCCATGGTGAGTTGGTGATCATCTAGCCACGCATTCCACTGATTCCAAGACTCTCCGTCGTTGACGTAGTCGCCACCGTGCGCCAAGGCGAGCGTGGTCACGTCGCCATCCACCAGGGCGGAGATCCGCCGATTCATGGCGCGACGGGCCTCCCAGTTCGATCGAGAGTCACCACCGTACAGTAGCCGAAACGGACGGTCGTCCTCCGGTGCGGTCACGAAGGAGTACTCCTGCGAGACGCCTTCATCGCTTTGGACGACGAAGTAATACCGCGTGGACGGCTGCAGCTCCGCGAGGCGACCGTGATGGTAGTAGTCTCCCACCCCCCATCCGTCTAGGGTCCCGTACTCTCCGTTCTCCGCGACCTGGCTGGAAAAGGCGTAGGCGCTCGGCTCGGCGTCGCGCGGCACCGTGTCGTACAAGACCGCGTGCGCCGTTCCTGGCTCGTCCGTGGTCCACGAGATGGTGGCCGCGGATGCGGGGTTCTCGAGCCAGACGACTCTGACTTGATCGATCGTGGCTGAAGGGTTCGCGGCGGCGTACTGAACGGCACCTAAGCCCGCCGCGGCGCCGGCCAGCGCGAGCGGGGCGATGCGACGGACATTCGTGAAGCTGAACACGACGGTGTGGGCAGGGACTGGCATGTCGGCGGTCTCTCGCGAACTGCGATGCTGAAGCGAACTACGCTCGGACCTGTAGCCAACGCGCGGTAGGCTCGCAAGCCAGATCGCAGTACCACCGGGCGAACGGCAGCAATCGAGAACGCCGGAGCGAGATGAACTGGCCGAGTGACCGCGCTTGAGAAGGGTGAAATGGCAAAGCCGTCACGTCGATGGCGCAGATGTGAACGGGAGCGTTCGGACACGGAGGGCGTTCTCGTCGGCGCGTGAGCGTTGTCACTTGGTGCTCGCTTCGATTTGTTGCCCGACGGTTGGGATTCGCTTAGCGGGGCGCGTGCGGCTGGCGGTTCACGACCCTTCATCCCAGCTTTGATGCCACTTGGTGTGGTCGCCAGCGTTGTGAACATCGTGGCGTTGAGTGTTTGGTGTATCGGGCTGGCGGTTGTGGTGGTGCGACGAGGTGCCGGCAGCCAGCACTAGCCACCGAGGATGAGGTCTGGCTCGCCAGACGACGATGCCCGCCTCAGCCGGGTTGGTCGCCGATCCAAGCTTACCGTCTCCGCGTGCGGCGCCTGAGTCTGACGGAGTTACTCAATATTGCCTGCATCGCCTGCCCGCTAGCCGACCGCCCTCGCCGCGAACGTCCAAGCGAAAGCAGCGGTCGAGCTGCTGGATGCGGCACTGACCACATCTCCCGAAGAAGCGGCGCTTCGTGCGAGGCAGATCAAGCCCAGACAACGAGTCCATCGATCGCGCTGACTCGCGCAGAAGGCCTCCGTGCAGGCCGGGCTTGCGCACGTCCCACGATCAATCAAAACATCCGTTCGGCGGCAGCGACGGATCTCCTGGGGGTCACCCAATCCTCGCAGTGGTGGAGTTGCGAGGTCGTCGCGTGGTCGGTCTCGCGCGCGCTCGAGCGCCGGGCTTCGAGTTCGCCGATTGCGGTGGCTTCGAACGGTATCGGTGCGGTGACAGGCGTAAGCAACTTGACGGTCGTAGGGTCCATGCAAACGGAACGCGAGCGTGACGAGACCGCCAGCCACAATCATCATATTGGCCCCAACCGGCCATCATCTGGCTGGTCATCAAGGAGCCTCAAAATGTCCAAATTTTCGTCGCAAATCGACGCCGACGACCAACGTCTGCGCCCCACATTCTCCCGTCGCCGCTTCGTCCAACACTCCGGGCTTGGCGCCGCCGGCGTAGCATTTGGTGCCCTCGGAGCTCGTTCCCGTGATGCCGCGGCCAAGCATTGTGGTCCGTGCGGTGACTACGGCGAGTTGGTCCCCACCAAAGATGATGTCACCGGATTGTACCTGCTCTCGTTGCCCAAAGGATTCCGTTATCAGTCTTTCGGCTGGACCGGACAGACGATGAACGACGGGCGGCCGACGCCTGCGGACCACGATGGCATGGCCGTTGTCGCCCGATCCGGTCGGTACCTGGCGATCGTGCGTAATCACGAGCTGTCTCGCGGCGAGGGCACGCAGTGCCTGGTTGAAGGCGGCATGTACAACCCCGAGGAGTTCGGGGGCACGACCACGCTGATTTTCGACCGCGCTCGACGCTGCTTTGTGCATTCGTACACCAGCTTGGGTGGAACCATTCGCAACTGCGCTGGGGGTCTGACGCCCTGGGGTAGCTGGATCTCGTGCGAGGAAACGTTCCACGAGTGGGACGCGCGGGACGATGGCTTCAATCATGGCTACATCTTCGACGTGCCTGGATTCGGTATCTCGTCCGGCGAGCCCATTCGAGCCGCGGGGCGCTTTTCCCACGAAGCGGTGGCCGTCGACCCGAGCACCGGCATCGTGTACGAAACCGAGGACACCGGTCAGAGCGGGTTCTATCGCTACATTCAGCCCGGGTGCGGCAAGCGCAAGAACTGGTGGCGCCACGACAGTCTTCAAGACGGCGGCCGACTCGAAGCAATGGTTGTGGAAGGACAAGCTCGTTTCGACCTGCGCGGTGGGTTCGAAGACGGCACCACCTTCTCCGTGTCTTGGCAAGAAGTCACCGACCCTGAAGCCAAAGAGGGGCGCGCCTTCGACTCGGCACCGGACGCCGCCATCGTCGCTCGCGGTGAGGGGGCCTGGTACGATTCGGGCAAAATCTACTTTGTGTCGACCAGTGGCGGTGCCGCGGGACTGGGTCAGGTATGGATGTACGATCCCAAGCGCGAGACCCTGACCATGGTCTACGAATCGCGGAGTGCCGACGACGTCGACAGTCCCGACAACATCGCGGTGAGCCCCCGCGGTGGCATCTTGTTGTGCGAAGACGGCGATTCCGATCCTCAACGGCTCGTCGCGCTGTCGCCGGCAGGCAACGTCTCGACGTTCTCCGAAAACCTCATCGATCTCGCGCCCGGCGATATCGACATCATCGACGCCAAGTTCCCAGGTACCAAAGAGAACTTCTTGGATGAGCCCGTGGGCGTGTACACCGGCAGTGAATGGGCTGGCGCCACCTTTTATGGTCGCTGGCTCTTCGTCAATATCCAAACCCCCGGTGTAACGTTCGCCATCACTGGTCCGTGGCGCCGCGGATGCCTCTAGTTCGCTGACGACGCTTCGCGCTTGTGAGCAAGCCGGGGGCCGCCGCGGGCCCCCGGTGCGTCCGATGCCGACCACGCCGAAGCAGCGCTACTGACCGTATCCGTAGTGGCCACGACGCGATCCTTCACCGCTGTCGTGGCCATTTCCTTCGCGGTCGAGGCCGGCGTTGCGACGAAACCGGACGAGGAACGCCTCGCCCACCGCGAGGTCCCCGAGCCGTCGGATCGATGGATGGCGGAGTTGGCGCACGCGGCCGTACCTGCCGTGGGCTGCCTTCGCGGTCGATTCTACCGGTGCCGTGAGGGCGTCTGTCTGAAACGCGCCCTGGTTTCACGGGTGCGGCTCCGTGTCGGCGACGGTTGGCGCGATCTGCCGCGGGTTCTCGGCTAGGTCGCTGCCTGGCCGAGCAAAAGCGAGCAATATGGGCATCGCAGCTCATCAGCGAGACCCCCTCGAAGAACGGGGCGACGAAACGAGCTCGCGACATCGTCACAAAGACGCGTCGTCGGTCGCCGTTTCGGACTAGCTTGGCTGCATGTCCGGCTACCGTTCTCTGTTCGTAATGGCGTTGGGTTGCGGGTGCCACCTCGGTCCGATCCCAGACCACGACCACTCTGAGATGGAACAAGCGATCGTCGAGTCGGGGGAGCCCACATCTTCCGAAACCGACCTCCCCGATCCCGGGCCGGCCGACGAGGACTGCGAGCCGGCTGCCCCCGCCGACCCCTGCGCCGCGCACCTCGATGAGGCCAGCTGCCAGTCGGATCCGGCCTGTGAGAGCGTGCGAGCGCTCGTGTACTTGACGAGGAACGAGGACGGCGAATCCTGTGTCGCGTCTGACCCCACGTTCAAGGGCTGCCGCACGCATCTGGGTGGATGCGCCCAGGTGATCATGACCCTGTGCAACGAATGCGGTGACATCGTTCAGATCGGCGACAGCTGTGGCCTCCCCGGGTACGGCGGATGCCCAGATGACCTCCCCCAGTATCCCTTTTGCTAGAACCCACGAGCCCGCCGGTATGGCGCCGACCTAGCGCGCGAGGTCGAAACGGATCAACGCCAGGATCGCTGCGTTGACGGCGATGGGTGCTTCGCCGCCAGCCCAGTTCGTGACCGCGAGGTAGGCCTTGCCGATCGCGGGTGCGACCCAGACCGTGGCGAACCAAGCGGTGTTGGTTCCGCTGTGGGTCAACGCCGGCCCTTGTGCCCAGGGTTGCTCCGTCGAGACGATCCACCCACCACCATACTCGCCGAGTTTCGGCTCGTGCAGCGGTACGAACGCAGACGCCGGGAGCAACGATGACTCGCCGGCCGGACCCACGAGATGGAGGCGAACGAATCGAGCCCAGCTTTGCAGCGTGCAGTGGACGGTTCCGGCGGGCCCAAGAGCGGGCGGATTGTCGAGCGTGGGAACAGGTTTGAGATCGGCACTATGCCCGACGGGATGACCGGCCGGCGGCGCTCCGAAGCCGCATTCGGACATGCCCAGCGGCTGGAACAGCCGATCATGGATGACCTCTTCCCATGAACGGGCAGTCGTGGTCTCAATCGCCCCGCCGATGCCTACATAGCCGGCATTTGAATAGACGAAAGCCCCCGGAGTGGCAACACGCGGACTCGCAAGTAGTTCTGCAATCAGCGAGGCGCGCTGGCTTTTTGTATCTCCGCCTCCCCACCAGCTTTGCCACGTGTCGGGGAAGCTCTCGGGGATGCTTTCTGGCGCGCCGCCGCGATGGATCAGCCAGTCGTAGAGCGTGACGCCGCCCCAGTCCGAATGCATGGTGACTCCGGGGAACGCTCGTTCGAGAGGCCAGTCCCAAGCGAGCTCGTCGCGTTCGACCGAGATGGCCGCAAGCGTGGCTGTCATCGCCTTCGTATTCGACCCGAGATGCCAACGATCGTCGACCGTGACCGGAACTTGCGACCGGAGATCCCGCACGCCCACTGCTCCTAGCGCGATCGCGCCGGTCGAGTCGACCACTGCCCCCGCAAGTGCCGGTAGTTCATACTTGGCTTGGATCGGCTCTAAAACTGCGTCGAGCTGGTGGGGCCCAGGGGGCTGATCAGATGACGCCGACGTGACGCCGGTGCCAGGTGCGATTGGCGTGGCGTCGTCGGAGCTGGTGCTGGCATTGGGGTCAGTCGGACCCTCCGCAGACGGGCTCGGTTTGCAGGCGATGGTGGTCAGGATGCCGGCCGTGACAAACGAAGCGAGGAGTCGTTGGACGTGCATAGCCTCCTGATCGCACGACGAGTGTACGCGGTACGAGGGAGTTCTTTCAAAGAGTTGCCGCGGCTGCCTCGCGTGAATGCGCCGTGCATGTGGGGGTCCGCGCAACGCCGAGGACGGATGAAGCGGCTAAGAGGGAGCGCGCACAAGGCGACAGGGCGCCTGAGGCTCCGGAGCGCATGAGCGTGAAAAGCATCCGCGTCGGCCGGTGACACCGGCCGACGCAACCGTGTCGGGGTCGAGCGAGCGTGCTCATGATCGCTCGAGATCGCGAGGAACCGGTGCTCGTACCTTGTGCCAACAAAAGCGGTGGCAGAGCTCACCAAGGCATCGGAGCATTCGCTTTCGCCCTCGGCTTGCTCGGCGACGCCAGCGTGGCCGTCGACGCCTCAAGCGTCGGCCGGAACCTTAGCGCTCCAACAGTTCGATAGCGAACCTGTGCAACGATTTGGCTAGCGCCACAAGGTACCACGGACCGGAGAGGAGATAACCGATGGGGGCAGACCCGTTTATTGGTGAAATTCAGCTGTTCGGTGGCGACTTTGCACCGAGAGGCTGGGCGTTTTGCAATGGTGCTCTATTGCAGATTTCCGACCACTCGGCGCTATACGCGATTATTGGAACGCGTTTTGGCGGAGACGGTCAAGTGACGTTCGGCCTCCCAGATCTTCGCGGCCGTGCGGCGGCAGGTGTGGGGCACGGGCCCGGGTTGACGGCTCGTACATTGGGCGAAAAATTTGGTTCGGAGGGTGTGCCACTCACTGAATCGGAGCTGCCATCGCATTCGCACGTTGCCGGTGCAGTGGTCGACGTGAATGTACAGGCCTCGACGACGAGGGGGAGTGCATCGCAGCCTGCTGCGGGATCCATGCTCGGCGCGGGTTTCGATGTCGAAACAAGCCAGAACATGACGAACTATCGCACCAACGCGTCAAATCAGGTCTTGCTCGGGGGACTCCAGGGCTCGCTAAGTGTGACCTTGGCAGACGCTGGATCGTCGGCGCCACACAACAACATGATGCCTTGGCAGGGGCTTAGCTTTATCATCGCTCTGGAAGGCACTTTTCCGCCTAGAAACTAGGAACAGACCATGCCGACCGACGCATATACCGGAGAGATTCAACCCTATGCGGGTAGCTATCCGCCACGCGGCTGGGCCTTCTGCGAGGGACAAGTTCTGGAAATTTCCCAAAACACGGCATTGTTCGCGATTCTCGGCACTCGATACGGGGGAGATGGTCGCGCCACTTTCGGCTTGCCGGACTTGCGCGGCCGCGTACCCGTGGGAGCGAGCACAACCCCGGGGCCCGGCTTGACTCCACGTTCGCTTGGTCAGCTCGGGGGCGAGGAAACGGTCACATTGTCGCAGCTCGAGATGGCAGGCCATAGCCACGCGGTGCTGGCATTGGTCGCGTGCACCATTGCGGCGTCAACGGAAAAGGGAGAGGCCGCCGAGCCTTCGGCCGGTGACGTCGTTGCTGCGAGCTACAATGCGGCGTTCGATGCCAATGCAAATTGGTACATCGGGTCGAGCACATCGCTGGTCGAACTCGAGGGCGCGTCTTCGGACGTGACTTCTTGTACGATCGGTGCGACCGGCGACGGCCGGTCGCATTTCAATGTCCAGCCGTTTCAAGCGGTAAACTACATCATCTGTCTCGATGGAGTCTTTCCGCCAAGAAACTAGGGCGCTGTAGGAATTCACCATGACTGATCCCTTTCTATCCGAAATTCGGCTCTTTGCTGGTGACTACGCACCCCGCGGATGGGTGCTGTGTGACGGCCAGCTTCTTCCCGTCTCGCAATACGCGGCGGTGTTTGCGTTGCTGGGAACCACCTATGGGGGCGACGGGCGTATCAATTTTGGGGTGCCGGATCTACGAGGCCGTGTGCCCATTGGATCGGGCGCGAGCCCGAGCCTTGGCATGTCGTTCTTCACCGGAGAACTCGGCGGCTTTGAAGCGGTGCCACTCAGTACTGCGCAGCTGCCCGCGCACCAGCACACGCCCACGTCGTCGGCCGGGGCCAAGCTGTTCGCAAGCACCGAGCAGGCGGATGAGCATATACCGACCGGCGGAAGCTTGCTCGCACAGGGGTACTTCGAGCGAGCGAGCCAGCATCTAATCGAAAACTATGTGCCCGCGGGGTCAAGCACGGAATCGGTGGCGCTTGGTGGCGTTGCGGGCCAGGCGTCCCTCAACGTAAGCGATTCCGGCACCGGCCTGCCCCACAACAACGTGCAGCCGAGCCTGGGGCTCAACTACATCATGGCGGTCGACGGCATTTTTCCCCCGCGCAACTGACAGTCGTGGTGGCGTCGCCTGGTCAGTCCGGAGCTTCTCGGCGAGGTCGCTCGATGGCACGACGGTCTGCTTGGCTACGGCTACCGTTTGAGTTCGACCGGGCCGGACTTGTGGGCGACCTAGCGCGGGTACGCGCGAGTGAGTGGGTCGCGCACCCGAACGCCCGCGTGTACACCGGCCGCTGGCGAAGCGTTGCGCTACGTTCAGTCGGCGGCGAGCCCGGGCAGGTGGTGTGTGAGCCCGGGTCACGCTACCGCGACACGCCAGTTTTGCGACGGTGCGAGTACTTCCGTACGGTTCTGCGGCGTTTTGATTGTCACAAGCTCTCCGTGCGACTAATGGCACTCGATCCGGGGGCGTCGATCGCCGAACATCGGGATCGCGGTAGTTCGTTTGAGGACGGGTTGGCGCGCGTGCACATCCCCATTGTATCGAGCCGGGCTGCTTCGTTTGTCGTGGATGGAAAAAGATTGCACTTCGCCGAGGGGGAAACGTGGTACTTTGATGCTGACTGCACGCACTCAGCGACCAATGCTGGTTCGGACTGGCGAGTGCACCTGCTATTGGACTTGGTTCCAAATGCTTGGCTTCGACAGGTGTTCGACGCGGCTGGTTTCGTCAAGAGGCCCCCACCGCCCTACGGCCGTCCGGGCATCGACGATGACAATGTTGACGATGTGATCTGGGCCCTGCGGCGCACGGGGGGGGCCACTGCGTTGGCCCTCGCTGATGAACTGGAGTCAAGAAAGCGCGGGCTCGTGGCGCAGGCGCCCTGAGAGAGGGCCAACTGATCACGGAGCGCGAAGTAGCGCGCGCAATAAGCGCACAGCGTCGAGCGTGAATTGGCTAGAACGCCTTGTCGAGCCCGCAGAAGGCATTACACGACGGAGGAGCACGGACGAGGAGGGACTTTGTCCGACGCACGACAGGCCATTCGTAGCGAGCTAATAAGGTATCTGCGAGACGAGGTGCTGCACGATCCGGACGAGACGCTGGATCCGAGCACACCGCTTCTGACCAGCGGCCTACTGGATTCCTTTAACCTCGTGCAGCTCGTTATGTTCGTTGAAGATCGCTTCGCGGTCCGGCTCGATGACGCAGAGTTTGAACACGCGCGGGTCGACACGGTGGAGCAGTTGACCCAGTGCATTGTGGGTACAGATGGGTGAGATTGGGCTTCTCGAAACGATCGAGCGCTGTTTGTGGAGCGCGCCGAGTGGCCCGCGTTTGGTCATTTGGCAAGATGGCGGAGCTCCCACCGAGTTGAGTGCGGCGCAGATCTTGACCGAAGTGCGCGTCGCGAGCGAGCGACTCGTAGAACAAGGGGTTACTCGCGGAGAGCTGGTGGTGGTCCTCATGCGCGACCTGGCGGCGAGTATTGTCGCATTTTTCGCGGTGATGGCTGCGGGAGGTTTGCCGACGCTACGCCCGTGTCCGGTGCGGTGGCGAACGGATAGAAGCGTGCGTTCATTCGTCAGCCGTGTCCAGCCGTGTGTTGTACTGACATCGGGGGAACATGCGGGACCCGCCCGGGCCGCGCTCGATGAGCTCGAATGTCGAGTCATCGGATTCGACGAACTGGGGCCGGAAGCCACAACGGCCTTCGGCTCCGCGAGGGCGTGGGGCACGAAGTCCGCTCCGGTGCAGGGGAGCACCGCTTTTGTACAGTTCACCAGTGGAAGTACGGGCCGGCCGAAGGGCGTGGCGTTGTCCGACGCAGCGGTCTTGGCACAAATCAGGCATTTCTCAACGGCGCTGCCATTCGACGAACGCAGTGTCAACGTCTCTGCGCTGCCATTGTTCCACGACATGGGGCTCGTGACCCAAGTTCTCATGCCCTTCGTATGTGGGGCTCAATCCGTCGTCCTCGACCCGAAGCACTGGGTCCGCCGTCCCGTACGACTCTTGCAGGCGGTCTCCAGATATCGCGGGACGATGACGTGGATGCCAAACTTCGCGTTTCGCCATTGTGTACGAGGAATTCGAAAATCGGATCTGGACGGTATCGATTTGTCGTCGTGGTCGGTGGTGGGGAACGGGTCCGAGCCGATCGACATCGCCGCGATGGCCGATTTTGAGCGATTCTTGGCGGGAGCGGGCCTGCGCGCCACCGCGCTGCGCACGGGCTACGGTCTCGCCGAGACGGTGCTCAGCGCAACCGTCTCGCGGCCGGGAACACCATTGCGGACAAGCCGTCCAGGCGGCCTTGAGAGTCCGCCGGGGGCGAGCGACGGCGGGACCGGTGGTCGGCGGACGGAGTTCGTCAGCTGCGGGGCACCGATTCCGGGTGTAGAGATTCGCGTGGTCGACCCAGCTGGACGCGACCGACCGCGAGCCGAGGTGGGCGAGATTCTGGTTCGGAGCGCATCGATGTTTCACGGCTACTACGGTGAGCCCCCATCGGCGAGCCAGCGCCTTCGAGGCGGCTGGTTGCACACGGGGGATCTCGGCTACTTGTGCGACGGTGAGCTGTTCGTTTGCGGGCGAATCAACGATGTGATCGTGACGGGAGGTCGAAAGTTTTGTCCCGAGAGCATGGAGTGCGAAATCTCCCGCGTCGCCGGTGACGAGGTCGCCGGCGCAGTTGTATTCGGCCTGTACGACGCACGAATCGGTACGCAGGCAGTTGTAGCCGTGCTGGAGCGAGCGCGCCGGCTCGGCGAAACTGAGCGGACCCACCTGGAGCGCCGAGTACGAGTTCGCGTGATGGAGGCATTCGATGTCGGACTACGCAGCATAGAAATCGTTCGCCGAGGTTGGATTTGTCGAACGTCGAGTCGAAAGGTTGCGCGCGCGCGGAGTCGGACTCGATATCTAGAGCAATTTGGACGAGTCAGAAATGGACCGGCGCTCGATTTACCTTATCAACCCCAAAGCTGACCACCCGCCGTACTTCGGCGCGGAGGTGTGTGCGGCCCATGGCAGCGCTCCTGTGGCGTTCATTGCGGATCTCGCGATCACGACAGTGGCCGCGTTGGTGCCAAACGACTTTTTGGTCAAGTTGTGCGATGCACAAGTTGGCGACGTCGATCTAGATTTTTCCGGTGCCTACGTCGGCATCACCGGGAAGAGCAGTCAGGTGGGCCACATGGTCGAGTTGGCGAACGCGTTTCGGCAGCGCGGTCGCACGGTCATCTTCGGCGGACCGCATGCGTCGCTCGCGGCTGACGAACTGCGCCCATACTGCGACATCTTGGTACGCGGCGAGATCGAAACCATCGCACCGCAGCTATTTGCCGACCTGGCACGAGGCAGCTGGCGTGACGTCTACGAGGGGAACCGGCCCCCTCTCGACGAACCTCCGCGGCCGCGTTGGGCGGCCTATCCGAATCACCGGGCGTTGCAAGGGTGCGTACAAACGTCGCGCGGGTGCCCGTTTGCCTGTGATTTCTGTGATGTGATCCAGTACGTCGGTCGCAGGGTACGGCACAAGCCCGTGGATAGTGTGCTTGCGGAGCTGGATGCGTTGTACGAGACCGGTTACCGCACGGTTTTCCTCGCTGATGATAATCTTACCGCGCACCGTCGTCGTGCCCGCGAGCTGCTCGCGGCAATTGCGGCCTGGAACGAGAATAGGCCCGCCGGGCGCATGTTCTTCAACACCCAGGTTTCGATCGATGCGGCTGACGACGCGGATCTGCTGGACCTATGTGGTCAGGCGGGAATCAACGAGGTTTTTGTTGGTATTGAGACGCCGAACGAAGACGGCCTCGCGGCGAGCGGGAAGCGGCAAAACGTCGGACGTGACGCCCTCGAGCGTCTCGTAAACTTCGCTCGGCACGGAATTGGGGTCATGGGAGGTATGATCGTCGGGTTTGACGCCGATGGCCCGGACATCTTTGAGCGCCAAGCCGATTTCGCCGCGAGATCGGCCGTGCCGATTTTCAGTCTTGGAGCGCTGGTTGCTCCCAATGCGACCCCACTACGCGCTCGCATCAAGGCCGAAGGTCGACTGCTGCCGTTGGCCGGAGTGGGAGCGGCCATGGCTCCGTGGCGCACAAACATTGTGCCGGCACGCATTTCGAATCGTGCTCTTAGTCGGGGAATTCGCTGGCTCGCCAATCGTTTGTACGATCCCGATGCCTTTGCCGACCGGCTGTTGCGTGCGATCGCCTTGTTGCCGAAGCGGTCTGTCCACGCGGTCGACCGGACCAGCGCGCCGCCGCGGGCGGTGGAGCGGGCAGCGGTCAATGTGGTGCGATCGATGCCTTCGCTCGGTCCGCGCGAGAGTGTCGCGTTTGATCGAATCGTCCGCGCAGCCGCGTCCAACGGGGTCGCGAAGCGACATGCGATGTCGAGTGTATTTCGGTACATGCAGGTCCGTCACATGTACCAAAACGGCGGGTTTTGGGGTCCTGACGGAGGTCGTTTGGCCGAGTCATGATCTCGTTGTCGTCCGATGGACTAAGCTACTACGCCTTCTTTGGCCTCGTCTTGCTGGCGTTGGGTCTGACCCGGCGCCCCTTTGCCCGCAACGGGACGTTGCTCGCCGCCAGCTGGCTTTTCTACTGGTTGTGGGCCCCTCGGTTCTTGGGGCTACTGTTGTTTTCTACCGCGGTGGACTTTTGCTGTGGGCGCGCCCTAGGTGAGACCGATGACGCGACGCGCCGACGCCTCATCTTGTCGAGTAGCATTGTGGTGAACCTGAGCTTGCTGGCCGCGTTCAAGTACCTCGGTTTCTTTATTGAGAACACCCAAGCACTACTGGCGTGGTGGGGGGCCTCCGTCAGTTCCGACCTTGTCGACCGCACATTGCCCCTCGGGATCAGCTTTTTCACGTTCCAAACGTTGGGCTACACGGTGGACGTGTACCGCCGGCGTGTGCCAGCCGAGCGCAGTTTCCTACGGTTCGCGAGTTACGTCGCGTTCTTTCCTCAGCTCGTGGCCGGGCCGATCGAACGCGCATCTCGGCTGCTTCCGCAGTTCGGTCGGGTTCGGAAGTGGGGGGACCGTGCGATCGTGGTAGGTCTCCACACGATCGCGCTGGGTCTTCTGCAAAAGGTCGTGTTCGCCGGAAGTCTTGGCCGAATGGTCGATCGTGTGTTTGCGAGCCCGGTGACGAATCTCTCGCCCACCGACGTGTACGTGACCGCGTTCGCCTTCATGGCACAGCTGTACTTTGACCTGGCCGGCTACACCAACGTCGCGCGAGGGTCGGCGACCCTGCTCGGCTTCGATCTGGCGCACAACTTTCGTGCACCGTTTCTCGTGACCTCGCCGGGCGCGTTTTGGGCTCGCTGGCACATGAGCGTGACGCAGTGGTTTCACGACTACGTGTACCGCCCGTTGAGTCGAGGACGCGGAGCCTTGTGCACGCCGCGAGTGGCGACGTTGCTGTGTATGCTCGCTACCGGCTTTTGGCACGGCGCCCAGTGGACGTTCCTGGCCTTTGGTGCGTTTCACGGGATCTGGCTGATTGTCGACCAATGGCAGAAAGTGAGGGCAGCATCACGGGGGAACCCCGCGCGGGGGGCGACGAAGGTAGGACGGTGGTTGGTGACGATGCATTTGCTGGCCTTCAGCGCACTGGTGTTCCGCATCCCATCAGTTGTGGAGTTGGCAGAGGTTGTCGATGCGGTCTTCTTGGGAGAAGGCGGGGGGGTGCTCTCGGCCGGTCAGCATGCGCTTGGCTTGTTCGGATTTGGGCTCGCGCTGGGCGTGCAGTGGGTCTACGAGAAGCGGGCGGGGGGCCTGGTTGCGAGTTTGGCTTGGCCGCTGCGAGGTACCGCGTACGCGGCAGTCGTGCTGGTCTACGTCGTATTTGGCGTGTCTGGCGAACGGGGCTACGTCTATGTCACGTTCTAGACGTGATCCTAGAAGCTGGCGCTCGGTTGATGGGCGCGGCTGGGGCTCGAGGCCGCGGAGCGAAACCGCCACCGCAGCCGGCAATCCGCGAGGTTTGGCGGCAGCGGACTCGGGCCCTGCTCCCGTGCGATGTCCTGCGAGGGGTCTTGAGGCCGCGTCTCGCAATGAGCCGGGCGCCAAACCCAGTACGTCGTCTGGTCGCCGGGTTTTGAATCCTCGTCGCGCGCGGCGGGCCGCGGCCACGGGTCGGACGGCCTCGGTGACGACGCTCCGTGCCCTCATCTGGGGTTTCGGTCTTTTGTTGTGCTGTGAGATGGGGATACGTACGGTGGATGTCGAACGCATGGTGCTTACGTCGGGTCCAGTTGAGACCGAGTTTCGGGCCTTGTCGGCGTATCTCGACCACGACCCACTATGCGAGCTGTGTTTTGTTGGAAGCAGCCGAGTGGCTGAGGGGGTTCAAATCGTCCAGATTGACTCGTTTGCCCCCGGCAATGGCGAATCGAACTCCGTCCGGAACAACTACGGCGTGTCCATGGCGCGTCCCGGTGAGGTCTTGGCCGTCGTGAATCGTCTTTTGGCAAAAGGCACTCCGCGGGTCATCTTCTACGGTTTGTCGGCTCATCCGCTGGCGGCCGGAGACGGGACTCCTGACTTTGCGCCTCAACTGTGGACGTTGGTCGATGCTCATGTGGCCTGGCGTTCAGGAGACTATGAAATGGGGGCAACTGCGCCAGACGCAGCGATGACGGCGTTCGCTCGGTGGTCGGCACTCGTCCGCTACCGTGAACGCTTGGCGCTACTGGCTTGGGACGTGGCGGCTATGGGCTGGAAGTACGACACCGAGGGCATGTCGTGGGCAGACGTGCTCGGGCCGGATGGCCGTCGTGGCACGACAAGTCATCTTCGCGGCGAAGCGCCGCTACGGGGCGGGTGGTGGCCGGCTGCGCAACTAAGCGAGGCCGAAGTCGATCACGCTCGACTTGAAGACTATGTCGCAAGAACCACCGGGCCGGGGCCCGCGACGTTGCGACCCGCCCAACTCCGCCGTCTCGAGCAGCTAACGGCGCTTTGCGCTGCGCGCGGGGTACGACTCGTCTATTTCGAGGTTCCCCTACCGCGAGTCTTTAGAAGGGCATTGGGCCCTGCTCTCGAAGTCGAATTCCGTACGTACATGCGGGACCACGCGCGAGTGCACGGCGTGCGTTTCATCGAGCTCGCCG
>QKPP01000145.1 GCA_006508105.1 Myxococcales bacterium FL481 | reverse complement strand
CCTTGGCGTCGTCGAGACCCGGCACGGGGCGGTCGGGAGGAATGGCCTCGTAGATGGTCTGCGGCTGCCAGCCTGGTTTGCTAGCCGGTTCGGCGGAGCCGCTCGACGGCGCGGGGGGATTGCTGCAACTCGCTGCGGCCAACGCGAAGAGCAAGGTAATGGTGACTCGTGTCATGTGCCTCCTCAATCGACGTTGAAAACCGCGGGATTGGGTTTCCAAAACACCAGGGTCGCCAGGAGCTGCCACCTGGCACCGCGGTCGGTGCGCACCGCGTTGTAGAAGCCGCTAATCCTCGTGGTGATCGCAAACCGGGGCCGCTTCGGAATTCGGTGGTGGCGGCCGACGCCGATACCCACCGGGAGAGTCCACCTGTCACCTTGTCGCGATTTCCAGTTCGCCGTGATGATGGGCTCGTAAACGAGGTAGAAGAGTTTCGGCAGGTTGTAGAAGAGAAAGTACTGCATCCAAAGCCGGTTCACGTCGGCTCGACCGCCGTCGCTGCCGACCGACCACTCGTTGCGCACGAACAACACGGTGACCCACTGCCTTCCGGCGATGCCCGCCGCCATCTCGGGGCCGAGGAGCCAGCGCTTTGTTCCGAGGAAATCATCGCTTGCCGATGGAAACCCGAAAAACGGCCCAAAGCCGACATCGTAGAACTGGCCCCTCTTGCCGCGTATCATCTTGTGGCCGATGATTTCCAAGCCGATGTCGCCAAAACCCGTGGTTCGGCCGCTCGAGGGCGGAACCGCGTCGCTTGCGAAAGGTACGGTCACCACGGCCGGAATGGTCGTGCGCGAGATCAGGCTCCAGCCACCCTTGAAGAGCGCAGGAAGAATCGGGGCCAACACCAACACATTCCCGACGCGATTGTCCGGTGGTATCCCGAACTGCGTGGAGTTGAGCACGGGCAGTCGCGTGATCCCGCTCGCTGGATTTTCCGCCATCCGTGCGAACACCAAATCCGGGATCTGCGCGGGCGGTTCCTCGGGGGTCTCGGCGCCGGCGCTTCTCAATCCGACCGACGACGCCATGATGGCGAGCAGGCAGACCACTCCAGGTCGTCGTAGTGTTTGCGGGAGTGCTCTCACGAAGACTCTCGGTATCTCGGCGTGCCTTGCAAGCAACGCGTTGCGCGTATACTACGTTGACCGAGCTCATAAACAGAGGGAAAAGATGCGCCCAACCCTAATTCTCATCGCGACTTCGCTACTGTGCGTGGCGGCAGCGTGCGCCGAAACCACGACGACTACTCCTTCATCGACAGCAGCCGCTCCGATCGAAGAGCCGACGCATGTCTACTGGGGCGACACCCACTTGCACTCCAACTACTCGCCCGACGCCTACCTTCAAGGAAACAGCTCGGCCGACCCCGACACGGCGTACCGTTTCGCAAAAGGCCTCCCTGCGATTCATCCTGGCAGCGGTGCGAAAGTTCGTCTGTCCCGGCCTCTGGACTTCCTCGCGCTCACCGACCACGGCGAGTTCATGGGCATCATCCCGAAGCTGATCGCCGGCGACCCCCTGATAGCGAACACCAAGACCGGCAAGCGCTGGGCCAAAATGTTTGCGAAGGGCAAGGGCGTCAAAGTGTTTGCCGAAGGGATCGAGATCATGAACTCCGGCCAAATCCCCGACGACCTGAACAGCCCGGAGATCAATGCAGCCGTCTGGGCCGACATCGTCGAGGTGGGTCAAGCGCACGACGACCCAGGGACGTTCACGACGTTCATTGGCTGGGAATGGACCTCCACGCCCGAGGGCTACAACCTTCATCGTGTCGTGATCTCGCCAGATGCCGAGGCGGCAAAGAAGTACATTCCCTTCAACAGCTTCGATAGCACGAAACCCGAAGACCTCTGGGCCTGGCTCGAAAAGACCAACCAGGAGACGGGCGCGCGATTCGTCGCCATTCCTCACAACTCGAACATCTCGAACGGCCTGATGTTCGACCAGGTCGACAGCGAGGGTCGACCGATCACGGCTGAGTACGCACGCATGCGTATGAAGTGGGAGCCGGTCGTCGAGATGACGCAGATGAAAGGAGATTCGGAGACCCACCCGACCCTCTCCCCGACCGATGAGTTTGCCGACTACGAGACGTACGAGCATTTGATAAAGGCTGGGGAAGATGCTGACCCCCACGTCACTTGGAACGGCGGAGACGCTGAGATCGAAGGCGCCAAGGCGGGGGACTACGCGAGGTCGGCGCTCCGCCGTGGGCTCGAGATCGAGGCCAAAGTGGGTGCCAATCCGTACAAGTTCGGCATGATTGGCGCCACGGACAGCCATACCGGCCTGGCGACCTACGAAGAAACCAACTTCTGGGGCAAGTACGGCACCGACTCGACGCCCGAGGGGAAAGACAACATCGTCATTCCGCCGAAGTCGACAGGGTGGGACATCGGGGCCGCGGGGCTTGCCGGCGTTTGGGCCGAGGAGAATACCCGGGAGTCGCTGTTCTCCGCGTTTCAGCGCAAAGAGGTCTACGCCACCACGGGGCCGCGCATTCGGCTTCGGTTCTTCGGCGGTTGGGACTTCTCGAGCAAGGATGCCCGCAACGGCAACATGGCCGCGGCGGGATACGACCGGGGCGTTCCGATGGGTGGCGACCTGACCGAGGGCCCGGCAGGCAAGGCGCCAGCGTTTCTGATCCACGCGGTCAAAGACCCGCTCTCCGGCAACCTCGATCGTGTTCAGGTGATTAAGGGCTGGGTCGATTCGGACGGGAAGTCCTACGAAAAGATCTACAACGTCGCCTGGTCGGGGGAGCGGACCCTCGATGCGAATGGCGCCCTCGAACCGGTCGGGAACACGGTCGACATCAGCAAGGGTGTCTACACCAACGACATTGGCACATCCCAACTCGTGGCCTCCTGGGCAGATCCCGACTTCGATCCCGAGGTGCGGGCGTTCTACTACCTGCGCGTGCTTGAGATACCGACGCCGCGATCCTCTCTCTACGACACGCTTGCGCTGCGGGAAGACGCGTCGAGGAGCGGCAAGCCGGCGTTCATTCAAGAGCGAGCTTACAGCTCACCGATCTGGTACACGCCGTGAACGGCAACCGGGCGTGTCCCGGCCGGTCGCTTCAAGGACTCACGAACGTCGTTTACGGGCTCGCCCTTCACCTTGCCGGGGCACGTCAATCCGGTCGCGCCGCCGGGGTTCGGCATCCAGTTCGATTTGAGGCCGATCAAGAACAACGAGCTCTACTTCACCGGGATTATCCACGACCAAAACGGGCAGCCCGACGTCTACAGCTGGAACGAGTTCTTCACGAAGGCCGACCACTACTACGGGCTCGAGATCGGGTACTTCTGGAAGCGAGCACCCAACGACTTCGATCACCTTCACGTCAACGTGGTCTACGCCGCCGAAGCCGAGCAGCCGAGTCCCATCGCAGCGGTCCTCCAAGTTGGGACAACACCCGGCTGGCTCGTCAAGGCCCACGGCTCGAAGCAGATCGATCGTTGGGTCGTCTTTGGCAACTACACCTACAACACGTCGCAGGGTGGGCCCCAGGGGCCGACGGTCGCGGACCATTCGGTCACAGCCGGAGTCGCCTTTCTCCGCCCGTTCGAAATCAACGGGGAGTGGTCGTTCGGGGCCGTGTGGGCCAATTCGTTCAATCGCAGCCTGCGAGACCAGTACGGCATCGAAACGTACTGGAAGATCCTGTTCGCCTCGGATCTGTGGGTGACCCCCAACCTACAGCTCATTTTCAACCCTACCTACAACACGACGAAGACCGTGCTGGCCGTCGGCGGCATCAAACTTCGGTTGTTCTTCTAAGCACCCCATCGCCAGGTAAAGGCATGAATCTCAATCCACGTGTTCCTTCCCTTCTGACCTCGTTGTTGATCGCCGGCTGTGGCAGTAGCGGGGTCGTACAAACCGGACAAATCACCGTGGACTACGACGAAGACTTCGACTTCTCTGAGCTCGAAACTTTCAGCGTGGTCACTGAGGAGCTCGTTCCTGAGGCCATGTTCGAGCCCGACGAAGCGCGCTTCGAGGACAGTGTCAACGAGATGATCGTTGCGGCGATGCAAGAAGAGCCCGTGTGTCTGCGATACATTCCGCCGGACCAAGTCACCGAGCAGAACCAGCCGGATGTGTGGGCGGCGAACGGTCTTTCGCAAACCCAAGAGGAGGGTGTGCGATGGACCTGTGTCGGAGGTTGGTGGTGGGGCACCTGGGGCCGGTGGTGGGATCCCTGCAGGTGGCGGACCCCAGTTCCCATCGAGGTCGACGTTGGCAACCTCTACATCCCAGTTGCACCGCCCCCGGTCGAGGACGAAGAGACCAACGCGGTCTTCGCCGGGCTTGCGCAGAAGATTCTAGGCTCGGAACCCGACCTGGAAGCCAAGGCGCGCGTCGCCGTCCAGG
>QKPP01000321.1:1942-15761 GCA_006508105.1 Myxococcales bacterium FL481 | reverse complement strand
ACGATGCCGACGGCGGCGGAGTAGCCGACCAGGACGAGCCTGGCGGGGTCTCAGACGACGATCTGCAGGGGGCCGCCCCGAAGGGGTGCTCCATCGCAGGCGGGTCTCCACTCCGTCGGGGGGGATGGATGGCACTCGCGGTGGCGCTCACGTGGAGTGCAACGCGTCGTCGCCGACGGCGCACCCGCTAGGCCATACTCGGCGCATGCCTCGAGGTGCGGTGGAATGGCTCGTTGTCCGCACCGGGGCGAAGGCCGCACGGGATACCGCACCCCACGACCGGTGCGGTGTCGGGCGCGGGACGAACCTCACCGGGTGTCGCTGCACACGAACGGCGCGGAGGCACCACAGTTACGCTCCCGCCAGGTCGCGTGGCTTCCCCCGCTGTAGAAGACGCAATCGAACCAGTCGAGCAGATGGGCCGGCTCTCCGTCGGCCCACGCGAAGAAGCTCGGTACGCTCTGGTCGATCCACCGGTAGTCGTTCTCCTGCAGTCGGTCGTTGAGTCCGATCGCCCAACTGCTCGTGCGTAGGTCGCGAGCGATGGCCCAGACCGCGTCGCTCTGGGCACGGCTGTCCAAACGCGCGAGTTCAAGTCCTTGTTGCTGGCAAAAAGCGCGAGCTTTGGTCCACGTGAACTCATGGAGGCAGAAGTGAAAACCACGACCGAGGACTTCCTCGCGGGGGCACGGGCACTCGGGGGTGTCGTCGGCGAACCCGGAACAGTCGTTGTCTAGGCCGTCACAGACTTCCTCGGCTTGCGGATGGATGTTGGCGTTGTGGTCGTCGCAGTCGGCGAAACACGAGCCGAACCCGTCGCCATCGAGGTCGGGTTCGGTGCCATTGACGATGCAGTCGATGGCACCGGAGAATCGCTCGGGCCGCTCCGCCACCCAGCTCACGGTCTTGATCTGCGCAGAAGCCATCGCGTCGTTGCTATGGCGTTTGCGAGGATCGTGTCGCGCCGCGTACTCGATGAGATTCAACACGCGATCGATTTCGTCTTCCAACCGCATCTCCGCGATCAGATCGCTCGCGATGAGGCCCCGCTGAACGTAATCGACCAGGCAGTCGGTACGCCGGCGGCACGTTCGACCGATGTAGCTATCGTGGCCGAATGGATCCGTATCGCGGATGAGCGTCTGGTCGAGACTCCACGGCAGGAGCGTCCATTTGTCCCGGGCAGGTTCGTGGTACAAAAAGTAGTTGTGCGCGGCCGAGTAGCCGTCAAACTGACCGACGAACGACTCTGCGAGGACGAAGTCCAGGGCACGAGGCGTGTCGAGGGGCGTCACGGGATCGTAGAGTAGATCGAAGGATTCGTCAGTGGCGAGCTCGTGCAAAGCTGCGAGGTCGTCCCGCGAGGTATCGTCGCCTTCGTCGTGTTCGTAGCTCCAGATATCGCCGTCGAGGTCGTCGCCGTGCTCTCCTTCGTACAAGTTGCCCGTCGGATCGTCGAAATGAAACGTGAGAAACTCATCGTCGAGTGTTTCGAGGTTTAGATACAGGCCATACGGCTCGTCGTTGACGTACAGTTCGGCGAACCCGGTGCGAGAGGCGGGCAGTCCAAGGTCCCGAAAGACTTTGTACGAGAGGTGCTCGCGTAGCATGCTCGGGTCGGAGTACATGTTGTTCAGCGTGAGACCCTCGAGTCCGAGAAATCGCCGGCCTTTGACGTAGCGGTTGAACTTGATTTTAAACGATGGCTTGTCCGCGAGTGTGGTGAGAGTCAGGTTGCCCTTGAGGCGCACGCCGACGTTCTCCCAGACCAGATCCTGGTAGCGAAAGGTTCCCGGCCGCCAGGTCTTGAGGATCGATTCGTCCTCCGTGTGCAAGGCGGCGATGGCCGCCTCGTCGAGATACAGATCGAAGCGCGGCAGGACGCCCAAGCTGAACAGCTCCGCGCTACTCGTGGCCGCTGCCAAAGCGGGCGGTGCCTCATCTGGAGGCGGACGATCGTGGCATGCACTCGACACGGCCGTGAACAAGGGCACCGCAGCAGTGGCGAAACGCGACCAGCGCATGAGCGACTAGGTTAGCCCAGCGCGTGGGGCCAGCAACGCGATGGTTCAGGTCGGGGAGGCGTCCGGTGCCTCAAGCGGGGGGCACGGCACGACAGAACGACACCGTGCAAACTCGCCGGTCAACCGGTGCAGGTCTCGGCCGCCGCGACCTGAGGTGGCCGTCGGCGTCGGTCGCACTTCGAGTTGCTTCCGTCGAACGGCCCGCGGCGGCCCGCCGATCGGGAGCCGCAGTCAGTGGTGACGAACACGGTTGCCGATCGAGCGTGTCGACTGACGAGAGGTTGGGGGGCCCGCCCACCGAGAGGTGGGGGCCATCCAACCGAGAGGTGGGCAGAGCGTTAGTCCCAGCCGAGCTGCTTCGCAGCCAGCTTGGGGACCTGCTCCCGCGTCGCGTATTCGCTGCGCTGAAGCGTGCGAACGTAGGCCACGATGGCCCAGCGATCTTTGACCGGGATCTGATCGGCGTAGCTAGGCATGTTGCGGATGCCGTTGGTGATCACGCTGTAGAAGTGACCCAACGGTTCCGACACGAGGCGGGCATCGTTGAGCGCCGGTGGGCGTAGCATGCCGCGCTGCACGACGACCCCTTCGCCGCCCCCCGACTCGTCGTGGCACGGCGAGCAGTAGATATTGTACCGCTGCTGTCCCCGCAGCAAAAACTGTTCGTTGAGACGAATAGAGGGCGGGAGCTCGTCGACCAGTTCGCCGTCGAGGCCCTTGCCCGCGTACAGGTGATCGTCATCTCGCAGCGCGCCGACGGCCACCGTGCCCGGCACCGGAGGCCGCATGCCTCGGCCGTCTGCGAAGATGTCGTTTTGCTCTTGCGCGTCGAAGCGCTGCTGGTGGTCCATGTTTTGGATGATGTGGACCGGCGGCAGCTTCGAGCGGTCACCATGGCAGGCCGTGGCGGCCGGGAGGGCGCAACACAATAGCGTCGTACGGAAGAAAGCAGTCGACAAGCGCATGGCAGCGGCCTCCTAGCGGTGGCACCCCGAGCAGTGCAACGGCGGCTTGAGTTCGTCGACGGGGCGCTCGCGGTTGGGATCCGAGCGGGGATCGTAGTGACCCGACCATCCGAGATTGGTCACTTGATCGAGCGGGCGCAATCGCGGCTCAAAGTCTCGGTGGCACTCGAGGCACCAGTGCATGGACAAAGGCTTCTTTTGCTCGACGACGTCCATCTGATCGATGCGACCGTGGCACTCGTTGCAACCGACGCCCGCTGCGACGTGCGGTCCGTGGTCGAAGTACGCGTAGTCGGGCAGCATGTGCACGCGCGACCACTTGATCGATTCACCGGTTTGCGCCGATTCGCGCACTGGCGCCAGCTTCTCGCTGTCCGGCTTCACGAGCGTGTGGCAGTTCATGCAGGTCTTGGTCGGCGGGATGGCAGCGACTGCTGCGCGGTCGACCGTGTTGTGGCAGTAACGGCAGTCGAGACCCATCTCGCCGGCGTGCAGGCGGTGGGAAAAGGGCACGGGCTGTTCCGGTTGGTAGCCCGCGTCGGTGAACTTGGGCGATGCCCAGTACCAAACGGAGCCGATCACCGTGGCCACGAAGGCCGGGAAGCCGAGCGCCAGCGCGATTGGCACCGAGTTGATCCAGCGAGGGAAAATGGCTGGCACGTTACACCTACTTTAATCGCGGCCTACGCGGCTCTCGCGGCGAGCCGGGCCATGCAGGGGGAGGTTGTGGAGATCGCGAGGCGAGTGGAGCAAGCTCGCGTGTACGGCAGGCGGTCACGGAGTAAAACGCCAATTTTTGGGGCTGAGGCCCGGGGCGGCGCGGACTGTATCAATGGGGCATGGCGGTGGCAACCTAGCCGAAGCGCTCGCGGGGGACGCGTACGGGCGGCCTGCCCGAGCGTTGCCGGGCGGCTTGAGATGTTCGCTATCGGACTCGGGCTTACGCCTCCGGTCGGGCTCGGCGGCGCGCAACGGCCCCCGGTGATGGTGCGCCTGGGCGCCAGCTGAGGCCCACCCGAGTTTGCTTCCGGTGTTTGCGCGCGAAGATTTTGCCGCGTGGGGGGTGGGTGAGATCGCGCTGGCCGACGGGATCGCGTTCGCCCGACTGCTCCCGGGCGTGGCCGAGTCTGGCCAGCGCCTGATCGCGGATCAGAAGCAAGTGGCGTCGGGCGAAGGCGACGTCGCTCGGCGCCGCATTCGCGGCTGTGCGGTTGCGAACGGCCCAAACGGTCGTCGTATGGCGGCTCAGCGGCGCGAGCGTGCCATGCCGGTCGACTCGACAGCACGACATCGCCCGGATTGGGTCGCCAGCGAGACGCTAGATACAAAATGCAGCGTAGCGACGTAGAGAATTTTGCCGACATGTCGGTGGCAATCACACTCGGGGCATGTCTCAGCGACCAGGCAGAAAACGCCAACCAACCCTGAAGTTGCTTCCCATTCCTGGATTGCTCGCGCCGCACATCGAAGGGGGCGTCGTGCTGCCGCCACCCCCAGTGAGCGATGGGCTAGAGGTTCCGCGCCGTAAGGCGAGCCGGAGCTAGTCGGCTGTCCAGCCCGTGTCCGTTGAAACCTCGAAACGAACGAGCCGCACTCGGAGGTCAGTTTGCCGACGCCAAACCGTTGGCCAAGGTGCACCAGCCCGCTTCTACATCGCACTTCGCGTCGATACTGGGATTGATGCCCGAGCCCGCGCCGCAGTCGTCGTCAGTTTCGCAACTCACCTGCGGGTAGAGGCCGGTTGCCGAGTAGGACGCCCTACAGCCATTGAGCTCCATGTCTAGATTCGCCGTCATCATATATCCTTGCACATCCGGCGTGACATAAAACTGCGTATTCGACCAGGCCACCGTCATATCGATGGCGGGCTGCCCCGGGAAGGGCGCATCGTCGCCCGTTTCGCCATTGTCAGGCTCGGCCGGGAGCTCTTCCAAGTTGAGTTCAGCATCGCGTGAGAACTCCAGCGCGCACACGCCGTTGTTATCGGGCGTGGACGTGGTGAACTTGCCGAACGAGGTCGCCTGTTTGGCATCGTGCTCGACGCCCTGGCGAGTGGCGGTGAGGTGGTACTGGCCCATGATTAACCCCTTGATGACCACGTTTCCCTGGGACCAATCGGGTTGTTGGTCGTCGCCCTCGTCCGCGTACGTCTCCAAGTAGAACTGCTCGCCGGCAAGTTCGGCCAGATTCACTGGGGCATTTTCGCAATCGCCCTCGGTGTTGTCGAGCTCGAGGGAGACCGCGTAGTGACCGAACGCAGTGATGCAGAACATGTCTGAATCGGCGCAGGAAACCACGCCGGTGGCTGAGCCGGCGACAGCGCAGACGAGGATGGAGGAGATCTTCTTGATGTTCATATTCATAGCAGTCGTCTCGATCTAGAATTCGAACCGAAGACCGAAGCGGAAGCGGCGTGGCGTCTGGAACCGGGTGGGGGAGCGAAAGTTCGGGTTGACGATGGCGGGCCGGGTCTCCCCGTCATCCACAGTGGTGAGACCGTCGAGGTCCGCCGGGTTGCTGCTGCCGACGATGGGAAGCACAGGATCGAGCGTGTAGTTCTCATCGATCCGGGTGGTTTGCTGAAGGTTGGGCAGGTTGAACACGTCGGCCGTGATTCTCATGCGAATCCCGTCGGCGAAGGTCATGCCGAAGCCGAGATTCGCGTCGATGTTGAACACCCAGGGCAGCCGCTTGCCGGAACCGCGTTCAAGGAGGAACGCCTCGCCGGCTCCGTACGGGATGTGTGCGCCCAGATAGTTTGTGGGTCCACCTGAGCGCGCACTCACTGCGCCACCAACTGTGATGAACGTGTTTGCAGGCAGCGGGATCTCGCCGGAAGCGAACGTTCGGACCACATGACGCTGGTCTCCCGAGAGGGGCCCCGTGCGGTTGTCGAGCAGCGACTGCAGGTCGAAGTCGCTGTTAGCGAACGGATCGAGCTGGTTTGTCGATGGTCGGTACAGACCGGCGATGTTGCCGCGGAGCCAAGAGAGCGTGTAGCTCGCCATGAGCTGCCAATTCTTGTGGAAACCGCGTTGAAAGTAAACGTTGACGGCGTCGTACTCACGCACCGCCTCAGGGAAATCCGACGCAATTCCCCGCCCGGGATTGGCCAGAAAGTACGTGTTGCCTTCGTCTCGGCTGACGTCTTCGATGAGATTGTTGAGCCATCGGCGTGAGTACGCAGCCCCGAGCCGCGCTCGCGGCAAGATTTCATACTCGGCGCCGGCGACGATCTCGTCCGTGGACGGAGGCTTGATGTCGGGATCGACGGCCATCGTGCCCGCACCGCGCATCGCATGGACGTGGCTCGGGGTGTCTAGGTAGCCGTCGCTGAACTGATCCCCGTCGTCGGCGGGGATGATGTTGTCATAGCAGGCGGCGACGTCTACGATCGGGTCTTCGCACTCGTAGAACGCCAACATCTGCGGCTCGCCTGAGCCGAGGCGGTCCACGATGCCCAGCGGTACGTTTTGATAGAAACGGGCGTAGTTGGCGAACACCTTCGACCGCCCGTCGCCAGTAAAGTCATAGATGAGGCCCGCACGCGGCGAGATCTGGTTCGGCAACGAGAGCAACACGCTGCCATCCGCGCGGTGCACCTGCTGAAAATCGTAACGGCCGCCAATGTTGAGTGTGACCTTGTCGGCGATGTTCCAACTATCTTGGACGAAACCGCCGATGGTGTAGCTAAAGCTCTGTCGATCGAAGGATTCCAAGTGGACTGGGTTGTCGACCTCGGTCAGGTAGCCGTATCGACGGCGAGTCAGCCAGATGGGGGGGCCATCGTCGGGAACCCCCATCTCCGCGAAGGAGGCTTCGCCCGAGTACGCTCGGCTGGTGGTGTAGTCAACGTAGTTGCCGTCGGCGCCGAACTTGAAAACGTGGTGCCCGAGCGCGTTGAGAACGAACGTTGCGGTGTGGCCCGCGGCGTAGACGGTACTGCGGCGATCGAAGATCCAGCCCGGCCCTCCGGTGAAAAAGCCGCCGGCCGGCGATGGGCAAACGATCGTCTCCGCGTCCTCGCCTTCTATTGCCACGGGGTTGCACGCGTTCTGGTCGGCGCCGGCTGGCATCGGGACGATGCTCGCGAGGTTTCGCCCGCCTCCCCAGCGAATCGATGGAATACCGGCCAGCCCTTCACCGGAGCCCGGTTCAGTCCCGTCGAGCGGCAACCTCGTGGTGCGTAGACGGTTCCAGCTGACCATGGTGTCGAACGTCCACTTTTTGTCCTTGCTAGAGGCGTTCCACTTGATGACGCCCGTCGCGGCGTAGCCGTGGCGAGTTCCTGCGGCGTTGTCGAACGTCGAGTTGAGGATCCCGTCGGGGATTCCGCTTCGCGCGTCGATCGATGCGGTGCCGTCACCTCCAGATCGGCGGGGCGCGAACGTCCCGCTGAGTGTGATGCGGTGCTGCTCCGACGCGGTGTAGGTCAGCTTCGCGAGGCTTTGGTATTCCGTCAGCGTCGCATCGAACTGCTCTTCCGAGCCCGAGATAGTTTCGCGCAGGGCCTCGTCGTCTTCATCGAGCTCCGGCCGCCCATCGGAACCGGTCACGATGCGTGTCCAACGGCGATTAAGCTCCATGCGGGTACGCGCGACGTCGAAGCCGACGTAAAACCACAGCTTATCTTTGATGATGGGACCCCCGATGTCGAAGCCGATGTCTCCGATGAGGCCGAGCTGTCGGTCCCCGGCGATCGTGCCGTCGCGGCGCTCTAGGGTCTTCGGCTTGCCCTCAAGACCGCCCGGCGCGAAAAAGCCCCAAACGCCGCCATGAAACTCGTTTGAACCCGACTTGGTGACGGCGCTGATGATCCCGCCGGAGGCACGTCCGTACTCGGGCATGTAACCACCGCTGATCACATTTACATCTGACACGAACTCGCTCGACAACGCGAGGCCGTTCGTACCGAAACCAGCGTGACCAACCGACACGCCGTCGATCAGATACTGGTTTTCTGGCGAGGTGGTACCTGAAACCGAGGTCCCGTAGTCGTCGCCTCGAGCACCTGGCGTGGCCTCGGCCACGCCCTCAAAGGAGCGTTGGGCCGATCCGCGGCTACCCGGGCCAACGATTGGAACCCGTTTGCTGAAGTCCTCCCCGAGCACGACACCGGTCGAGGTCGACCCAACGTCGACCGTGGGCGCGGCGACCTCGATCTCGCGGACATCGCCGCCGGTTGGTACGAGCTGGGGGTTGGCGCGAATCGTCGTGCCCGCGCGCAACATGATGCCGGGTCGTTCGTACGGCTGGAAGCCGTTGCCGAGCACCTCAATTCGGTACTCGCCCGGGGGAAGACTGGGCAGTCGAAAGTGACCGGATCGATCGGTCGTGACGGTCGCTTCGCCCTGAAGGGCGTTCGAGGCCGCGACGACGACGACGCCTTCGACCGGTTGTCCGTTCGCAGTGTTGGTGACGGTTCCCGTGATGACAGCGAGACCTTGGTCGGCATCGGCCGCCGCCACAATGCACAACTGTGCCGCACAAACGCCTAGTAGGATTCGAGGATGAAGTCGCATCGGATGTTGCAATGAAGGAAGACGAAGGGGTGGGTGTAGATACGGGGAATCTGCTGCAGTTGCGCAACAGCGGAACCGCTGCTTCGGCGAAGCGAATCGCGGTCGATTGCGAAGCCCGTCGCTGCGCGAATGGCTCCGTGCCCGAGGCGAGCCTCGAGTTACTACGCGGTGACGGGGCTAAGAATGGTCAATTTGACCACCCGTCGGAACGACCAGAAAGCAAACACATGTGGAGTTGTGGCCCGCGTTCAGCTCGGCGACTGATGGTGGTGCGGGAGCGAGGAGCTAGAGGGAACAAAAGAGTGAGGTTCGGTGGGAGCGGGAAGGTGGAGAGATCCAGATGGATGACGGCCGACGTGAGCCCCGGCTCGGTGGTTCAGGCCGGCAAATGCCAGGCTTGGTGACCGGTATTGTAGGAACTCGCGCGCACGAAGCTCGCGGGTGCCATACCCGGGTTTGGTGGGCAAAGCTCGCGTTGTCCCTGAATGTCTGCCCCCGCTTGATGTGATCCAACAAAACCGAAAGCGGAGTGTAAAATCCTCCCAGTTCGCGCAGTTTGCCGCGGGCTAGGGCCGGTTTGACCGAGTCGCGTCGCAGGTTTGCCCGAGGTGAGGGCGGTGCGCCGCCTATTTCCAGGAAACCAAGGCGACCGCGGCGATAGCGAGCAGGCTGCCGGCGATGCGAGACGCGGACACGGGCTGACCTTCAAAGACTGCGTCCCAGGCCGCGCTGGCCACGACCTGCGCGGCGACCAGTGAGACGAAGACCGAGAGGGCACCAATCTTCCCCATCAGCCAAGGAATGCCCGACACGATCAGAAACCCACAGCAGCCGGGTATGAAGAACCACCAGCGAACGCTCGACAGAGCCAGTCGGCCGCGAAAATCTCCGGGAAATGCGTCGGGGAAGAACCGGACGATGGCGGCAAATGTGCTGGCGACGATCAGCAATACGCTCGCGTTGAGGATCACGGCGTAGGTCAGACCAAGCTGTCCGAGGATCTTGCGGTTGAGTGCGGCTTGCAACACCGCGAATACCCCGAGAATCAGGGGGAAGATGGCGTAGGCGTGGTTCATGGGCGAGCGGTGGCGCGGCTAGCTTTCACGCTAGTCGACGCTCATGACCAGTGCGGAGCGGACGGTTGGCACGAAACCCAGTGGTTGGGTGGCAAACCCGGCATCGGCGACCCACGGGGTCCGGTTGAGCTGGGGGAGGAGGAGGCGGAGCCCCACGCCCACTCCATGGCGAAGCTGAGCTTGGGGTATCGAGGTGAACACGGCACCGGCATCATAGAATGCTACCGCCCCGAGTAGAACGCCTCGCCAGGAGAGCGCCCGGGTCCGCAGTTCGACGTTGACGTTAAGAAGGTGGGCGCCATAGCCAGTGAGATGATCCGCCGGGTAGCCACGAAGGCCATCCTCGCTGCCCAACGTGACGAGCGTTTTTGCGGTGTCGTTGTGTCGCAGCGCAAGTCGAGCCCGGGCTACGAGGCGAAGAAATCCGAGCATCGGGGTCGCGCCTCGGATCGAAGCCTCGAGACGTTGGTCGAGCCAGGTCGCGTCTTGATATCGACCTCGGGCGCTACCGCGCGCCGTGAGGAGCCCGTCCCCGAGGGCCCAGGTCCAGCCCAGCGCGGCGGATACGATACGAGCTTCTTTATAGGAGCCCACCAGCGTGAGGGGGGCCGACACGGCCACGTCGACATCGGGCCCGAGACGCACGTTTTCGCTCTGACCGAAGGTGTCGAGATTGGTGTACGTGCGAAAGCTCGGGACGAACAGTCGGTAGCGCAGCCCGGGGCCAGTTTCGCGGCGCTCCGGCGGGAGTACATCGTTGCGGAACGCGGCGTGTAGCGCCGGCGAAATGCCGGTTTCGGCGTTCGGCGCGAAGTGTTGTGCGTTGAAAAACCAGACCACGCCGACGGTGTGACGCGTCCGCTGGCCTCGACGCACCGAGTACGAGGCTTCCGAGTTGAACAGGCGCTGATTCCAGATGCGTAGACCGGCGGGGTCGGTCGTGTCCGAGGGGGTCCACGACAGCGGGACGCCGTTCGAGAGCTGTCGTCGCACGCGGGCGGAGTAGCCGGCGACGAGCCCGAACGAGGAGCGTTGGGCGATGCGATAAAACGGCCGGCCGAAGTTGATCTGCCCAAAGCCGCCCTCGGGGGTGACACGTTCTCGGTTGAAGATGACGCCGCCGCGTTCGACCAGCCGCAGCGATCCACCGAGCAGGCGACGGACGTTGTACGTCTCGGAGATCGAGAAGGTATCGGGGCGCAGCGCGAACCCCAGTCCGCCGTAGTGACCGAAGCCGGCGAGATTGCGTTCGACCAGCGCCAAATCGACCGAGTTGATCTGCGACGAGAGGTTGAATGCGGTCTCGAAGCGCAAGCTCCAAAGATCGCGCGTGTGCACGAGAACGCCGACGGCGTCGGGTTGTTCGGTCTGCACCGCGACGATCCGCACCTGGGCAAAGATCGCCATGCCCCGGAGGTTGCGCATGCTCTCTTCGATCCGGTCGTGATCGTAGGCGTCTCCGTCGGCGAACAGCAGCTCGCGTCGTACGACGCGCTCGCGGGTCCGAGCGTGGAACACGTTGAGCCAAGTGGGAAACAACTCGCCGTCGACGAACACTTGGTCTCGTACGACACGGATCCACGCGATTCGTTTCCCGTCGGGCGCGCGGTCGACTTGGAGACCTTCGGCTTCGAGCACCGCTCGAGTTCGTTGCCACTCATAGCTGTCGGACTCGACGCTTGGACCGAGTGCGCTCAGCAGCACGCCGAACAGCACCGTGGCCCCGGCCAGCACTGCGAAACGATAGTCGCAAGCCGGCGGTCCCGGCAAGCTTGGTTCACACTTGGACGGGCAGTGGCCGGGTTGAAGCACGCAAGCGGGGCCACGGCCCGCGTTGGAACGAGGGATGGCGACTGTTGGCGAGGTCCTCGGGATCTGCGGTACAAGCGGGCCCATCTGATGCCGGGCTCTCCTCGCGAGCCGTTCACGCTTCGTCCCTACCAGCAGCAGGCCGTCGACGCTGTGATCGCGGCGCGTCGGGCCGGGACGCGTCGCATGGTGCTGGCTTTGCCTACCGGAGCCGGCAAGACGGTGATCTTCGCCGAGCTGATCCGCCGGGCCCGCTTCGACGTGTTGGTGTTGGCCCATCGCAACGAGCTACTAGAGCAAGCTCGGAGCAAGATCACGGCGGCGTTGCGCCGCAGCGGTCAAGCGAGTCGGGTCGTGGAGATCGAGCGTGGTGCGGCTCGAGCCGCCGCGAGTGCGTCGGTACTTGTCGCGTCCATTCGCTCGTTGCACGAGGAACGGATCGGCCGGGCGTTGGCGGGGCGAGACATCCGGCTGGTGGTGTATGACGAGTGCCATCACGCCGTGGCCGACGACAATCGCCGCGTTCTAGAGCGACTGGGGTGCTTCGCACCCGATTGGCCCGGGACGCTGGTGGGGGTCACGGCCACCACGCGTCGCGCCGATGGACGCGGCCTTGACGAAGTGTTCGAGCAGATCGTCTTCGCTCGGTCACTACACGAGATGATTGCTGACGGTTATCTGCGTCCGCTGCGAGGGATCCGGGTGGCGACTCAGACTGCGCTCGACGAGGTCGCGGTGACCGGGGCTCACTCCGGCAAGGAACCCGGGGAATTCGACGTCGAGGCCCTCGCCGAGCAGATCGACATCGAGTCGCGGAACATGTTGGTCGCACGGAGCATTCAAGAACTGGCCCGAGACCGGCGAACGATCGCGTTTTGCGTCACGGTGCGCCACGCCGAGAACTTGTGTCGTCAGCTCAACGAACGCGGGGTGCCGGCGGGCATCGTTTGCGGCGAGATGCCCAGTGCCGCGCGGCGGCACGTGTTGGCTCGGTTTCGCCGCGGAGAGCTGGCCGTGCTGACCAATGTCGGAGTCCTCACCGAAGGGTTCGATGACCCCGGCGTCTCGGCGATCGCGATGGTGCGGCCCACCCGATCGGCCGCACTATACTTGCAGTGTATCGGTCGCGGTATGCGACTCGATTCGAGTGCAACCGATTGCCTGGTGATCGACTTTGTCGATCTGTCGCGTCTCGAGTTGTGCACGCTGGCGAGCTTGGTCGGAGGGCCCGGCCGGCCGGTGGAAGGGGCCGAGGACGCGTCGACGTCCGCGTCGTCACGCGAGTGGGAGGCGGAGGCAGACGCCGACCCGGAGGCGCCGCTGACCCTGACAGCATTGACCGCTCGGCTCGCCGTATTTGACCCGCTGACGATGGAACTCGCCCAGGAAACCGCGTCGCTGTCCCCCAACGCGTGGCTGTCGCTGGGCCAGCGCGGTTTGAGGTTGTACTTCCAAGACCACGACGGCGTCCTGCGCCACTTCGAGCTGCGGTCCCGTGGCTCACGAAGTCGCGGCTACGAGGTGGTGTGGAGCGAGCGAGTGCTGGCTCGCTTTTCGAACTTGGCGGATGCGGTGACGGCCGTGGACGACGAGCTTTCTCGGTACGGCGACGTCGCAAGTGCGCGGGCGGGCGCGGCGTGGCGTCAGCAGCCGGTGCCCGAGCGGCTTGGGGTGGAGCTGGGCCGGTTGCGGCCGCCTCGGCTCGCGCGGAACCTCGGCGAGGCCATCGAGCATCTCGCGTTGGGTTGAGTTGAGGCGAGACCCTTTTCGTCCCGCGAGCTAAAACAGTGGCTCGCCGGGTAGTCGTTCGGCTTGTCGCAGCCAGCTCGCGAACTGTTCCTCGTCGACGGCCTCGCCCTCGTAGACGTGGAGATACCGCGTTTCTGGATGTTTGGACGCGATCGGCGGCAGAGGGGAGAGGTCCGAGCCGCGAAGAAAGGTGACCTTGATGTAGCGGGCGAAGCAGTGAAACGAGAGGAACCAACCCCGTCCCTCGACGCCATAAAACGGTGAGTTCCAGCGGACGGCTCGTCTGACGTGAGGGATCGTCCGCTCGATGAGCTCGTCGAGTCGGCGCCCGGCGTCTTGTTTCCACCCGGGCATCGCCGCGATGTAGGTCTCGACGGGTCCGGGTCCGTCCCCCTTCGGAATCTGCGGATTGCCCCCCGACAGCAGTCGGGGGGTCGAACGGGAGGAGGATTTCCCGGCGGAGGATTTCTCGGCGAACGCCTTCTTGGCCGCATTTTGCGCGGCGGAGGTCTGCTTGGCGGAGGTCTTGTTGGCGGAGGTCTGCTTGGCGGAGGTCTTGTTGGCGGAGGTCTTGTTGGCGGAGGTCTTGTTGGCGGAGGTCTTCTTGCTGGAGGTCTGCTTGGCGGAGGTCTGCTTGGCGGAGGTCTTGTTGGCGGAGGTCTTGTTGGCGGAGG
>QKPP01000321.1:0-1932 GCA_006508105.1 Myxococcales bacterium FL481 | reverse complement strand
TTGGCGGAGGTCTTGTTGGCGGAGGTCTTGTTGGCGGAGGTCTTGTTGGCGGAGGTCTTGTTGGCGGAGGTCTTCGGGACGGGCGATCGCCGGCTCGCGGGGGACGGTTGCTTCCGAGAACGGCGCTTGGTGGGGTTCTCGCTCATGGTGGCATGCTACTCAGGCGGGGCGTGATCGTCATCGCACCGACGATCACCCTGAGAATCCATCGCCTGGGCACCGCACGCCCGAGGGGCTTCGGAGCCGCCCGGAGGGGCCGAGCTCGCGGTCGTGCCGGACGCGTTCATCGGGCCGGCCAGCGACTCCGATCGGCAGCGACGCGCGATTCCAGGGGCTGTCGGGCCGTGACCGCGTGGACGAGTGACCCGGCGGGGTGGGCGACTCGACGCCGCTAGCGTCGGGGGGGTACACCCCTGGTTCTATCCGCGGAGCCGCATGAACCTCCTGCTTCTAGAAGCACGTGATTTCGTCGCGCCGGACTTGGCCCTTGTCGACGACCGTCGGTGTGAGCATGTGCGCAAGATCCACCGGGCCGTCGTGGGCGACTCGGTTCGCGTCGGGCAAGTCAACGGGTTGATCGGCGAGGGAACCATCGAAATTCTCGAACGCGAGCGCCTGCAGCTGCGCGTGCAGCTGACCGCAAGCCCGCCGCCCAAGCTGCCCGTTACACTCGCCGTGGCGTTGCCCCGGCCGCACTCGCTGCAACGGGTCTTGGCCTACGGGGCCGCGATGGGCGTGCCTCGCTTCGTGTTCTTTCACTCGGCCCGGGTCGAGAAGAGCTACTGGGACAGCCATGCCACCCAGCAACCGGCTGTGCGGCGCCACCTGTTGCTCGGGCTGGAGCAGGCGGTGGACACCGTGATGCCCACGGTCGAGATGCAGCGCCGGTTCCTACCGTTCGCGGAGGATCTCCTCCCGACGTTGGGGGGCCCCGTTGTTGTCGCGCACCCCGAGCCGGCGGAGGCGTCTGCCGGACCGACGCCGCGCCCGGGGGTGGTTGTGGTGGGCCCCGAAGGCGGATTCGTGCCATTCGAGCTGGCGCGCCTCATGTCCGCCGGCGCCCGCTGTCACAGTCTCGGCCCCAGGATTCTGCGGGTCGAGACGGCCGTGGTGGCGCTGCTTAGCCGTTTGGCGTAACCGCAGGGGCGGGCATTCGTGGTCGGGTCGCGATGCGCGTCGTTGGGGGCGCAGATCGGTGGATGCCGAACTTGGGTGGCTATCCCGGCAGGAAGTTGTCCCAATCGCTGGGCTCTGCCCCCCAATCGGGGCTTTGTTTGTACACGACCATGTCGACTCCCATCAGCTTGAACGACGGGTAGAGGCCGACATTGCCGAGGTTCTCCCAAAAGACCCACGCCTGGGCCGGGGTGACCTCGAGCACGGGATGCGTGCTGCCATATGCGTTCGCCCAGGCCTGAGGCGTGCCCGAGTCCAACAGTGTCACGGCAATGAATCCTCGGTCTTTGTATTGTTGGTACGTCGACTCCAGCTCCGGAGCGTGTGCTTTGCACGGGCCTCACCAGTCCGCCGCGACTTCTAGCTCGACGCCGCGGTGGCACTGGCTCCACAGGCGGAACATATCGCCATGTTGGTCGGGGGCGATGATGTCCGGCACCGTGGCTCCATTCGTGACGCCAGTGGCGGTGAGGCTGTCTTGGCACTCGCCGTCGCCCCAGACGCCGCCGCCGTCGTGCTCACCGTCGTCATCGTCATCGTCGTCATCATCGTCGTCGTCATCGTCATCATCGTCGTCATCGTCGTCATCGTCGTCATCGTCGTCATCGTCGTCATCATCATCATCGTCACCATCATCATCGTCACCATCATCATCGTCACCATCGTCATCGTCACCATCATCATCGTCACCATCGTCATCGTCATCATCATCATCATCATCATCATCATCGTCGTCGTCGTCGTCATCATCGTCAT
>QKPP01000144.1 GCA_006508105.1 Myxococcales bacterium FL481 | reverse complement strand
TCCGCAACTCGCCGAGGAGGTGGCGGATCGGGTTCACGCTCAGTGCAAGCCGCTCGACAACGTGCCCTATGAGGCGGACTATCGGCGTAAGATGCTCCGGGTGTACACGCGACGAGCCGTGACCGGGTTGCTCGGATCGACCTGACGCGTGACGGTCGGTCGGCGTCCCCAATCGCGCCCGCGGCTCGGCTCGGTTCGCGATTTGGCGCGTGAAATCCATGCGTTTGGCTCACCAAACCAACGGCGCCACGGGCTGGAAATCGGGTCTGTCTTCCCGTGGGGCCGCCGGCGCCCCGGGCCGCCGGGGCACGGTTCGCGAACAACGGTTTCGCGGTCGACGCGACATCCGTTGGTGATGCGGTCCCGGTCTCGTTTCAGTGGTCCTCAAGTCGACGGCGCCGGATGGCAGATCCACACTCGGAGGATGCAGAATCGCCGCGCGTTTCCGCGCTACCGAGGACGGGTGAGGGTCCAGTACGTCGTGGCCGATGACGAAGGCGGCGCAACCCGGATCGCCTACACCGGCGATGTTGGCCCGACGGGGTGCCATGTGGTGACCACCTCTCCGGTGCGTCCCGGCGCCGCGTTAGAGCTGGAGGTCTCACTGCCCGCGGGGCGCACGGTGAAGATGCGGGGAGTCGTGCGCTGGGCCAAGCAGGTCCCGCCTCGCCTGTCTCGACTGGGGCACGGCGGTTTCGGGGTGCAGCTCGAAGAGCCGCCCGAGCCCTGGTACGCCTACTGTTGGGCCATGCAACAGCGAGCGGATCAATTGGCCGGTCGCGGCCAGGCCCGAGCCGGCGGTCACTAGCTGCGGTCTCAAGACCCGGCGCCGCGCCGGCCGGCCGACGCTTCCGGCCGTCGGCGGTGCGGCGGGAATGCTACGTTCACGCGGCCGTGATCAAGTACCTGGGGTCCAAGCGCACGCTCCTGCCGGTGATCGCCGGGGTGGTCGAACGCTTCGAGGGGGCGACGTCGGTGCTCGACTTGTTCTCGGGGACCTCTCGGGTGGGACACACGCTCAAGCAGGCGGGCTACCGCGTGATCGCCAATGATCACAACGCGTATGCGGCTACGCTCGCGCGCTGCTACGTGCAGGCCGATCGCGAGGACGTGGCGGCGGATGCCGAGCGGTTGCTCGGGGAGTTCGCCCGGCTGCCCGGCCGCGCGGGGTACTTCACGGAGACGTTTTGCCGACAGTCTCGGTTCATCCACCCGAGAAACGGCGAGCGGATCGACGCGATTCGCGATGCGATCGCGGCCAAGGGCCTCGACCCCGAGCTAGAAAGCGTGGTGCTGGTCTCGCTGATGGAAGCGGCGGATCGGGTGGACTCGACCTGCGGCGTGCAGATGGCGTATCTCAAACACTGGGCCGCTCGAGCTCGCAACGATCTCCAGTTGCGGATGCCGGCCGTCTTACCCCGAGCTCGTCACGGCAAGGGGCAGGCCACGCAGCTCGATGTGTTCGCCGCCCTCGAACGCTTCGAAGCGGACATCGTGTACCTCGATCCGCCGTACAATCAGCACAGCTACCTCAACAACTATCACGTGTGGGAGACGCTGATCTGCTGGGACCGACCCGAGGTCTACGGAATCGCGTGCAAACGAACCGACTGTCGCACCCGCAAGAGCCCGTTTAATCGCAAATCCACGTTCTTTCCCACACTCGAGCGGATGATTCGCGAGGTTCGGGGCAAGGTGTTGCTGCTGTCGTTGAGCAACGAGGGCTACGCCACCCGAGCATCCATCGAGCCGCTGCTCCGCTCGCGGGGTGAGGTGTCGGTGTTGTCGAGCGAGTATCCGCGCTACGTGGGAGCGAAGATCGGGATCTACAATCCGGCGGGCGAGAAGGTGGGCCAAGTCAGCCACGTGCGCAACGTGGAGTACGTGTATGTGGTGCGTACCCCGGCCGCGCCGGAGCTGGAGCGGGGGGGCGAGTCGCCGCGCGACCGTGCGTGCGCGGAGAGGAACGGCTGACGGCGATTGTCGAGCGCTCGCTTTGGTTGAGGTGCGTCAGATCCACGTGCGGTGTGACGTGGGCGCGTGGCGGTCGACCCGGCAGCGTTCGCGATGTTGCTGACGATCACCACCACGCACCGCCCTGCGACCGATCTGGGTTGCCCCATGGGGAAGAATCCGGCAAGGGTGCAGAGGTTTTCGCTCAGCTTCGGCACGGTTCACGTGTGCTACCCCGAGGTCGACGACGACCGATGCGCGGTGTCCTTGCTCCTGGATATCGAGCCCGTGGGGGTGGTCCGGCGCCCCAAAGGTGAGGAGGCGTTTGCCACTAGGCAGGACACGAGCGACCGCCCTTGCGTTGCGTCGTCCTTCATGCCGGTGCGGTCGGCAAGGTGCTCCGGAATGCTTCGTCCGGCAAGAGCGCGGAGCCGCGCGAGCTGACCGAGACGGCACTTCCGTTGACGGCGAGCCTCTCGTGTGTGCCCGTCCGCGGCGGCGAGTCTAGTCGCAGATCTCGTGCAACGCCTTTTACGCCCAGCAGACGCTCCAATGCATCACTTCGGAGGTTGGTGTTGTCACTGAAGCGTTGCCACAGTGACAGCACCAAACTCCAGCGATACTCGAGGCTTTCCGGGATGAAGCGCTATCTTGCGTGGGCAATTGGTCTGACAAGCCTGCCGGCGACGGTGGCCAGAGCGGAGGGCGCTGTGGCGAGTTCTCTCTTCTTGCAGCAACCAGAACAGGAGGCGCCCCCCATCGATGTTCTGCCCGAGGAAAGATGCTCCGACCACGACGTCGACAGATCGCTACATCAAGCTTGCGATCAGGCACGACGCAGCGCAGGGGGTATAAAGACGTATCGAAGATTCTTACCGTTGGGCCGGACCGTGGGGATGCGTATGGGCGGACAGTGGGGCGACTCCTCCGTCCGGTTCCGCGCGGAACGGCCAGGGCGGTACGTTCTGTATCTCGGGACGCCGAAAACCCCGGTATCGGTAGTGCATCTCGGCACAAGCGCAGATTGCCGGCCCGGGCAAGGAGACGCCTGCGGCCTTCTACAGCCGGAGGTCCAGATCGAGCCTGAGTGCTATCGCAAGGTGTCGGCCGAATTGGCGATGAAGCTAGGCGCAGGGGAGTGCGACCGACTGAGGCGGGTGTACATCTACAATTTCCCGGAAGCCGGCTGGTATCGCTTCTCATTCGGCGCGACGCCGGAGAACCGCTACCTCCGCGTCTTACTTATCTCCGCGGGGTTCGATGACGACAACGACGGAGTCGACAATACAGCTGATAATTGCCCGGCGACCGGGAACCCGAGCCAGATCGACAGCGATGGCGACGAGATTGGGGATGCGTGCGAATGCAAGAATGTCGATTGCCCTTGCACGGCAGGCTGGTGCGATAGTTCGACCGGGTCCTGCCAGGGCCCACCTCAGACCGACGGTGCGAGCTGCCGGCTCCTGCCCCACGCCCAGGAGACGACCTGCCGAGAGGGTGAGTGTTCCGTGCTGAGCTGCGAGGCCAATCGAGCGGACTGCGACCAGGCCGGCTGGAACGGCTGCGAAACGCCGCTCTTAACGTCAAATTCGCACTGTGGCGCCTGTAGCCGGCGCTGCGGGATCGGTGAATCGTGCGTGGGTGGGGAGTGTACGGCTCACGTCCGGGAGCTTGCGGTCGGCATGATGGACTTCATGTGCGCGACTTCACAGGACCGGCGGGTGCTCTGTCGGGGTGACAACTTCTACGGTCAACTGGGTACAGGGTCACGCGCCGACAACGAGAGCTTTGTCGCCGTGGTGGGAGTGCAAGATGCAGTCGACCTTTCGGCCGGTCGAGCACACGCTTGCGTCGTCCGCGGGGACGGGAGCGTGGCCTGCTGGGGGGCTGGGCGTCGCGGAGCGCTGGGCCAGGGCGAACTCGAATCATCGCGTGTGCCCGTCTCGGCGTCCGGGATTGGGAACGCGAAACGGGTCTATGCAGCGGGAGACTCGACCTGCGTCCTGCTCGAAAATGACGAAGTCGAGTGTTGGGGACGGCTCGCCGCGTCTTCTGTGCCTCTGCCAGTAGCGTTGGCAGATGTACGCGATGTTGCGGTCGGGCCGTTTCACGCGTGCGCCCACACAAAGGACGGGAAGGTAAGCTGTTGGTCAGATATCTCGATTCACTCAAGCCTTCTCGGTGAGGGCGATGGACTCGGGACCATCGCCGCGCCGCGCCGTGTCGACGGCCTAGCGACAGTACAGGACGTTGGCGTATCTCGGCTGCACTCGTGCGCGCTCGAGCTCAGCGGACAGCTCCGCTGTTGGGGCCAGGGCATTCTTTATGATGAATTTGGCTGGGCCCGAGACAGTCGTCGCCCGGTTCTAGTGAAACCTGCCCCGTCGAGCGTGCATTCGCTCGCTTCGGATGAAGAGGCCCTATTCATCATTCCGCACGACGGGCCGCCTCTCAGGTGGAGGACGACCCGGGGT
>QKPP01000171.1:42419-46239 GCA_006508105.1 Myxococcales bacterium FL481 | reverse complement strand
GCGAACATCGCGCGCATTCTCGCAATCCTTTTCTGCTCTCCAGTTTTCAGGAAGCGTTTCGTCGCGTCCGGGGTTTCCGTTGCGACGGGACGCGCTTTGTAATGCCGAGGTGGTCGACTCGTCAAGAGTTCTTTTTCGTTTTTTTCGTGGCGTCGGGGGCCGCGTGACTCTCGCCGAAGTTCGCGGCGCGGACGGGGGTCCACGGCCTCGCTCTCGGAACCCAGCACAAGACGTTCGCACCGGGTGACGCCTTGCGCCGGGAGTCAGACGCGGGCACAACCCCGCCGACCCCTCACGTGGAGCTGGACCGCGGGAAGGGTTGGTTGCCCGGTGCCACCGCAGCAAGACTCACCCCAGGCACCGGGCCGCGACGTGCCGGACGGATTCGTGACCAACCCGGTCCGAGCGATCCTGCTGATGGCCGCAGCGACGCTGGCGTTCGGGGCCATGGGCGCGTTCATGAAGGGGCTGCGGGAAACCGGCATGAGCACCCCGATGGTGGTCTTCTGGCGCTTCGCACCCGGCCTTCCGGTGGCCTACTGGGTGCTCCGGCGCGCACAGCGATCCCTTCGACCCCAGCGGCCCCTGGTGATCCTCGCTCGGTGCCTGTTTGGCGTTGGCGCGGCCACCGGCTCGTTCTTCGCGGTACGCGTGTTGTCATTGGTCCAACACAGCACGCTACATCTTCTACAGCCGGTGTTTGTCGCGATGCTTGCCCCGTTTGCACTGGGTGAGCGACTCCCGCGGTCGGCGGCCGCCGCGTTGGTCCTCGCGGTCGTGGGGGCCATCGGGGTTCTGGAGCCGCAGGCCGCGGACTTCGCCGCCCATTCGACGGCGATTGGCGCCGCGATTGTGGCGGCGCTGTGTAGCGCCGGGGCGCATCTTAGCGTCCGCAAAGCCACCCGAACCGAACCACCGGAGCGGCTCGTTTTCTACTTCGGCGCCGCCGCCAGCTTGTGGGGCTTGCTATGGACGGCAACGGGAGTCGACGCCTCCGCCCCTGCGACTGCCGATACCATGCGCGTGGCCACCATGATCGCGGGCATGGCCGTCCTCGGCCTCGCCGGCCAGTACCTGATGACGTACGCGTACGCGCACGGTCAAGCCCCGATTGTGGCAATGGTGGCCTACGCCGCGATCCCCTTCGGCTTCGCCCTCGATGCGTTGGTTTGGGGACGCGCTGCGTCGTGGTCCGCGGTGTTCGGGGCGGCCAGCATGGTCGCCGCCGGCGTCCTGTTGTTTCGTGGCCAGCGGGGACGCGTCGTCCGACCGGCACGTGCAGCACTCCGCCCGCGGACGCCACGGCAGGATGCGAAGTGATGTTGGTGCTGCACCGAGCGGACCGCCCCCCCAGGTGTTCTCGTCGCTTCCGCTGGCGGGAGCCCGGTTGACGGCGCTGCCCGATCGGACGGTTCGCTGACCGCGATGAGGATCATCGCACCTCGTCGAATCAGTCGAGCCACCGCACTTTGAGCAACGACTCGCGCGTCCCGACCATCGCCAAAACGTCGGATTCGCGCAAGGGCTGGTTGGGGTCGACGGGCCGCACCGCGTCACCACGACGCCACTCGAACACGAGCACCGCTGCGCGCCTACGCAAAGCGAGCTCAGCGAGCGTGCGACCGGCCCAGCGACGCCCGACCACGACGCGATCGAGGATCATCCCCTCGCCAAGCCCCACCTCCTGGTCTGGGCTTTGGCCCCCACCAGCGATCTGTATCGCCTCTTGGCGCGTCGCCAAGACCTGATCGTTGTAGTAGGCGAGTAGGTCGCGATGACGCAGGTAGCCGTGCAACTTGTTGTCGGCGGTCACGACGGCGAGCACGTCTTGGTCCCCCCGGGCGAAGGCCACCATGGCTCCAGCTAGCGTGTCACTCTCGTAGAGCAAATCTGGCGGTTCTGGCTCCACGAGATCGCGGGCGGTGAGCTCCGTACTGGCGTCGGATTTGAGTAGGCGCTCGGCGAGCCGCTGCACGTCGATGTAGCCCACGACACGGGCCTCGGAGTCGACCACATGCAAGGTTTTTAGACCGCGGGAGAATGCGGCATCTTTGACACGCTGCAACGTTGCGTCGTCGCGCACGGGGTCCGCCGCCGGGATCATGAGATCGCTGACCTTGCCCTGTCGCATGATCTCAACCTCGAGCTCCCGCGGCGGCCGTAGCTCGGCCCCGGCCTTGGCGAGCTTCAGATCGTAGAGTGTCTTGGGCTGAATACGGCTGGCAATAAACGATGCGAGAATCGACGCGGTCATCACGGGCAAGATGAGTCCGTACTCGTTGGTCAGCTCGAACACCATCACGATGGAGGTCACCGGAGCGCGCAGCGTAGCTCCAAGGTACGCCCCCATGCCCACCATGGCGTACGAGCCCACAGCACCGACCGCATCGCCGTAGGCCAACGAAGCTCCCGCTTGGACCACAGTTCCCATGCACGCCCCAATGAACAGCGACGGCATGAAGAATCCCCCCATTCCGCCGCTCCCTAACGTCAAGCTCGTGGCGACGATTTTCAGCGCGATGAGGACGCCAGCGAGCTGCCAGTTCAAGTCATTGTGCAAAGCCAACGTCACGGTGTGTCGGCCCGATCCGAGCAGGTCGGTGAACACCAGACCACCGAGGATGCCCACGCCCAGCCCGCCGATGGCTGGCTTGCTCCAGGCGGGAAGCTGGATCCGGTCGAATCCCGACTTGACGGCCAACACGGCCCGGCTCATGACCGGCGAGACAGCCCCGGCGATGACGGCGAGCACCAGGTAGGCCGGCAACTCGGCAACCGAAGCCACGCCCCCCCCTAGCATGTCGAACTCTTGCCGGGCGCCGAAGATGGCGTGGGAGGTAAACGTGCCCGCCACCGCGGCAACCACCAGCGGAGTGAAGACAGACATCGTCCCCACGTCGCCCCCGATCGATCGCCGAAAGATGACTTCGACGGTAAAGATCACCCCGGAAAGCGGTGCGTTGAAGGCCGCTGCGAGGCCGGCCGCCGACCCGGCGCCCGTCATCACAACTTGTCGACGCTCACGCAGACCGAAGAACCGCCCGAGCACCGAGCCGACCGCCGCGCCGATGGTGACCGAGGGCCCCTCGTGACCCACCGAGCCGCCGCTGCCGATGGTCAAGCCGGTCCCGATGCCCAGCACGCCCGCCTCGCGCCCCGACAGCCGGCGCTGCCCGGCCACGGCCAAAATCACGGTCGGGACTCCCTCCAGCACGCCGCCGGAAAGCCACGCCCCAGCCGCCCGACGGAGCAACCCGACCAGCAGCCCGCCCAAGACCGGGACACCGAGCACCACGAGCCACCACCACCAGTTCGCGGCGTCGGCCTTGGGAAACAAGGCGTTGCTGTAGTCGATCCACGCGAGCAACAAAGCCGCCGCCGAGCCCGCCACCACCCCGACGATGGCCGCCAACGCGATGAGATAGACATGGTCGTCACGGACAATCGTCGCCATCCGCCGGCCCACCGCCAAGCCAAGACGAGACCAGAACCGGAGACTTCGGCGGCCGACCCGAGTCGGTGACCACGAGCGCGACGCGGACGGCGGAAGTGACGGGGGCGTCATACCTGGGGCAGCTTGCAAGGACCGCGAGACCATCCCTTTAGACGCCAAAACGGTCAAGGCGAGCCCCGGGCCACGGCGACACCGCGACGCAGCCGCGACCCCTCACGCGACGGGCGACGGCCGATCCGGTGCCCCCTCGGACCCCGGCGGCCCGAACCCACCCGCTCGGCCCCGCGGCGACGCCTTACAACCAGACGGCATGTCTGCTCGTGTCACCGCCTGGATCGCGCTGTCGTGGAGCTTGCTGAGCAGCTT
>QKPP01000171.1:0-42319 GCA_006508105.1 Myxococcales bacterium FL481 | reverse complement strand
CCAGCCGTCGCAAGAGCGGCGATTCGCCGACGCGGTTCCTCAGGGGGCAGACGTCGTAGCAGTGATCAAGCTCGCCGAAATCCGGGCCTCCAGCGCTTTGCGCGAACTGCTCGGGGCGCCGAGTCTGCGGCCAGCCGCCACGCGGTTGCACACCGGCCTCGACGCTTGTCACACTCGCCTCGCGGCGTTCGAGCGCATCGTTGTCGGGCTGCACACGCCCACGCGAAACTGGATGGCCGTCCTCTCTGGCGACGGCCTCGCGGAAAAGAGCATGGCGACGTGTCTGCACCGCGCCGTCGCACAGCTCGTGGTCGGACCCGGAGAGACCAGCCGCGAAGCAGTGAGATCGTGGCCGATCGATCGCGATCATCTCGCACTTGTCTCGGTGGGTTGGGCCGAGGCGGTCGAGCGCCGTCTTCGCGGAGAAGGAGCGGCGGCGCTGGAGACGAACCTCGCCGACGCGCGCACGCAAGCGAATCCGCGACTCCCGATCTGGTACGTGGCCGATGCCCGCTCGGCCCGCGATTCGCTCTCGTCACACCTTCCCTCCCCCCTGCCGCGGACGATCGCGGGCACCATGCACTTCGACGAGAACGTCCACGTCTCGCTGTACGCGACGTTCGCCGATCACGCGTCCGCCGAGCTCGCCTATCGACGGTTCATGTCGGCGCGCTCCGACGGCGCCGGCATCGAGCCGGTTGCGGCTCTGCTCGCGCGCGACGTCAACGTGCGCGCCGACGAGGATATGGTCGGGATCGCCGGCCACGTGCGGCCCGGCGAACTCGTCACCGCGCTGGGAGACACGGGCCCCTCGGAGTCCTCCTCGAACTAGTTCCGCGACTGCGACGGAGTCAGTGATGCGGGCCCAGGTTCGACCCACCGGACCGAGTGGGTGGACCCGTGCGCACCCGAGATCCGGCCCGACTAGTCGCGCCGACGTTTCGACCACAACCGCCGCATGACCACCCAACTGAGCTGCCGCGATCTGCGACGCCAGGACGCCACGATGGATCCCTCACTGGCCTGGTCCGCCCGCTCGCGAAGCCGCGTGCCAAGAAACGCCCCGACGAGGACGGCCGCCACCGCCAGCATCACGATCCATGCGTTCATCGCTCGGAGCGCTCCCGTCCGCCCCGCACGTTGAACATCGTGTCTCGGCAGCTGAGCCGCGACGCCGCTCGCAGGGGTCGCGACGTACCGCCGACAAAACAAAGATGACCCGAGCCGATGCGCAGGTCTGTGGATCGCAGGGACGATCTGCGAGGCATTGATCGAGTGTAGCCGCGTGGATGGGGTCGCGCCCGGCCGGGCATCGCGCCCCCGAGACGGACCTCGCGCAACGCGGCGCCGGACTACTCGCGGGTTCCGCCCGAGCGCGGCGCGGGGCTCGGCTGCAGGGTTTTCTTCAAACGCTCCGGCGGATAGCCCTGGGCTTGTAGGCGATCAACGATCTCGCGATACACCGACTCGTCCAAGGTCGGGGTACGGCTCAGGATCCACAAGTAGTCCCGGCCAGGATGTCCGACCACGGCGAATTCGTAGTCTTCGCCGAGATCGATGATCCAGTAGTCACCCCAAAACGGCCAGAAAAACGTCACTTCCAACTTCGCGTTGGTGCTGGGGTCGACAACCCGAGCCCGGCCTTTGACCGAGTCCCCTTCGCCGTCAAGCGAGCCTTGGCGACAACGGTTGATGACGTCAACCTCGCCGTCGTCGCGCAGCTTGTACGTGGCAGTGGTGCCGGTACAACCTTCCTGAAAACGCTGCGGGTAGCTGGCGATCTCGAACCAGGTACCGGCGTACCGCGACAGGTCCACGCTCTCGACGGTTTGGAGGGGCGGCAGGGCCAACCGTTCGGTCGTTGTCGTGGAGCAAGCGCTCATCGCTCCCGTCATGAGCACCATGACACAGGCCGCGAGGGGAGCGAGAGCCGAGTTTCGAATTGTGGGGGAATCTGAGTCTCGGGGCATACTCGTCAGATATGGCGCGCTGCCTCGCCATATCCGTGTGGGCTCGCGTGCCACGCGGCGGACTACTCGCAACGGCATCCCCACGAGGGCGGCAGCTGGGGGCACATGACGCTGAACATCTCGCGATGACCGTCCGCGTTGGGATGAATATGATCAAACCCTCGCAGTTCAGATCGCATGTACCAGCGGGGCAGCTCCGCCGCCGCCTGGGCATCGCGCTCGCGGGCGGCGGCCCGCTCCTCATCGGACAGGTCACGATGGCGTCGATTCCATCGTCGGTCGCGATCCACCAAGCTGCGCATGTCGTCAACCGAACGCAAGTCCGCCCCACGGTCGCGCAACTTGGAGTCGTAGAGATCCACGCCGACATCGGCCAACTCCTTCGGCTGCCACCCGGCCGCCGGCTCCACGCCGCGACGGCGTTGCGCGTAGCTACCGAGCGCCGCCGTCGGGGAGACTCGCCCCGTGAGATAGTCGACGACCAAGCGAGTCTGACGGCGATACTCCAGCCCGGCGAGTCCCGCCCACCGGCGGCGATCAGACTCCGACCCCCACGGCGTCGGCGACAAGCCCACGACCTGCATGCCCTTCGCGTGCGCTGCGACGAACAGCGCTCGAATGTGATGATTCGTGCGGTGAGCATCGGCGATGCTATTGAGGCCCCCCTGAAACACCAACCAATAGCTGTAGCGATCGTCGCGCAGATTGACCCGCGGATTTTCAACCACTTGATTCTTGAACACTTTGCGCAGTTGGTAAGCGCCAAATCCGGTGCGAGAGAGGTTGCGAATCTCCGCCTGCTCGCACCGCTTGTCCATCCATTTCGCGTACGATTGGCCCTGGAACGCTCCCACGGACCCGGCGAGTACCACGACCTTGACCGGCTTGTTGGCCTGCCGGAAACGCCACTTGGGCGCCGGTTCTTGTTCTGGCGTGGCTTCGGCTGCGGTCGGGGGAGCGGATGGCTCGCCCAAACTCGAGGCGACGAGACGAAGAGACAGCGTGACTGCAGCGATGGACGGCACGGGAACGCTACTTTATCACTTCAAAGCTGACGGCCGCGAGATCGACCGCGTCATCGGACACCACGGTTGCGGTCCAATCACCCACATACTCCGGTCGCAGCGCAAGGTGAGCGCGTGTGCGGTGTCCATGCACGGGTGGAACGTTGACACGGGTTCGCCGCTGCGTCCCCTGGCGTTGCTGCCAGACCACCTCCACTTGTTCCGCCACGCGATCGTGCACCACGCGAAAACAGATCGTCGGCCGAGCGCGACGCTCGATGGAAAAGCGTCGTTGCCCGGCGATGCAGCGCCCGGCCGCGGAAGCTCGTCCCAACGAGATTCGATCGACGTGCAGCCCAGACTTGGCCACGCCCCCGACCGGCAAACGATCCTCGACGGCCACCGGGAGCTCGCGAAATGCCCGCCCATTCTCCGCCGGCGTGCCCATGGGGGGCGTCCGCAGGTCGACCGGGGGCGACGCCGCGGAGCCCCCCGAAACTGTGAGCCCCGCGCCCACGTCAGGCACGCGACGCGGCGCGAGCGGCCCCCGCGATTCGCGACCGGAGGATTCGCCGTCCCCTTCGAGCGCGTCTGTACGAGCCAACGCCACGGCGTCGCGGTCCCCGCTCGCCTCGCAACCGCCGGATAAACCGGCCGCGACGGCACAAAACCCCCACAAAACCCCGATCCGCTGTCGCGCCGCCTGCCGGTTGAGCGCACGCGCGCGAGACGGTCCGCCTGTACCGCAACCGGCCCAGCCCAGCATTGCCCCATCATACCGGGGTTTACCAGCGCGCGAAAGCACTGTGCAACGGCCCCCGAGCTCACTAGAACTGCCCTAATGCTCCGATTCTTGTCCGTGCGCACCTTTGCATCGCTCTTGTATGCCGTTAGCGCGTGCGGATCGCATGAGATCCGCCACGACGACGGGCCGGCCAAGAGCCACCGCGCTGAGGACCCGACACCGGACAAACCGATAACCGCGCCCACGCCAGGCAGTCTGTACGACGCCTACATCGGGCACGAAGTCGATGCACCACAACGAATCGATCGCTACGAACTGACGCGCGATGCCAAGCGGGTCGTGGAATCCGCCCTCTCGTTCGCCATGACCAACGATGCGGATGCCTTGCTGCACCTCGCCACCCCAGATGCGACCTGGGGTTTGCCGGATCGCGCCAAGCGAGGCGCTCGCCCACTAGATCAAAACTGGGTTGACGAACTCATGGCCGGACTTCGGGGAGCCGCGGATCGGTTCGCTCGACGCTCTCCGTATCGTTGTGCGGTGCTCTCCCCGGCAGCGAGCGGGTTTGTCCGGTCCGGCGCCGAGCCGATGTGGTGTTACTACGCTCGACCCGACAACACCGAACACCTCGTGTTCGAGCTCGTCATGCGAGACGATCGAGCCCGCGTGCAGTATCTCGGGTTCTTCGTCGACGAACCAATGCAGCGAATCGTGGTAGCGGACGGCGACGTCCCACCGGATCACCCACCGCTCAAACGCCGCAACTTGGAGATGACCCGCCGCAACATCCCGGCCGCGGACCCGCGTCTGCAGCAGATGCGTTTGCGGCAAAAACAGGCGGCCACGGCGAGCGACGGCGGCGACAACGAACGCGGTCGCGCTCCGACCGAGCCGCCGGGTCCCCTCGGACGGATCGCACCCGGCCGACCCACCCGAGCCACCGCCCCCGTACCACGGACGCCACCGCCGTCCGCGACGCGTTCCGGGCCCGGCGAGTGAATCGGGGCGCTTTACAGACCCGGCCGCGCCCGCCAAGCTTGCGGCCCATGTCGCGGCTGACGTGCCTCTCCCTCGCTCGCTCGATCTCTCCTGTCCGCTCTCGCCTGCTCGGCTTGGCGTTGTGTGCCACCGCGGCCACTGGCTGCCTCAAGGTCGACGAAACCAACCCGCCCGACGCGGCCGCCGGCGAAGTCCCGGACACGGCGCAAGCCGTCCTCGATCGCTACATCACCGCGCTTGGCGGCAAACAGACGCTGGACGCGATGACGACCCGCACCGTCGAGGCCGAGATGACGCTGTCGCTCGGACAAAAATGCGAACCGGATCAACCGGGTTGCATCCCGGACGGGAGCCAAGGCAGCTTCGTTTTGCACAACACCGTGGACGGCCGGATGTACCGCAAGGTGAAGGTCGGCGAGGTGGTCGATGAGCATGGATTCGACGGCAAAACCGCATGGCAGCTGCAAACCCAGCCGCCTCGCGTCCTGCTCGAAGACCCCGCCGCGGTCCCGCGGATCCGAGAAGACGCCCTGTTGCACTGGTACTTTGACTTCGACGCCCGCGACATCGAGCTAGAGCTGCAAACACCACGCGACACAGATGCCGGCGGCCAGGTGCGCCCCCTCGACGGGATCTTGTGGAAGCAAAAGGCGGATGCGTTCCCCCACCGTGAACGCTGGTTCGATCGCAGCACCGGGCTGCTGGTCGAGGAGGTCGAGGTCGAAGGCGAAGGCGAGCGGCAGACTCGCAGGGTGGTGACCTACGCCGACTACCGCGACGTCGACGGCACGAAAGTCCCGCACCAAATTGTCCAAACCACCACGTCGGCGGAGACCGAACAAAAGCTCGAGTTTGCGATCACGGCCGTCAAGCACGGGCCCGTGGCCGACGAGGTCTTCAACGTTCCTCGCCTCGCCGCGCCCGAACCGAAGCCGGACCCGTTCCTCGCCGGCCTCGCCGAGGCGCAACGGCAAGCCAAGGCCGCGCCGAAAGAAGCGACCGCCGCCATCGCGGTTGCTCGCGCCGCCTGGACCGCGGCGCGATTCGGGCAAGCGGCGGACGCCGCTCAACGGACGCTCACCCTCGACCGCGGTGAGCCGGAGGCGATGTGGCTGCTCGCCCAGATCGCGCTGCTCGACGGCGATCTCGACAGCGCGACAAAGTGGGCGAAAAAGTCCACCTCGGCCGGCGTCGATCCTCGACGTCGCGACCTCGTTTTGGCCACCGTCGCCCTGCATCGACGAGACTTCGGCCAAGCGGCTAAGCTGTTCGGTGCGGCCGGAGTTCCCCCACTCGCCGAGCGCTACTCAGCCTTCGAGGGGCGCCCGTTCGACGTCAAAAGTCGCCAGGCCCCGTGCCGAGTCACGCTTCAGCTTCTCCCGCAAATGCCAGCGGCGATCATCGAAGTCGACGCCGATGGAGAGCGACTTCGACTACTAGTGGACACCACGGCACCGGACCTGATCATCGGGCCGAAGACCTCGACCCGGCTGGTCTTGACGGCCGACAGTCGGACGGCCGTCAGTGAACAAGAAAGCGTCGGACACGGGCGAATCGAGAAGCTCGCCCTCGGCAGCCTGCACATCCAAAATGTCCCCGTGGACATCTACCCCGAACGGGCATTCATCGAACTGAGCAACGGAATGCCGGTCGATGGCGTGTTGGGCTCGCGGTTGTTCCAAGACGGGGTGCTCCGCATCGACGCGCCCAGCGGTCGTCTCGACTTCGTCCGAGGCGCGCGCCAGTGCAAAGACGAAGCGACCGGCCTGCGGCAAGGCCAGTCGCTGGGGTTTTGGATGCACCAAACCCACAACATCTACGTGCCGGCCTACCTGGGCGCATCGGAAGGCCTGTACATGTTCAACACGGGCATGCGCGGCGCGGGACTGACGGCCAACGATGCCGCCTACGCGCGCGCGGGGGTGGCTCCCCCGCCGCTGCAACGCGGCCGCGCCTCGTTTGTGCGCATCGATGACTTTCGCATCGGGGACAGCGTTGCCGTCCGTCCGCAGCGAGCCGCCTACGGGTACATGCAAGAGCAGCTCACAGGCGACCAGTTCCGGTTCGACGGGATGATCGGATTCGAGGCCATCGCGGACCGCAGTGTGACGATCGATTTTCCCGCCCGCACGCTCTACTTCGGCACCCCGATCGAGCCCCCAGCCCAGCCCCCGGCCCAGCCGGCCCCAGCGCCTGCCGCGGCGCCAGCGACCGCTCCCGCCACGAGCGCGCCCCCCCCGAATCCACCGAGCCAACCTCCCGCCGCACCGAGTCCCCAACCCAAGGGCTAGCTCACCGTGCAGTTTTCACGTTTTCCCGATCGCGTGTCGTCCTCCGACGCGCCGCTCGTCATCTTCGATCTCGACGACACCCTGATCGCGAGCTTCGATGGCTACGTCGAACTGCACCAGCGTGTCGCGGCGGACCTCGGCTGGGAGATCCCGACTCGCCAAGCCCTGATTCCCTACGCACAGACCTGGGAAGCCACGCTCGAACGTCTATTCCCCGAACGGAACCTCGCTCCGTTCTTCGATCGCTACGAACAGATCGCCGACGACTTGCCGTACCCGGCCATCCCCGGCGTCACCGAGGCCCTCGCGCAGCTTCGCGCCCGGGCGTACTCACTGTGGATCGTCACCAAGCGCACACGCCGACGCCTCGACCAACGCCTCATCAACGCCGGCATCTCGTCGGACCTATTCGACGGCATCTTCACCAACGAGCAGCAACCCGCGCCCAAACCCGATCCGCGGTGTTTCGATCCGATCTGGCAGCAGATCGGAGGCCGGGCGCCGGCGGTCTACATCGGTGATCGCCACGAAGATCGCCTCGCCGCTGACGCAGCGGGCCTGACCTTCGTCGCCGTTCGCACCGGGCCAGAGGCTGACTACGCCTGGGTCGGAGAACTCGAGGACCACCGAGTCCTCGGCAGCGCCGCCGACACACCGAGCTGGTTGAGCCAACACCATCGCGCCGTGCTCAACTCGGCCGCGACCCCCCGGAAACACCGTTGAACCAACGCCGCGCGTTCACGGCCGAGGCCATGTGGCTCGATCCAGGCGACGGCCCCCGGTGGATGCGTCGCCCCTGGGTCGAGCTGGATGAGGCCGGCGACATCACAGCCATCGGCCGCGCCGCTCCCGAGCCACGAGACGATCTCGTTCCGCTCTACGATCTCGGCGCCGCGTGGGTGCTCCCGGGACTGGTCAACGCCCACAGCCACGCGTTCCAACGCGGCGTTCGGGGTCGAACGGAGCGGATGGTCCCTGGGGTCCAGTCGTCGTTTTGGGGCTGGCGGCAGGCCATGTACGACGAGGCGGGCCGGCTCGAACCCGAGACACTGTTCGACGTCACCCGAGCCTGCTTTCACGAGATGCTGCGCGGCGGCATCACGTGCGTGGGCGAGTTTCACTATCTGCACCACCAACACGATGGACAACCCTACGACCAACCCAACGAACTCGGATACGCCGTTGCAGCCGCGGCGGCTGACGTAGGCGTTCGCCTGACCCTGCTCGATGCGTACTACGCCCGCTCGAGCCATGAGCAGCCCCCCCGTGCCGAGCAGCGGCGGTTCTGCGACGCATCGCTGGACGCGTACCTCGCCCGGATAGACGGGCTGCGGACCAGCTTGGTCTCGGAACGCGTGCGCGTGGGGTTGGCCCCGCACAGCGTGCGGGCCGTGCCCAAGCCCGCCCTCGCCACGATCGCCGAGTACGCAGCGGACCACGACTTGGTTGTGCACGCCCACGTGTCCGAGCAACCGCGCGAAAACGAGGAATGCCTGGCCGAACACGGCGGCTCACCGACGAGCGTGCTGGCCGACGCCGGCTTGCTCGATCGACCGCGGCGGTTCACCGCTGTGCACGCAATCCACACCACTCCCGCCGACCGCGAACGACTCGCGTCGCAACACGTCTGCGCGTGCCCCACGACGGAGGCCAACCTAGGAGACGGCATGGTCGCGGGCGCTGATCTGCTGGCTCGCGGCGCGACCCTGTGCCTCGGCAGCGACAGCAACTCGATCATCGACCTGGTGCAAGAGGCGCGACTGCTGGAGATGGGCGAGCGCCTGCGGCTGGGCCGACGGCTATGTCTGCAGGACGCCTACGGCCACGTCGCTCCAGTGCTCGTCGACGCCATGACCCGCGGCGGGGCGAGTTCACTGGGGTGGCCAAACCTCGGCCGGCTCGCAGTAGGCACCCCGTTCGACGCCACGGTTGTCGACCGCGAGCACCTGACGCTACGCGACGTACCCGACGATCGAGTGGGGGACGCCCTGCTGCTCGCAGGCTCGAGCGCTGCCATCGTCCACGTCTACGTGGCCGGCGAGCAGCTGGTATAAGACATCTACGGTGAGATCACATCCGCAGCTCGCCAACTCGATCGGCGCGCTCGCGCTGGCGGTGGCGGTTGTGCCCTCGTGCGCGCACCCGGGACCCCCCTGCCCGTCGGGCACGCCTCGAGAGCAGTGCCTGTTCGAGCGCGCCATCGATCCACCCGTCAACGTGGCCGGGAACGAAACCGTCGCTACGAATCCGGGAGATCCGGGCGAGCCGAGCCAGGTGCCGGTACTGCTCGAGCCGGGTTGGGAGCGGGTCGACGAACTGTTGCGCGACGGCATCGACTTCATGCAGGGGGGATCGGGCGCGGTCGACACGATCACGTCGCGATGGTGCGCCTCCCCCCCCTCCCCTCAACCCGGCCATTCGGGGCCGGTGTGGGCCTGTGCGATCACCGATCCACCACGCCTGCGAGGGCACGAGTTGACCCTTGAGTTCGATCGCCACGCCCTGTTCTCCGTCACCGGTTTCGGCTACTCGAGCGCCGACGGTCGAGAGCTGATTCGCGCCAGCACCGAACGCTGGTCGGCCTGGTGCCAGACCCGGAGCTTTGTGGAACTCGAGAACGTCGGCGCAGAAGAGTTTCACCGCTGCGCACTCAGCGAAGGACCCACGCTGATCATCGGCCGATTCGCGCGAGATCTCGACGCGGACCTGTGGCAGGTTTCCCTGGCCATTATCGGCCCGGGTTGATCGCCACGATCAGCCGCGCCAAAAACCGGCCCGAATCGCCATGCAGCCCACGATCTCGCCTGCCGCCTACGGCGGTCTTCTATTCCCGCTCGACGCCTTCCGCCCCACGATGCTCGCGGCCGCGTTCGCCGAACTCCTGGTCGGCAAGGCCCGCAATGTGGTCGACGCCACGCTGGAGTTGACCCGTCACCCCGAAGTCCCGCTAGTACTCGTCCGGGTGCACGGCTCGGTGGCAGAAGACCCCGCGGAGTTTTGGTCGAGCAACCCGGAGCTTTGCGTCTTCGCGTCTCAGGTTGTGCCACGGCAGTGCTTCTCGTTTTATGTCACGCCTCCGCCCGATCAACGCCAAGGGTTTTTGGTCGCGCAGCGCGGCCAACCCCTGGCGAAAGAAGACGCGACCACCGACACGATGCCCGCCGGCGCCACGGCGCAAGAATGGCCAGTAGCCCGCCTGTGCGAGCAACTCCAGCTTTCGCTCGATGAACTGGCGTCGGGCTTCGAAGGCGGGCCCCGCATCGAGCTTGGCCTCCTCGAACCCAGCGGCGACGATCAGGAGCTGCTGCGCACCCTCGCCGGCGCGCCGCCCGAAGTCGAGGACGAGGACGGACCCCCACCCCCCGACGCGTCGCGCCCCGGATCTGCCAACGTCACCGCGCCGAATGGACCGACCCACGCCGGGTCGCCGCGCAGCGCCTCGGGGCAAGGGGAGCTCGTGGCCGCAGACGTCAAACGCCGCGAGACCGAGCGAGATGAGGAACGCAAGGCTCGCGCGAGCAAGGCCGCGGCGGTGGCCGACGGCTTGGCCCACGAGATCGACGACCTCGGCATCGTGGTGGCCCCCGAAGCCGAGCTCGGCGACGCGGACTTACTCGCCCCCTATTTGCAGCGCCACGCCGAGCGTGACCTGCCGGCCGGCATCCCCAGCCAGCTAAGCGAGCAACTCGCGGGACGCAGGATCGACTTTGCTGTCCGGGTGGAATTCCTCAGCGAGGTCTTCGTCGAGGCGGCACCGCTGAGCAAGGCCCGATTCACGGAGCAGGCGACCTCGCGCACGGTGGGCGGCGAGCCGGCCATGGCCCTCGAGGTGCTGGCGCCGCGTTTGGGGGTCGGGACCATCGTGCAGATCGGTCCCGCTCGAGTGTTCGTCTCCCGTCCGGCCGACTTAGCCCTGCCCGAGCGCCTCTTACTCGAACTCGCCCGAGGCTAGCTCCCTAGCTCCGACGCGCCGCGCCCCCTTGGTCGGGGGCCGGCAGCCACCAGCCGGCCAACCACGCGGCGAACAGCATGGCGGCCGCCGTCAGCAAACACGCCGCGAGGCCGGCCATTTGGTACACCGCTCCCGACAAGACGGTGCCCAGCAACCGACCGGCGGCGTTGGCCATGTAGTAAAAGCCCACGCTCGCGGCGACGTCGTCGTGTTCGCTGTACTCGAGGATCAGGTACGAATGCAGCGAAGACATCATCGCGAACAGTACGCCGAAGAGCACCAGGCCCCCGAGTACCGTCGATGCCGGCTCCCACGACGCGTAGAGTCCGCCGACGATCGCGATCGGCGTCAGGGCCAGCAGGGCGCCCAGTCGACGCAGCGCCCGAGTGTCGTCGACCCGCCCGCGCCAGCGCAGCAATCGCGGGGCCAGCGTCTGCACGCCCCCATATCCGATCACCCACCCCGCCATCGTGGCCCCGATGCGCTCGAAGCTCCAACCGAGCGACTCTCCCAGGAACACCGGCAATGCCACCACGAACCACACATCACGGGCGCCGAACAAGAACACCCGCGCCGCGGACAAAGCATTGACGGCTCGGCTTTTGGCCCACAGTCGCGCGAGCTTGCGGGGTTTCGCGGGCCGGCCCGACCCCAAGCGCCGCGGCAGCGACAGGGCCACCAGCCCCGTTGCGAGTCCCAGCGCCGCGGCCATGCCCCACAAGCTCGGGTGGAAACCGAACGTAGCCAGCAAGGCACCTCCGATGAAGAACCCGAGGCCCTTGAGTGCATTTTTCGACCCAGTCAGCAGCGCGACCCAGCGGAACAAGGTGCCCGAGGCGCCGGCCGGCACGACAAGCTTGATCGCACTTTTGGCGCTGACTTTGGTGAGATCCTTGGCCACCCCCGACACTCCCTGAGCGAAGACGATCCACATCACCTGCGTCGTCGTGGGCCAATCGACCGAAAGGCCAGACAGCAAGACCAAGGCCGCAACCTGCAAGGAGAGGCCCGCCAACAGAGTCGGCCGCAGTCCCACGCGCGACGCCACAACCCCCCCGAAGAAGTTGGTGACCACCCCCGCGACCTCGTAGAGCAAAAACAGTGTCGCGAGCTGCAGCGGCGTGTAGCCCAAGGCGTGGAAATGCAGCAACACAACCATTCGCAGTGCGCCGTCCGTCAGCGTGAACGACCAATAGGCCGCGGTGACCACGACGTAGTTGCGGGCGCTGACCGGTTGTTCGCCCATGGGGCAAGCTGCCACGAGGAAGATCAGTTCAAGCTACGCGCGACTAGCCCGCACAGCTCCACCATGCGCTCAACGTAGCCAAATTCGCTGTCGTACCAGGCGAGCACTTTGATCTGGGTCTTGTCGACGACCATGGTGCTCAGGGCATCGATCACACTCGAACGCGGGTCATCGCGATAGTCGACAGACACCAACGGCTTGGTCTCGTAGCCCAAAATCCCCCGCAGCTCTCCCTCCGCCGCGGCCAAAAACGCCGCGTTGACCTCGGCCACCGTCGTTTCCCGCTCGACTTCGAACACGCAATCCGTCAACGAAGCGTTGAGCACCGGCACGCGTACCGCCAGCCCGTTGAGCTTGCCGGCGAGCTCCGGGTAGATCATCGCGATCGCTGTGGCCGAGCCGGTCGTGGTCGGGATCAGTGACATCAATGCCGACCGAGCCCGCCGCGGATCCGCGTGCGGGGCGTCCACAATACGCTGGGTGTTCGTGACATCGTGGATCGTCGTGATCACACCGTGGCGAATGCCGAACTGCTCGTGCACAACCTTCACCACCGGAGCGAGACAATTGGTCGTGCACGACGCTGCGGTCACGATATCGTGCTGGCGCGGATCGTACAGGTGGTGATTGATTCCCATCACGACATTGAGCGCCCCCGATTTGACCGGAGCGCTCACGATGACTTTCTTGACCCCCCGCTCGAAGTACGGAGCCAAACTCTCAGCGGTACGAAACTTGCCCGTACACTCGAAGACGATGTCGACGCCGAGCTCGCCCCACGGGACATCAGCTGGCGCCGCTGCTTGCCCGTAACCGATCCGCGCGTCCCCGACCAGCAGCTGGTCCGCCTCGGATGACACAGACGTCGACCACCGGCCGTGAATCGAGTCGTGTTCGAGCAGATAGGCCGAGGTTTCGGCCGTCGCCGCGACCTCATTTACATGGACGATCGAAAGGTCCGGCCGCGTGCACACGGATCGTAATGCCAGGCGGCCCATCCTCCCGAACCCGTTGATGGCAACTCGCGCGTTCATGGGTGGTGACTTCAGCGCGAGTATAGGCACCCCGCGTCGGCCGGGGAACTCGGTCGGGACCGGTGCACGATTCGCCGTGCGCCCGCGACAACGCCGCTCGCACCGAGAACGGGTCGAAGCGCTGGCTCACGGCCAACCGCTAGCCTCGCCGGCTACAGCCGAACGCTACGCGTCATCGCCCGCACGCAACGACTCCCACAGCGTCGCCTCGACCTCCCCGCCGGCGGGGTCGGCCAGCCGATCCCGCACAAGGTCTTCCAAAAGCGTCACACGATTGCCGTTATCGGGCAGATAGCGCGCGAGCCCCAATCTCGGATTGACCAGCACGCGCAAGAACCCCTCGAGAGGTCGCACCTGGCCCGCGATCTGCTCGAGCTCGGCCCAGCGCCCGCCCCCTCGCACGGGCTGGAGCTGAAGCCCGAAGCAACTCTCCAGCGCGATGACGAGCTCGCGAGCGATGCACTCGTCCACGTCGGCGGCCGCCCCCAGACGCGCGATGACCACCGGTCGGGTCTTCGACTTGCGCTGGGTCGAGGCCCCGCACCAGACGTTGTGCGCGATCGAGCGGTAGACGTGAACCTTGCCGCCAGATTTGGTCTTGTTCGTCCGCAAATACATATGGTTCCCCGCTGTTTCCTGCGCCTCGGCCGGCGCGTCTCAACCATTTGACTCCCGCGACTGCCCGATCTCGGACCCGCCCGCGTTCAGCTCGGCTCGTCGTTCGCAACTTGAAGGCCGTCCACCTTCAACCAATGTGAGCTGAAGCCATTTCCCCCCGGCTGGGACCGAAGACGCCCGCCAAGATGCCCTCGACCCCCGCCAATCTCGTGGAGCGAACCGCGTCACGAGAGAGAACTTGATCTAGCCGACATCGCGGACGACCAGACCGTTGCGCGATTTCCCGTGCGACTTCCGTTGGACACCACTTCGGACCGATCTGCCGACCTGGCGTGCCCGTCGCTTCCGCGCGGCGACAACCGCGATTTCTTCCGCTACGACTCATCGCCGAGGTCCCATACCAACTCGTCGTGCCGCCGGGGTATCGCATGCGAGAAATTCCCCACGACTCTCCGCGACCAATCGTCGGGGTCGATGACGCGGCAACTCAGAACGCACAGTTTCGTGGCGTACGAGGAAAGGCCGAAACGTCACGGATATTCTCCATCCCCGTCACGTACATTACCAAACGTTCAAACCCCGCTCCGAACCCGGCGTGTGGCGCAGTGCCGAAGCGGCGCAGATCGAGATACCACTCGTAGTCCGCGAGCTCGGCACCGGTCTCCACAATGGCGTTTTGGAGTTCGTCGAGCCGTTCCTCGCGTTGCGATCCCCCGCACAGTTCGCCGATTTTGGGCAACAACAGGTCCATCGCGGCGACGGTCCGGCCATCGTCGTTGCGCCGCATATAAAACGCCTTGATCTCCTTGGGGTAGTCAAACACGAACGTCGGACGGCCAATGGCCTCTTCACACAGATAGCGCTCGTGCTCGGCTTGGAGGTTGGCGCCGTGTTCGACCGGAAAGTCGAACTTGCGCCCGCTCTTTTCCAGCAGCGCCACCGCCTCGGCGTAGGTGATTCGCTCGAACGGCGCGGACACCACCCGCTGGAGCCGCGCAATGAGGCCCTTGTCGATGCGCTGATCGAAAAAGGCCAAATCCTCGGCACACTCCTCGAGCGCGGTGGTGAGACAGGACTTGACGAACGCCTCGCACAAGTCGGCGTTGTCTTGGAGATCGGCCCAGGCCACCTCCGGCTCGATCATCCAAAACTCGGCGGCATGGCGGGTCGTGTTGGAGTTCTCGGCGCGAAACGTGGGACCGAAGGTGTAGACCTCGGACAGACCGAGGGCCAGCGCTTCCGCGTTGAGCTGGCCGGAAACCGTCAAGAGCGTTTCGCGGGAGAAGAAGTCTCGCTCCCAGTCCACCCCTCCGTCGGGACGCCGCGCCGGCTTGTCGGCGTCGAGCGTGGTCACACGAAACATCTCACCGGCCCCTTCGCAGTCGCTGGCAGTGATGATGGGCGTGTGCACGTAGAAGAAGCCGCGCTCGCGAAAAAATCGATGAATCCCCTGCGCCAACGTACTGCGGGTGCGAAGTACAGCCCCGTAGGTGTTCGAACGTACCCGCAAGTGCGCGATCGTGCGCAGGTACTCGAAGCTGTGCCGCTTCTTCTGCAGAGGAAACGTCGTGTCGGCGAGGCCGAGCACCGTGAGCTTGTTCGCCGACAACTCGACCCGCTGGCCCTTGGCCGGCGATTCCACGAGATCACCTTCGACGGCCACGGCGCTGCCGGTGGTCACGGCGCGTGCGACCTCCGCCGCGGGACTGTCGTCGGGCACCACGACTTGCAGGCTGGCGAAACAGGAACCGTCGTGGAGCTCGAGAAACGCCACCCCTTTGCTGGCGCGAACGGTCCGAAGCCAGCCTTTGACGCGCACGTCGGGAGACGGGTCGCGGCGCAGCGCGTCGACGATCTTGATCCGAGGAGTTTGCATGCCCGCGCGACCATACCACCGTGCGAGCCGTGCATTGCCGAGCCGAGGGCCCCCCGGGAGCACCCCCGCGGTGCATCGCCGGACCCGCGCTCGCGGCGAAACGTGGAGCTGGGGTCGCCCGCCGCCCTACTCGGGGACCGCGAGCTTTGGTAGATGACGCCAGTGAACTCCACGCACCCGGGACGACTGCGAGTCCAAGAGCGCTTCGTCTCGGTGCAAGGCGAGGGCGCGCTGGTGGGGGTCCCATCCAGCTTTGTCCGCGTCTCCGGCTGCAACCTGCGCTGCGCCTGGTGTGACTCGCCCCAGACCTCGTGGGCCCCCGTTGGTTCGTCAGCCAAGGTGGAAGAACTCGTGCGCTGGGCCCTCGGAGGCCCTCGGCACGTCGTGGTCACGGGCGGCGAGCCGCTGTTGTTCGGGGCCGTCGCTGAGTTGGTGCATCAACTGCGTCAGCGCGATCACCACGTCACGGTCGAAACCGCGGGGAGCGTGTGGCTCGACGGACTGGCGTGCGACCTGGTGTCGATCTCACCCAAGCTCGCGCACAGCACCCCGTGGCAGCGCGACTCAACGTGGGCAGCGCGCCACGAGGCACGCCGTCACACGCCACGCACCGTGCGGCGCCTGATGGACGCGTTCGAGTGGCAACTCAAGTTCGTGGTGGCCTCCGACAACGACCACCAACTCGAGCGGGACCTCCAAGAGATCGAGGACTACCTCGGGGAGATCGCGCTGACCAGAGCCGAGCGTTGGCGCGTATTCCTGATGCCCGAGGGCACGGACCCCCAGCGATTGGGCCGCGCCTACGGCAAGCTCGCGCCACTGTGTCAACGCACCGGTTTTCGACTGGCGCCGCGTCTGCACATTCACGCGTTCGGCCATCGACCGGGTACGTAGACCGACCGCCGTCAGGCCCGGCTCCACAGCCCCCACCCCGCGCTGCTTTTCGCGCAGGTGGACCTGCGCCGCTCGGGGCCACTCCCGATTTGGGCGCCCACCGGCTCGAACCAGCGCTCAGGGCCCGATCGTGTCGCGTCGGTAGGCCGTCTTGCCGAGACTTCACCGTCACCACCGCGAGACGCGACGCGACCGGACGAGAGCGAACCGCACGGGCTCAGAACGGACCGACGGCGAGCGCGTGTCGGGAGGTGCACGCCGAGCGCGAACTCGCCGTACCGCTCGGCTCCGGCACAGCGCGGGACAGGTCGGTGCGAACCGTGGCCCGCGAGCGCTACGTCCCATGGATGGCCGCAGCGGCCGCGGCCGGCCGCACTCCTCAAGCCGTCGGCCCGATCTGCGATGGACAACACGTGTCCGCTGTGATCCCACGCCATCGACCCAATGACCAGCAGTGCGATTTAGTTGTCGACGAACACGGCGCGCTGACGGTTGTCATCGCGGGCGATTGGTTGTCGGGCGAGCACGTGGAACTGCTAAGGGCGGTGGGGGAGGACCTCGCCGCGTTCGTCGGGCCGCGCTCGATCAACCTCGAACGCGCCGGGCTGCTCGCTCCCGAAGCCTGGACCACGCTGGCCCAGCTCGCGTAGGGGCGCCTCGCCTGGACCACTCGCCGACCGTGCCGCGACAAGCAAGCGTCGGCGGGTTTGCGCCAGCCAACGTCCCCCAGCCGCAGCGCCTCCGGGGTCCGCGCGGCCCCAGCAGTGGCGTGATAGGGTGTGCGCGTGAGCTACCTGTGGCTTCGCGCCCTGCACGTCATCTTCGTCATGTCGTGGTTTGCCGGGCTGGTCTACATCTTTCGGCTGTTCGTCTACCACGTTGAAAATCGCGACAAACCCGATGCAACGACCATGTTGATCACGATGGAGCGACGGTTGTACCGCGCCATCTGCTGGCCGGGGTTCGTGGGCTCGGCGCTGTTTGGGGTGTGGATGCTGGTGCTTGTCCCCGGCCACTTGTCGCAAGGGTGGTTCCACGTCAAAGCCACTGCCCTCATCGGGCTCATCGGCTACCATTTCTACTGTGGGCACATCCGGAGGCGCATGGCCGCCGGTGAGTATCCACTGACATCGAAACAGTGCCGCATGCTCAACGAGGTGCCGACGGTGCTCATGATGATCATCGTCATCTTCGTGGTGGTCAAACCGTTTTGAGCCCGAAAACGCCATGAACGCACACAAGGCGCTGAGCATCGCGCTACCGACCACGCTGACTGTGGCCGCACTCCCGGGCTGCGGCAGTGATGCGTTCCAGTGCTACGTCGGGCTCTCAGAGATCCGGCTAGAGCCCACCGTCGTCGACGCCGACGGACGCATCGACGCCGAAGTCAAGCTCTGGGCCGAACAAAGCAACGGGGTCGAGATCCCCATCGATGTGTGCAGCGAAAACAGCGACACGCTCAAGGTCAATGGCCAAGCGTTGCAGCGCGTCGCCGCCTCTCAGCCCATCTACGCGGCGTCACTTCAGCAAGCCCAATCCCGCTACCGATTCGAGCTGTATCGAGATAGCGACAACGCCAAAGGCACCATCGAGTTGACCGCCGCGACCGAGTTCGTCCTGCGTCCCGGCGCGGCCATTCGGTCACGCCGCGAACCGTTCACGATCGAATGGGACCCGCCGCTACCCGGCGAGACCCTGACGTTGTCGATGGCGAGCGACGAACTCCATTGCCTCGAGTCCGAGCGAAGAACACTCCCCGACACCGGCCGGGCCGTGTTCACGGCGCCGTGGCCCCCGCCGGCCGCGAACACGGACGTCGAGGCGGTTTGCCAGGCCGAGCTGACGCTCGTGCGGCGCTCGGAGCACGCCGAATCCGAGAACCTGCATCCCGACACGACGGGCGCCGCGCTGGTCCAGCGGAAAGCGCGCTTCCTTTCGATCCCGTAGGACGTCAGTTCGACGAGCCGGACCTCCATCGCGCCAGCGAGACGGATCGCAACCCGCCGCCGGGCGGCGCCCATGCCCTTGCGAAAAGGTCGCCCGCCACCGTCGGGGACCCCTTCGACCTCCGCCCCGACGCCGCGGATCGAGCCCGACCCACGACGAAGCTGACCGCCCGCGGCCCGAGGCCGCGAGCGTGCCCCCGCCTGCTCGACAGCCCCGGCCGTCGACCTCCGTCGTTCGCCGGGCAACACCGAAACGGCGCTGCGCGGCCCTGGCTTGCCGGCTCGAGCCAGTCCGGTAGAGTCGAACAACATGCGACTCCCTCGCAAAGGCATCTTGATCCGCATCGTGCTGTACGGATCGGCGATCTCGTACTTCGGATGGCACGCTCTGAAGCGATACCAGCTCGAACAAAGCCAGAGCGAACGCGCGAAGCAGATCGAACAAGTCGGTGGCATTCCGACCTTCGAGATCACGCCGGAGCAAGCGCGGGAGCTCGGCATCGACGTCGACGACGAGGGCCACATCGTTAGTCCCAAGCAACCAGCCGTCGAACCCAACGCTGCGAAAGCACCGGCGACGACGTCTGCCCCCGGTCCCGTGGCGCCGAAGCCACCCCCCAAGCCTCCCGCGACCCCGGACGCGGGTCACAACCCCCCGGACGATCCTGGCGGCGACGCCAAGTCCCAGCCGAATCGAAGATAGGTGAGCCTGATGGATCGCTCAGAATTCGCTCAACTCGCCCACGCGGCACTAAATCGGATCGACCGAGGTCTTGGCGATCTGGAGCACGAGCAGCTCGACTGCGACCTGGCCGGCGACGTGTTGACCCTCAGTTTCGACGACGGGGTCAAGTTCATCGTCAACGCACACTCGGCGGCTGGGCAGATCTGGCTTGCGGCCGGCAGCCACGCCTGGCACTTCGACTACCGAGCGGGCGAGGGCCGGTGGATCGCGAGCAAAAACGGGGACGAGTTGCTGAGTACCATCGCTCGGGTGGTTGGCGACAAGCTGGAGTTGCAGCTCGAGCTGTAGCGACGGATCCCGCGGTGAGTGGTCACGATCCGCGCCCCACCGGTCGTCAGCGGCAACTCGGCCGGCCGCGACGGTTCATCGCTCGCGCGCGGCTCACCGTACGGCTTGGTGCCCTTGGCTTGGCCGCGGCCAGCTCCGCCGGATGTGCCCAGATCCGGGTGAGTTCCACGGTTCAAGTCGTGGCTCGACCGGCCCCGGCCCGTGAGCTCGAACCCGCCGGCCGTGTCGTGGCGCACCGACAGTACACCGCGACGTGGCACCAGCAGGGTGACCGGCTGTCCGTCGATCTGGCGGAGCACCGGCAGTGCAAAGGGTTGGTGCACACGCCAGTGGTACGGATCGAGACGATCCACAATCGTCCCGACAGCACACTGGCGTGGGAGTACATCATTGGGGCCGGGTTGGCGGGGTTTTCGGTGTTTGCGTTTACCCGACCGGAGCTGTTTGGCACGCGCTACCGCAATCAGTCGGGCGCCGTGGTCTATGACACCGCCGCCGGGCGCCGCGTGGGCACCGTGTTCGCGTCGATCGGCGCTTTGCTCTTGGCCTCGGCGATCTACGACACGACTCGCTCGTTCGACCACACCTACTACGCTGATGCCTACCGCGTCGATATCGGCGAGCCTCGTCGCTGCGCGCGTCCGGTGGTCCCCCTGCGGCAAGCCGACGTCGAACTCGTCGTCGACGACTACCGGATCCCGGCGAGGACAGACGAGCTGGGCCGAGTTGCATTCGAGCTGCCACCACGGACGATCCGGGACCCCGAGTCTGCGCGACCCCGCGTGCGTCGGGCCGCCGTCCGCATCGACGAGACGCACGCGGTCGCGGTCGACTACCGCGTGCCCTACCCGTTGTCCGGGCCCCCGCACACTGGACCGGCCGACGAGCGCCTCGATCTGCGCACGCCATCTCGACCCCAGTCCTCCCCGACGATCGCCCCGGGGGGGCGCATCGATGCCTTCGAGCCACCCGAGCGCGGCGGACATCGGCCGCCCGCCGCCACCGAACCCGAGACCCTCGCGCCCCCCCAACCGTCCGAATCTCCCGAGACCCTCGCGCCGCTCCAACCGGCCGAATCTCCCGGGACCCCTGCGCCTCGCCAAGCGGCCGAATCGCCCGAGGCACCGGCGCCCGACGACCGGCCGAATCGCCCGCCGGGCATCGACGCTCGCCAGTCGCACCGCTAACGTCCGCGCCATGCATCTCGCGTACCTCGGCGTCGGAGCCAACCTCGGGAATCGACTCGCCACCCTGCGTGCGGCGGCCCGTATGATCGCGAGCGACGCCTGGCGCGAGACCACCGTCACCGCCTGGTCGAGCATCATTGAAACCCGCCCGGTAGGTCCGAGCCGGTACCCGTTTCTCAACGCCGTGCTCGAGATCTCGACCACGCTCGACGCCCGGCCACTGCTCGAACGATGCCTGGCCCTCGAGGCTGCGTTCGGACGCGTGCGGTCGCAACGTTGGGCCCCGCGTGAGCTCGACATCGACATCTTGTACATGTCCGGCGCCGCGACCATCATCCGCAGCGACACGGCGACGTTGACCCTCCCGCACCCTCGGCTGCTCGAACGCGACTTCGCCCTACTGGGACTCGCCGAGCTTGCGCCGCAACTCATCCTCGGCCCGCGCACCTGCGCGGAGCACCTCGCGGCCCTGCCTGACGTGGAACGCTCGTGGCTACGAACCTTGCGCGATTCCCTGCTCCCCCACGAAGGCGTTTCTGCCCCGTTCCGCGCCGGCTCAACCGCCATCCTAGGCGGATAGCTCAGGGTCGAGCCCCGTGTTTCCACCGCGGTCGAGCCTTGGCGACGTCGTCTTGGTCCGCCTCGAACATCTGCCCGGCACGCGGTTGACCGGCCGATACCCACCGGAGATCTGCCAGCGGCTCACGAAACCTGGGTCCCACCGGGCTGGCGAGGTTGCCGGGCGTGGCGTGCTCGCGGGGCGACACCACCTGTCGTCCACGGGGACACGGCCGCGTCCACCCTCCCGCCCCTCCGCTCGTCGAACGCGAGCTCGCCCGGATCGGGGCGGCGCAGCGCCTCGTCGGCCAGCGCACCTGCGCCGAACGTCGCGCCGCCCTCCCCTACGCGGAGCACTCGCGGCGACGGACCCAGCGCGATTCCCGACTGCCCCGCGAACAGTTTTCTGCTACGTTCCGCGCCGGCTCAACGGCCATCCCAGGCGGATAGCTCAGGGGTAGAGCACCGTGTTTACACCGCGGTGGTCGCAGGTTCAAATCCTGTTCCGCCTACCCGTTTCGACCGGATGCGGGCAGCTCTTGCGGTCCGCGTCCCCGCAATCACCGTGCGACCAAGGAGCGCCTGCTCCGGCGGCGTGTGCCCGGCCCGCGTGACGCCACACAGCGCGACGTCACGCGTCGCCTACTCGGGCCAGCGCCACACCGACCCTTGGGGGACCGGCGAGACCGGCCACCATCGTTCGGGACCGTGCACGGGATAGTAGTGGGGCCACTGCGGCAACCCCTCGAGACGCACGCGCTGCCATCCACCGGCCAAGCGCACCTCCACGATGGCGCCGTTGTACACCGGGCGACCGCCCAGAAAGTATCGACGACCATAGTGGTCCCAGCCGCGAACGAGGTCATCCCCGACGGGATCGACGGGCCAGCGCCACACCGAACCGTTTGGAACGTCGCGATGGGAGTAGACGTGGCCCGCTTGGGTGCGCACGACAAATCCCCGCGTGCGCCCGATCGGGTCGAACTGCACCGGCTCCCATGTGCCCTCGCGTCGCAGCATCAGCTGCGCCCCGACGTGAACCGGCCGCCCATCGAGGTAGTGGCACAGCCCGGCGCTCGAAATCCCCACCATCAGCTCTTGTCCGTGCATAGGGCCTCGTGCCGGCGCGACTATGCCATGGCCACTTCCACCGCAATCCCCAACCAGCGGGCCCACCGCTGCCGCGAGATGAACGTCGATCGATCGGCCGGAGGCGTGCCGGCGCGAGCGCGGTCTGTGCAAGCACCGCCGGCGCATCGGCTCCAGGCGGCCGTTTTGGGAGGCAGCGCCCGCACATCGGCTGACGCTCGAAGACCGACGCAACGCGGTCGCGTCACGCGGGCCCGTCGGCCCCGGACCGCGTCCGCCCGACCGGTCCAACCGTGGTCTCAACCGCGTCTCCGCGAGAACGACATCCATGGGCGTCGGCACGGCGTCGAACCGAGGGATGCCGGGCGCCAAGAATCGGTCGCGCCTCCCATGTGCGGCGTCGATAAGACTCAAACCTCCTTCATGCACCATGCAGTTCAAGCCAAGCTCCACCGCCGATCGGCCGCGAAGTGGATCTGCTACGGTGCGTGGAGTTCTTGTCCCCAGATCGCCGCCATGCCGCCGTCGACCCTACGAGCCCTCTCCACCCGTTTCGGCGCGGCGGCACGACTGTCTGCACGCCGGTTAGCAGGGGTCACCCTGACTAGCGCCGCACTGGCCTGCACGATCTACGCGGACGATGATACGTCGTCGCAATCATCCACAGCCGAGTCGGCGTTGGGCGAACCGACGGCGTCGACGGCCGGCAACGACCCAACCGGGACGCACTCCAGCGCCACCGGGGAATCGCAAGCGGACGACTGTGTGGGCGTCGATCCGAAGGCACGACGCAGGGCGTCCACACGTGGGCAGGACCCGTCGAAGTCGGGCGTAACAACCCTCCCGTGGTGGCGCAACGACGCCCTGCCCGGGCCCGAAGACACGGCGACAGGCACGAGTTCGACGGAGACGGGAACGACGGCCACCGGCGAAGACGCGACGAGCACCCCGCAGACGGACACGGCGCTGCCCGGTTCGAGCAGCGCGACCGGTGATGGCGACGGGACTGACTCGGGGGACACGGACGGTGGGACTGGAACCGGCGACACCGAGGTCACCGCGACCGGGACCGACGGGCATGGCGACGGCGATGGCGACGGAGACGGCGATGGCGACGGCGATGGCGACGGACACGGCGATGGCGACGGCGACGGAGATGGCGACGGAGATGGCGATGGCGATGGCGACCCGTGTGAGAGCGACGATCCCCCCGCGTACTGCGTGGGCACGCCGGCACCGACCTGGCAACTCAAGGACTATCAGCCGCTCAGCTGCGGTGCAGGACAAGTCTACGGCCTCGAGGCGTTTCGCGGGCAGGTGACGCTCGTCGCCTTGCTCAAAGGCTGGTGAGGGTTTTGCCAAGCCCAGGCCGGTGGCCTGGAACGGTTGCGCCTCGACTTTCGTCAAGCCGGCTACGAGGACGTCGAGTTCGCGGCGATCAACTCGATCGACGCGCTCGACGATCGCAAGAAGCTCTCGGCCCGCTGCTCGTTTCCCCTGTTCCAGGACACGTCGGAGACCGAGGGCTGGGACATGCACGAAGGCAACAAGGACGACTTTTACATCTACGACCGCGACGGCAAGCTAGCGGCGTACCTGCCCGCCAAAGGCGGGCCGTCGATCAAGCTGGCCACCGAGGCGGGCTACGACTACGTCAAGGGTCGCCTGATCGAGGTGCTCGAGCGATGAGAAACACTAGAGTTCCAATGGCAACCGCCGCCACGGCGTGGACCCTGCTGGCCGGGGCCGCCCCGCTCGGCTGCCCCCAGCCCGAAGGCGCCCACGACTCTGCCGGTGCGACCCCGGCCACCGGAGCCGACGCGCCACTGGTCGCGCCCAACGGTGGCTCCCCCCCTGGGACCGACAGTGACGACCTCGCGCTCGCTCGGGCGGACTACGCCAAGTATTGCGCGATATGCCACGGTGAAACCGGTGAGGGCTACCAAGCTGACGGGGCCAACGCGTTGGCCCACCCCAACTTCCTCGCGAGCGCCAGCGACAGCATGTTGTTCGACGCCATCGCACACGGTCGCGTCGACACGCCGATGTCCGCGTGGAGCGTCAATCGGGCGGGCCCGCTGCAACCCAGCGCGATCCACCGTCTAGTCCGATTGATGCGCTCATGGGCGACGATGGACGCCGTCGACACGGAGGCGATCGAAGTCGACGGCCTCGCCTCGCGCGGGTGGCCAGTCTGGCAGGTCTACTGCCAAGACTGCCACGGGGAAGACGGGGAAGGGGGTCAGTTCATGAGTGTGACCGCGCCCAATTTCCTCGATCACGTGACAGATGGCTATCTCAAGTATGCCGTTGCCAAGGGGCGCCCCGGCACTCCGATGCCCGCGTATGAGCACGTGCTGACCCGCCAGGAACTCGACGACGTCGTCGCCATGATCCGCGCTTGGAGCTGGGTACAAACTCCGGAGCTCAGCGACTACGGAGACAAGCTCGTCAACCCGATGGGAACCGACCCCGTATTCGACGCCGACCCACGCTTCGTATCGGTCGATACCCTCAAGGCTGCGTTGGACGCTGAAGCCAAGCTGCTGATTCTCGATGCTCGTCCTCCAGCCGACTTCGTGACCCGGCACATCCAAGGCGCCGCATCGCTACCGTTCTACGAGGTTGAGGATCATCTCGACGAGATCCCGCGCGACGTTTGGATCGTGACCTACTGCGCCTGCCCTCACGCCGAGTCCGAAGCGGCCGCAGACGTGTTGCTCGGGGCTGGGTTCACAAACGTGCGCGTCCTCGACGAGGGGTTCAACGTCTGGGTAGAACGCGGTTACCCGACCGCGGCCGGGACACGATAGGCCGTCCGCGACCCGGCTCGGACCACCGACGAACCACGCCGCTGAGTATGCCGGGGGTTGGGACGACGGCCCCACGTGAGCCGGCGGCACGGCGATCGGCGCGACCGTCCTCGGTTCCAACGAGGCCTGCCGGCACGACACCGGCGCGGTTCAAGTCCAGCGACCCCGCCCGGCCAATCCCGCACGGCCGTCGACACGGATTGGCGTCGCCGCCGAACCACGAGCACGTTTGCTACGCTTACGTCGCATGCTCGAACTTCAAACCGACCACTTGCGACTCGGCATCGACCCCGGCATCGGCGCAAGCGTGCGCAACCTTGACGTCAAGCTCGAGGGTCAGTGGACGCCGCTTTGGTATCCGGCCCCCGATCGCTTCTCGGATCTGCGCACCCCCGCCTGCTACGTACTCGCCCCCTACTCTGGGCGAGTCCGCGACGGGAAGTTCGAGTATAACGGTCAACCGGTCACCCTGGCCTCACCCGAGCACCATGCCATCCATGGCCACGTTCGCAATCGGCCGTGGAGCCTGGTCGAACGCTCGGCCGCTAGTTGCAAGCTGCGGTTCTTATCGTCCGCGTTCTCGGACATGGATTTCCCGTTCCCGTTTGTGGTCGAGCTCGAGTATCGTCTCAGCGGCGCGCAGCTACGCATTGAGCTCAAGTTGTTCAACATCGGCACCGCCTCGATGCCCGCCGGCGCCGGCCTACATCCCTACTTCGCGCGAACCCTCACCGATCCACAAGAGCGCGCGACGCTGCAGTTTGCTTGTCAAGGCGTCTACCCATCCGAGGACGTGCCCATCCCCACCGGCCCCGCACAAGCCGTGCCGCCCGACTGGGACTTTTCGAGCGCCCGCGAGATCGACGTCGAGCTGGATCACTGCTTCGCCGGCTGGGATGGTCGCGCCGCCATCAGGTGGCCGGGCAGCGGTCTGACAGCGACCCTTGAGGCGTCGGATACCTGCGAGCACGTCGTGGTGTATGCGCCCGCCGACCAACCGTTTTTCGCATTCGAACCGGTCACGCACGTCAACGACGCGGTGAATCTCCTCACCCGGGGCGTGGAGGGACACGGGCTGGTCGACCTCGCCCCCCGCGACCATCTGTCGTATGCGATGACCCTCAAGCTGGAAGGCGAACGACTCGGCTAGCCGGGTTGAACTGAGCCCCGCGCTCGCCTCAGGCGGTGCGCGCGGTCGCTCCCTCAGCCGCCACGAGCTCGACCAGCGTGATCTCGGCTGGTGCGCCGACTCGCATCGGCGGGCCCCAGTAGCCCGTCCCGCAGCTGACGTATACCCACGATCGTCCGTGGCGGTGCAACCCGCGGACGTAGGGCTGGACGAGGTGGATCAGCAGGTTGAACGGGAAGTACTGGCCACCGTGGGTGTGGCCAGAAAGCTGTAGATCGACCCCCGCCCGCTCGGCCGCGAAGACACTGCGCGGCTGATGAGCAAGCAGCAGCTTGACGGCATCCCGGGGCGCACCGGCGACAGCCACGGCCGGATCGGAGGGCATCCCCGCGCTCGCGCCCCCGTGGAGATCGGTGACCCCCGCGACGACCAGCGACTCGCCGGCGTGGGTGATCACGCGATGCTCGTTGAGTAGGACCTCGAGACCGAGCTCTCGCAAGAACGCGATCCACTCCTCGGCCCGCCAGTAGTACTCATGGTTGCCGGTCACGAAGAACACGCCGTGGGGCGCCCGCAGCCCGGCCAGGGGCCGCACGTGCTCGCCAAGGACGCGCACATGTCCATCGACCAGGTCTCCCGTGACCGCGACGAGATCGGGCCCCTCGGCGTTGACCGCCTCGACGACCCCCCGCAAAAAGCCGCCGCGAATGGTGGGGCCGATGTGCACGTCGGTCAGTTGCGCGATGCGAAAGCCCTCCAACCCGCGTGGCAGGCCTTCGATCGGCACGCGAAGTCGCTTGATCGCCGGGGTCGTCGTCACGTGGGCGCCGCCGACCGCACTCATGGACACGGCTCCCCCGACGATGCCCATGTTCACCGTGTTGGAGAACAACCGACGTCGTTCGGGATCGGCCACGACGTCGGGCGGCGACAACGACCCGCCACGGCGCCGTCGGAGTCGCCCGACGAGCGCGACGGCCGACAACAACCCATCGCGAACGAGCACGAACGCAAACACGACGGAACTCAGACCGAAGGACCAAAAGCCCAGCCAAGACAGCGCGGTGACCCCGAACGCGTCCGGGGTCGTGCGCCATAGCGTCATCGCCAACAGCGGGAGGACGGCGGCCAGCGCCACGGCCACCGTGGTCCATCGCCGCCAGCGACTCCCAGGCAACGTTCGAACCAGGCGTCGCTGCACGTAGAAGTGGCCGGCGAACCACACCAAGATAATAAGAGCAAACCTCATGGCACCAGCGCCAAGAACTCCGCTTCCGTCAAAATCGTGATCGCTGCCCCGCCCTCGATCAGCTTCTCGGCCTTGCGCTGCTTGCTGGACTTGTCGGCCTTGCCGGCTCCCACCACCAAGTAGTCGAGGGTCTTGGCCACGCCACTCGCCGCGGTTCCGCCCGCACCCTTGACCCGGTCTTGCGCCTGGGCCCGGGTGAGGCCCTCCAAGGCCCCCGTGAAGAGAAACGACTTGCCCACCAGCGGCCCGGGGCCGGACGCTGGGGGATCCGGTTCAGCCATCGCTTCGACCTCGACATGCTCGAGCAGGCGGTCGATCAAGGCCGCTTTGTCCGCGAGCCCGGTGACCAGGGCATCGGCGATCGCCTCTTTGACGCCGCGCACCGCCATCAGTTCGTCGCGTGTGGCGGTTCGGATGCGATCGAGGGTGGCGAACTGACGCGCGAGCATCTGAGCATTTTGCCGCCCGAGATGATCAATGCCCAATGCTTGTAAGAACACCGGCAACGTCAGTTTGCGACGCGCCGCGATCTCGTCGATCAAGTTCTGCGCGCTGCGTCGCCCCAGGCGGTCGAGCGTTTGCAGGTCTTCTAGCCGGAGGCGATAAAAATCGTCGGGGTGGTCCAACAGGCCGTTTTCGACAGACTTCGCCAGGACCTTGGGCCCAAAGCCCAAGATCTCGACCACCTTCGCGAAGTGTCCGAGCTCCCCCAGCCGCGCGTCGATACAATGGGTCGGGTCGACACAGTACAAAAACTCGCCCTCGCGCTTGCGCCGACGTTCGACGGGACCCCCGCAGCCCGGGCAGGCGATCGGCAGCTCAAACGGCTCGCCTTGCGGCCCCGGCTCGACCACGCGCTCGACCATGGGGATCACCCCCCCGCGCCGGGTGACCTCGACCGTGCAGCCCCGCGTCAGCTGCAACGCCTCGAAGCGGCTGACGTTGTGCAAACTTGCCCGACCGATCATCGCGCCGCTCAACTCCACCGGCTCGAGCCGAGCCACCGGGGTGATGGTACCGGTACGGCTGGTCGACCACATCACGTCCGCGAGCTTGGTTTGGCCGGTGTCGCCTTGGAACTTGTACGCGATCGACCACCGCGGGTGATGACCCGTTTCTCCAAGACGCTCTTGCTCCGCGACAAGCTCAGCGCGGTACACCACGCCATCGATCTCGTAGTCGAGATCGGCCCGTGACGCGGCGATCGCCTCGAACGCCGCTTGCATGTGTCCGCGATCGACGAACTCGAAATGGTCCACCGAAAACCCGAGCTCGCCCAGCAGCGCGCACTTTTGCCGCTCGTCAGGCCGGTCCGAGCCGAGCACGTCGTAGGCCATGAAACTCAGATCGTACTCCCGGCTGCGCTCGACATCCTTGTTCTTAATCGCCCCGGCGGTCAGGTTGCGCGGATTTGAGTACGTATCGGCGAAACGTTGGAACACGCTGAGGCGCATGAAGATCTCCCCCCGTACTTCCAGGCCTCCATCGAGGCGAGACGACGCGAGGTGGGCCGGGATGTCGGCAATGGCCTGGGCGTTTTGTGTGATGTCCTCGCCCACGGCGCCGGACCCACGAGTCGCGGCAACCAGCAAGCGACCGGTCGCGTCGTAGTGCAAACTGCACGCGATCCCGTCGAGCTTGGGCATCACCAAGATGCCCCCCTCGAACTTGTCCGACCAGTCGATCAGTCCCTGTAGCTCGTAGCACTTCTCGAGCGAGAGCATCGATCGGGTGTGGGCAAATCCTAGGCCCAAGCGGCGCTCCGGTGCCACCTTTCTCGCCAAGTCGAGGCTGACCAACTCTTTGGCACCCAGTGCGAGCGCTGGATCGACTGTGGGCCCGAGGTCGTCCAAAATCGGCGCCCCCGGGTCACGTCGGCGCAGCTCGTTGACCAAGCGATCGTAGAGGGAGTCGGGCAGCGTCGGCGCAGCCTGGTCCCAGTACTCCCGGTTGGATCGACGGACTAGCGCCACCAACGTCGCCGCATCGAAGGTCGCCAAGTCACGGGCGATCGTCGCCGGGTCGGTTGGAAGCGGCTCGTCGGTCATGGCCCTAACTACCGAAGGGGGTCGGCGCCGACAACTCGAAAGCCGCCCTCGCGGGCTGCGAGCGGCGGCTTTCGTCGGACCCTAGCCCTAACTACTGCACGTGCTGGTTGGGGTTGGCCTTCAAAAACGCCTCGGCGTCCATCTCCGCCGCGCTCTTCTTCGGCTCTTTGCGCAGTGCGGCCGCGTTGTAGTCGACGGTCTCAAACCGGGCCAGCATCTGGAACACGGCCAGTCGGCTGCCTGGCGCCGGCCCCTCGACGTCCGTCTCGTCCTTGGGGTCGGGGATTTTGATGCCGCCGCCACGACAGGCCTCGATGATGCACTCGTGAGCCACGGTCAAGATCTTGCCCGCGTCGCGGGTCTTCGGCGACAAATCGGCGATGAGCGGGTACTTGCCCTTGTAGTGGGTCAGCATGGTGTCGAGGGCGGCCCCGGAAGCACACCGGGCGTACTCGGGGTCGTACTTGTCGGGCACGATCTTGTCTGGAAAGTCGCTGCCCGCCGTGGCCAGCAGCTGAAAGTCGCTGAAGATGTGACGGTAGATGTGCGACTGCAAGTAGGCGCGCTTGAGCTTGGCGCCTTTGAGTTTCTTGCTAAACACAAACACCATCTCCTGGTAGCCGCCCCCAAGGTCCTCCCGGTGCACGCCGAAACCGAGCATCTTGTCGGTTTTGACGCCCTTGGCCTTGGCCGGCATCTTCGGCGAGCCTTCCATCACCCACAACGCGTGCGTGTCGTTGCGAAACTCCTCTTGGGGCTGCAGCTCACGCAAGTTGGTCATCAGCTCAAACAGCTTCTCGTCGCTGTTGATCTCTTTGGCCCACTTGGCAAAGATCGGATCGTGCGCCTCGTCCCACGTGTAGGGTTTGGGCTCTTCGTGCCCGAGGTCGACGCGGATGGCCTTGAGCAACTCTTTGAAGGGCCGGTCGCCCGCCACCTCGCGCCGCGCGTACATCTTGACGTCCATCCACCGCTCCCACACCGCGTCTTTTTCCCCAACGTACTCTTGCTTGAGGGCTGACACGGCGCCCTGCATCCCACTGGGCAGCGCTGAGATCGCCGCATCTGCGTCCGCGCTATTGAAGAAGTTCAGGAGCTTGAGGTCGGCGTACGACCGCAGCACCTTGTCTTTTTCTTCGTCGCCGAAACTACGCATGACCTTGTGGATATGGTCGGCGTAGTTTTTTCGCGCGTTGTCGCGGTGGACCCAGGCGTCGGCCTCGGCCGTGCCGCGGACGATGGCTTTGACCTTCTGGGCTTCGCTGAGGCCCGACTTGAGGCGAACCACCGCCAACACACCGGCGGTCAGCTCGTACGGAAACCGCTCGCCGGCCACGCCGACGATCTCGGTCTCCACCACGTTCGGCAGGTTCTCGCCGGAGAAGATTTTGGTCAGCAGCGGCGCGAGAGCGTCACGGGTGGGATGTGGCGGGATTTTTTCGACCTCCGCCAGGGGATCGACTTCCTTCTTTCCAGCTTTCTCGTACTGGATCTGGCGTCGGAGCTGGTCTTCGCGGCTTTCGCCGCAGGCGAGAGAGGTTACGGTGAGGCCGAGGACGGCGGCGAGGACAGCGTGGCGAGTCATTGAGGTTCCGTTCCAGTGGCGCCCGCCCCCGCGCCAAAACGCGAAAGCACTCGAGGTCGAATAAAGCGCATGAAACGGTAAGAAATCCGCTGCTGGGCTGTCAAACCGGCGAGTCGCGGCCAATGAGCGCATGCCGTCGAGTGAGCGCATCGGCGCCGTCAACGCCCCGCGACCCGGCGTCCAAGTTGGACGGCCCGGTTGACGTGTCGACCTCGACGACGCAGTGTATACCTCACGTAACGTAAGAGTTTGCGGCGCCAAAGGCGCCTGCGCGCTCATCCGCGCGAGGACACCATGAACACGGAAACCACCACGCCCGAAAACGCCACGCCGCCGCCCCAGCCCGACCCCAGCATGGACGGTGCCCTCCAAGTGACTGAGATCGCCTCGAACAAGATCGGCGAAATCCGCGAGGCGGAAGCCATCGAGCCTCACTACGATCTGCGCGTCAAGGTGATCGGCGGGGGCTGTTCCGGATTCCAGTACGATCTGTTCTTCGACGAGCCCGGTGGCGAGGACATGCGGTTTTCGTCCAACGGCGTGTCACTGGTTTGTGACCAGATGAGCTTCATGTATCTGATGGGCACCGAGATCGACTACGTCGAGGGCTTGCAGGGCGCCGGCTTCAAGTTCAACAACCCCAATACGACCGGCAGTTGCGGCTGCGGGAGCTCATTTTCGGTCTAGCGTTCGACGCCGCGGCACCGCACCACGCACCGACCGAGCCGGCGGACCAGGGTCGATCCGTCGCGCCTAGACTAGAGAGGTTTCGAACGGCCGGGCGGACGCCGGGGACTGCCCGTGTGGACGCGCTCCGGTGCGGTGAACGCTCACGCCCGACGCGGACGCCATGGCCACGAGCCCCGGGTTCCCCACGCGACCCCTCCGGCCCGCGGCTCCCGTTGATCGCGCGGCTCGACTCGCCCGACGAGGTTGAGCCCTGGTCCCTCGAGGCCCCCGCCCGTCATGCCGTTTGGAGCCGGAAACATCGCGCTCGAGCGCTTGGCCGACGCGCTCGAGCCCCTCGACGCCGAGCTCGAACCGCACGCGCCATTGCGGCCGGCGGCGGTGCTCGCGGTGTTGCTCGGGGGCCCGCCGCTGACCGGCTCGTCGCGCCTCCTGCTCATCGAACGCGCGAACGCGGGGCGACACCACGCGGGGCAGATTGCGTTGCCGGGCGGCAAGCCCGAAGCATCCGATCAAGACCTCCTGGCGACCGCATTGCGAGAAGCCCACGAAGAGGTGTTCGTCCCCCGCGACGAGTTGACCGTGCTCGGGCGCCTCGATCCGGTCCCGGTCCCCAGCGGCTATTTCGTCGTGCCGTTTGTGGCCGGTGAAACGCGTGGCTGGCAACCGTCTGCGTTCAACCACGAAGTCGCGCGTCTCGTGCTCCCCACGCTTGACCAGCTCGCCGACCCGGCCGTGCATCAACGCCACGGAGAGCGGACCTGGCGGGGCAAGACCTACGGGCTACATCGCTACGCCATCAGCGATCCACCGCTTTGGGGGGCCACCGCACGCATGGTGTGGGATCTGATGGAACGATTGAGGCGAAGCGCGTGACCGAACCGGCGCTGACCGAGGAGCTGGTCAACCGACTGCGCGAGCAGGCCGACTCGCTGGGCTTGTTGCGGCTGGGCGTCGCGCGGCTAGACGACCCCCGGCTACGCCCCGCTCGGGAGGCCCTGACCCGTTTTGTCGCCGACGGCCGCGCCGGCGAGATGACCTTCCTCGAACGCACCCTCGACTTGCGTTGCCATCCCGAGCAACTGCTGCCCGACGCCCGTTCGGCGATCGTGGTCGCGGTTCCGTACCGCGGCGATCCGGGCCCCATCGCCCGCTACGCCCAGTGGCACGACTACCACACCGTGATGCATCATCGACTGGCGAGCCTGGCCAGATGGCTGACCGCGCGCCGACCCGGGTTGGACGCGCTGGTTTGTGTGGACACCAAACCGGTTCCGGAACGCGCTTTGGCGGAGATCGCCGGGCTGGGCCGCATCGGCAAGAACGGCTGTGTCCTCGTCCCCGGGTTGGGTAGCTACGTGTTGTTGGGCGTATTGCTCACGACCGCCGCACTCGAGCAAGCCGCCCCGTCGCTTCCCCGCGTTGGCCCCAGTGGACCCACCCTCCCGTCACCCTCGGAGCGCTCGTTTGCCGTATGTGGCTCGTGTACCGCGTGTCTCGATGCCTGCCCGACCCAGGCGTTCCCGGCGCCGGGAGAGCTCGACCCACGCCGGTGCATCTCGTACCTGACCATCGAGTCCAGGGCCGCGGTGCCGGAAGCACTCGCCTCGCTCGTGGGACCACGGATCGCCGGATGCGACGTGTGCCAAGAGGTCTGCCCGCACAACCACAGCCCCGAGCGCGAGGCTCGGGTGCCCGTGGCGGCCTGGTTGCCCCCACCGCCGCCCCGCGATCGTCGTCCCGACCTGTTGCGCCTGCTGCACGTGGGGAACAACCAGCACCGGGGGTTCGTCCGGCACACCCCGTTGAACCGGATCCCGCGTCGGACCCTGCGGCGCAACGCCGCGGTTGCCCTGGCTCACGTCCAGCTCGACAACCGCAACATCGACGCCGCACTCGAACAGGTTGCGGCCGACCAGCACGCCGATGAAGCGCTCCGCGCCGCGGCCCGTTTCTCGTTGCGTCACCGCCAAGCCCAACGCGATGCGGTCCCGCCGGCCGTGCCCGCGGGCCAGGACGGAATCGATCGGCGAGCCCACGCCGGCGTCGAGATGCTCGTTTCCGCCAACGCGGTCGAGCCTCGGGACGACTGACCATAGTCGCGGGCCAGCGCCCCCGCCGGATGGCGAAACCGGCCATAGGTGCAGCCAGCCGCCGTTTCTGAACCTAACTTGCTTTTGCAAGTGACTTACATTAGTGTCGAGTTATGAGCGGCCCGGAAGAGACCAATGGTGCGCGCACGTGGACGCTACCGTACACCCGCAACCTGATTGCGCCCGTTCCCGAGACGACGTCGCCGAACGACGCCCCACCGGCCCAACCGCCTCGACGCCGCGTGCTCTCAGCGTTTGTGGACGATCATACTTGCGAGAGCGCCGCCCATGTCTTCCGCGTCCTAGGCGACCGAGCCCGACTCAAGACGCTCGCCCTGCTGCTAGTCGGTGAAGCCAACGTCACCGAACTGGCCGGCGCAAGCGCCGAGCACATGTCCACGGTATCCCATCGGCTTCGCCACTTGCGGGCCGAAGGATTGGTCCGGCAACGACGAGACGGACGCCACGTCTACTACTCCCTGGCAAATGGGGAAATCCGAGCCGCGCTAGAGAGTGCGCTCGAGCACGCCGGCCGGCTGCAGCCGTGGTGGCCGGGCGAACGACGACGCGCCCGCGAGTGAAACGATGCCCGACCGCCTCAGCGCCCGACGAACGGAGTCTATCGGGAAGCGAACCTCCGGCCGAGTTGCCGCCGGGTCACGACGAGGCCGGCGTCGCAACTCAAAGCTGGTGCAGGGCGCCGCCGGAGCGATTCTTGCGGCCTGCGTCCTCGGCTCCTGCACGTCGTCGACCGTCAACGGCGACGAGTGCGAGCCGATCCTCGGTGAGGATGTCTACATTCACGCCTGCCAGCACGGCGACATGGGGCCGTTCGAGGCCGTGCAAGCCAGTCCCCATCCCGACGGGTGGTTGGCGGCAACGAACACCACGCAGCACGTGTTCGACGTGCACATGAACGCTGGCGAAGCGGAGGGTCCATCGCGCTGGTACGTGGGGTTTCGGCCCTCACGTGACGGGGCGCACGCGGTGTTCATCGGCGCGACCGATGAAGACATTGACCTCGAAGTGTTCGTCGCCGACGAGCGGCTCGAACGCGATCATCAAGAAGTCGTCAGCAACCCGAGCGGCTGTGGCGAGATGTCGCGGGTCGATGTCTTCACGTTTGAGCGGGGAACCCAGTACACGCTCGCGTTCGGTCCGACGGACGCACCCAGCGTGCGGGTGTTCTTCGAGCATCCGGACACGTTCGGCCGCGGCGGGTGGGAAAGCCGGTGCGACGACTAGCATCGGGACGCGGGACAGCCGTCGTCGCGGCCGTCCTGGTCGTGGGAGCGAGCGCAGCGACCGAAGGCTCGGCCCTCGCCGCGCACGTCGACGTGTTGCTCGCCGCGGAAGGCGACAAGATCGTCACCGGCACGTTCGCTTGGGGAACGAGCGACATATCCTTGCCGGAGGCCGCGTTCTCGCGTGGCTTCGAGTACGTGCAGGACAACGCGGCGGTGGCCACGAACCCGGGTTTCAACGCCGTGCCCGTACCACCGGCGCCGTACGAGAGCCTGCCGAGCGACACCCCCGTGGCGTTTTCGATGGTGCCCGTCCCCGGTCTGGAGTCCGACTTGGCGTATTGGGACGGTCACGGCGAGGTGTCATTCGTCTCCCCGACGGGCCACGCGTCGCTCAGCATCCTACACGCGTTGAGCGGCGAGCCGGTGCACGTCATGGGAGCCAACGCCGAGACACCGGGCTTCGCCATCGGCACGACCGCGGCGGGTGGCTTGCTGCACGAACACCATCAGATTGTCCTCGTCGGCCCCGACTCGGGTCAGCTGCCCTCCGAGGGCGTCTATGTCTTCGCGATGCGCTTTCACGCAGGCACGCTTGAATCGTCGCCGCCGGCCGTCTTTGCGATGCAGTTTGGCCTGGCCCCCGACGGCGGGACCGACCTAAATGACGAGCTCGCGACGCACGCGGCGATGTCGATCCAACAATCCATCGAAGACGACCTCGCGGTCGACCCCTCCGCCGACGACGGGTGCAACGTGGCCGGTGGGGGTTTTGGCCCTTCCCCTCTCGCCCTGCCGGTGGTGGTATTGGTCTGGCTGTCGCGAAGACGCGGACGCAGAGCTCGACCATGAACCCACGAATACGCACAATCGCTCGCCCGGTGCTGCCGCTCGGCGCTCTGCTCGCGACCGCGATGCTTTCTCGACCAAGCGCCGCGACGATTCCCGACGAGTGCGCCGCACTGGGGCGGGCCCTCATCCAGCATTCGTGTTTTCACGCCCAGCACGGTCCGTTTGTCGACGTGCTCGCCGGCGCTGGCGAGCAGCCCGCGGCCCATACCCCGAACGTCGACAATGTCCATACCCACTATAGTGTCACCGTGGGTCCTGATAACGTATCGGTCACGTACACACCGAAGCGCCCCGGTTCATGGGTAATCTTCGGCTCCCCCGACATCGAACCGCAGCTGCGAGACGTGCACGGGGCCGACGTGGTCCCACTGATGGTCGAGGACGTCACCGATGCCTGCCCCGGACTGCCGCAGGCGCAACTTTACGTGCTCGACGCTCACGCTCGTTACACGCTGGTGTACACGGCGTCGGTGCTGTCGACCACGCCGCTCGTGATCGAAAATCTGCACGACTTCGATACGGAGTACGGGTTCGATCTCGATGGCGACGGATTCGGCGGAATGGAGAACACGGTGTTTACCCCGTGCACGCCGCCGCCGGGAATGATCGCCAACGTCCGCGACTGCAACGATGAAGATCCCGAGATCAACCCCGACGCCACCGAGATTTGCGATGGCGTCGACGAGAATTGCAACGGGCTGATCGACGATGTGACCAAAGCCGAAGATGCATGTGATCCCGAGGACGCGGTCAGTGAGGGCTGCAGATGCTCGCCGTCGGGAACCTCGACCCGCGCCTTCGCGCTGTCCGCCCTGTTCGCCCTGTTCGCCGGCGCGAGGATCCGGCGGCGCCAAGCGAGTCGACGGCGATGATCCCCGCCGGGCTCATCGCGCCAGCGACCATCTGGTTGCTCGCCTCGTCTCCGGCTCGGCCGCCCGCCCCACGCGCGGGGCATACCGATATCTTGCTCGTCAACGACGGAGCCGCGGTTGCCATCGGGTCCTTCTCGTTCGGCTCGGGAGCGATCGAGCTTCCTCGTCGCGTATTCGAACGGCAACTCGAATTCACGAGCGACCAACTCGCGACGGGCAACGATCCCGGATTCAACGCCATCCCCGCTCCTCCGGCGCCGTACCAACCGTTACCCGGTCAGGTCGAGGCCAGTCTCCACGGCCACGCGCCCGAGTGGTTGGGGGTCAATTTGCTGTACTGGGACGGCCAGGGCACGCCGCACTTCGGCCCTCCGGTTGCCGGCGAGTCCTTGCGGACATCGATGAGTACCCCCGTCGGGCCGGCCAGCGAGATGATCGTCTCCGGTGCCGAGGGCGACGTCACGGGCTTTAGTTTCGCCACCACGGATCCCGACGGCTCACTCCACCAGCACGTCACATTCTCCATCCTGTCCGCAGGGTTCCCCGACGCCACGACGGGCCCCCCGACGGCAGGTGTCGTGCTCGCGCCGATTCGACTCGAATTGCCGCCGCTGGCCCTGTCGCCCGCGGTGTACCTCGTGCTCGGGCACCAAGTTGAAGACTGGCAACTCGAGGCCGCACGGGCCTGTCTCGCCAGCAAGTTGGAGCTGGGTTGTGAGGCCACACCGGACGCGGCGGGGTGTCATGTGGTCGGCAACACCGTGGCTTGTCCAGACCTCGTGCCCACGCCGCCGACGCAGCCTCCACCGGCCGAGACCGAGGACACGGGACTGGGGGACGATGACGACGGGCCCGAGACGGGCGACGATGACGGGGCCGCCGGCGAGGGAGGAGGCTGCGCCGTGGCCAAACGTGCGCCGTCGTTGTCGGCGCTCGCCTGGCTGATCCCGCTGATCGCCGTGGCTCGGCGCCGCCGGGCGGCAGGTCGCTGTCGCCGGAAACCGCGAGCCAGCTGGCTCGCCGGTATCGTGCCAGTCGTACTGTCGAGCTCGTGCCAAGAGCACACGTCGGGGGACGACCCCGCCGATGACAGCAGCGATGGCGTCGCTGAACCGTGCGACAGGCCCATCGGCATGGATCAAGACGGGGACGGCATCGACGACGCCTGCGACCGCTGCCCGGGTAGCAACGACGCGCTCGACCACGACGGCGACGCGGTGCCCGACGGATGCGACGCTTGTCCCGGCTTCGACGATGCGCTCAACGGGGATCTCGACGTCATCCCGGACGGATGCGATGCCTGCCCTGGCTTTGACGACGCGCTCGACGGCGACCTCGACGCGGTGCCCGACGGCTGCGATGCATGCCCCGGCTTCGACGACGCGCTCGACGGCGACCTCGATACCGTCCCCGACGGCTGTGACGCGTGCCCGGGCTCCGACGACCTCAAGGACGACAACCAAAACGGCGTGCCCGATGGCTGCGAACCGTGCACCATCGACTACCGCTTCGGTCATGGGGATCTGCACGCCCACTACGCCCCTCCCACCGGGCTCCACCTTGAGGTTTACACCGATTTTGGCGCTCCGGATGCGACTGCCACGCTGCACCCAGCCCAGGACATTTGCATCATCGTGCCCGTGTCGTCCTATCTCGACTCGGTTGCAAACGGAGGGCGACCACAGTTCACCGGCATGGACCCCGATCCCTTCGAACCGATGGGGATGCCCGCCGGCGCGGGGTTTTGGTACCTGAGCGCAAACAACCTGGGGATGCTCCAGCCGTTTTGGGGAATCTCAACCGAGGGCGTGCCGCCCGGGATCTTCGACGGGCCGCTGCAGTTCGAGTTTGTCTCGTTCGACATGCCCGCCAACGGACAGGTCTCGGTCTATCAGCTGCCGTTTCTGCCCCACTTCTACATCTCCACGAGCCATCCGCAGCTGACCGAAACCGGCGCCAACCGTTTCGAGATGCCGGTCGGCGGGCACGATCACCATCATTGGACCTTCTCCGCCCCGGGGACGTACAAGATCGGGGTTCAGGTCTCCGGCCGACGGGCGGCCGATCAAGCCGCGGTTGTCAGCGACGTGGTCCAGTATCACTTCATTGTCGAGCCGTAGGCGGATCCGCGTCTGCCAACGGCCGGATGCCCGGCCATTGCGACCAATCGGCGAGTTCGTCTTGAACGACCTCGCGCGGGAAGACCCGCTGCACCTGTCGCCGAAAGTCGTTTTGCTGCGACGAGCCAGCACGCGCCGCGAGCTCCCAGGCGGTGAGCAACATCCCGATCTTCGCTGACCGGGCCAACCCCGCGACGGATTCTTCTTCGGCGAACGCCTCGATCAAGTCACGCTGGAACTCGAACCCGCGCTTGTCGTACAAAAATCGACTCGTCCCCTCTCCGGCGACACGCATCCGCCCAGCATCGTACTCGAGCCACGCGTTGTCGAGGGTGTTGTAGTCGGGGTCCGCCGGATCCGACTCGGCAAACGCTCGAGTACGCCCGATGTAGAGCAGCGCGAACGACTTGATGTGTCGCAAGGTGGGGTCGGCGATCTCGGAGCCCGCGGCGACTTGTGCCACGCGCTCTTTGACCACTCTCCAGTCGAGGGTTCCTTGCTTGAATCCGACCAAGCCGATCACTGGGCGAGCCGAACTAAACGTGTTGCGAAAGACCGCGACCTCATCAAACGCCGTTAACATGGTGCGCCCGACGGTCAACACTTGTTCGGCGCTCAGCTGATAAAGCGGTAGCCATTGGCAGTATAGCCCGCCGGGGCGCAGGGCCTGAGAGACCGCGGCGAAACTCTCTCGGGAATACAATCGTGTCACCCCCGGGGCCCATGGCAAAAACAGATCACCCACGACCACATCGAACCGTTCTTGGGCAGACCCGAGGTAGATTCGACCGTCCTCCACGACCAAGTCGACCCGCTCGTTGTCCACAACGCCACGATTGTACGTCTCGAAGAACGCAGCGGCGGCCCGTACGACGGGGCGAGAGATCTCGATCGCCTCGATCGACTCGACCGACCGATGGGCCAAGGCGGCACCCGGGGTGACCCCGGTGGCGACTCCGACAAAGGCCACGTGTCTCGGATCGGCATGGAGTAGCAAGGGCAGATGAGCCTGGCGCTCCTGGTCGTAGCGCGCCCTCGTACTGCCGAGGATGTACTGGTTGTCGACAATCATCGCGCGACCAAAATCGTCGTGCTCCACCACCGCCAGCGTTCCCGTTCGTGAGCTCTCCTCCGATAGCACGCGAAAACCCGCGTGCGGGTTCACAAGCGGCAGCCCGGGCAACCAGCCGTAGGTCAAACCTCCGACCGCGGCGACACATCCCACCGCGACCACCCGATGCCTCGCGCGGCCGCCCGAAGAGAACGAGCAAAGCACGGCCAGCAGCGCGTAGAGTAGGCCGACGATCCCCAACGCGGTGTGCGGCCCGTAGGCCGCAAGCCACCAGCGATGCGCAACCTCAGCTCCAACGAGCGCCCCCAACCCGTTGAGGGCCAACAGGCGGGCAAAGCGAGCTCCCGAAGCCGCGGCGCCGTGAGATTGCGCGACGCGGAGCAAAGCGGGAAACACCACGCCCGCCGCGATCAGGGGCAAGCCGAGCGTCAGCGCGACCAATCCCGCGAGTTTGCCCGCGAACTCCAACGACGACGTCGCCGTGACCCAGTCGTAACCGCTCGTGGTCGCCGACAAAAAGACCAGCGGTGCCAACACAAACCCGACCGACGCGACCGCGGCCGCCGCTCCGACGGCGACAAACGGCGACTGGCTTGGACGCAGCCACCGCGCCACCGCCCCGGCGGCCAGGCCCAAAGCCAGCACCACGACTCCCAAAATCACCGCCGGGGCGTACAACGAGATCGTGGCGACAAGCATCAGCATCCGCAGCCCGACGACCTCGCACGCCAGCACGCCGAACCCCGAAGCAAACGCCAGCCAGCCGATGGCGAATCCGTCGCGGGACCCCGGCCCGAGGCGCACGCCGGCGCCACCCGCATCGTCGGACGGCAACTCACCCGGCCGAGCCGTGCCGGCTCGCTCCGCTTGTGCACCGATGATCAGTGCCGCCACGGCGACGAAGAGGTTGCCCGCGCAGACCAGCTGCATCGACGCGGTCGTACCCAGCCACGGCAGCAGCACGCCGGCGACAAGCCCGATCCCCAATACGCCGCCTAGCGTGTTGGCCGCGTACACCGTCGTTTCGTTGATCTGCTCGCCACCACGAAGACGAGCCGCGAACAGCATGACGGGAAGCGTGGCTCCCATCAGCAACGCTGGCGGGAACACGGTGACCAAACACATCGCCAGCTTAACCCCAGTCCCCACCACCCCCGATCTCAATGCTTCGGGACCGAGCCCTGGCCACAGTGGCTCCGACCACAGGGGGAGGGTCATCGCCGGAATGGCGAGCGCGACCACCCCGGACTCGAGAACCGCCAATTTGTGCCACGCTCGCCCCTGCGACCGCGGCAGCAGCTTCGAGGCCGCCGCGGCGCCGAGGCTCAATCCGAGGAAGAACGCGCCGAAGACCTGCGCCACAACCTCGCTGCTGCCGCCCAGCACGTCGAGGAGACGGCGGGTCCACAAAAGCTCGTGGCCGAGGCCGGCCGTACCGCTGACCACGGCTAGCGCCGCGATCATCCATCCCAAGCGTCGTGATGCGCGAGCCGAAACCCGTTCACTCGCCGACACGATACCTCAGCGAGAACTCGGCGGTCGTGTCCTCTTCTTCGCCCATTCTACGACCTCGTACGCGGTAGTGGACCAGCCAGTCGCCAGCGGCTCCAGAAAACCCCATGTTGAAATGGTCGTGCCCCAGCGCGAGGGGTACGCGATCCGTGGCATCGATCCCGTCGCAGCTGGAGATCAGAAACCTCGGTGGGAAACCGTCTACCCACACGAAGTAGTGCCCGTCGACGCTCGGAGGCTCGGCACTCACGAGCTCGAGATCGATGGAGTCCCCCACGAACATCCCGCCCGGCACATCGTTTGACACTCCGAGAAACGGGACCTCGTTGTCCGAGGCGTCACCGTTTCCCTGCGGCAACCACGCGACGCTTTCCTCGGGCGCGATGCAGAGCGCCTCGAAAAAGCCCATATCCTCCGCTGGGCGGGTGAAATAGGCGTCGGTCCACACCTCTACATCCGCCGGTGCGAGCTCACCCGTAAATCCTGCGACACCATCCACGGTGGCGTTGTCGAAGTTCACGGCCGCGACAAGAGATTGCGTGGCGTCGTCGAAATCGACGGCCAGGTCGGCATGGCCGAACGTATAGAGCGCAAGTTCGGC
>QKPP01000075.1 GCA_006508105.1 Myxococcales bacterium FL481 | reverse complement strand
GTTCGCGATCCGCGAGGGCGGTCGGACCGTCGGCGCGGGCGTCGTGACCAAGATCCTCGAGTAGTCGGCACGAGCGCCTGGTGCGCTGCAGCTCAAAGCCGCAACTTGCAACCTGGAACGGGGCTTGCTATAGGCACAGCCCCGTTCTCCGCAGAGGAGCGTATGGCCGTAGGCAATCGTCTCAATTTCATTTTGGCGTGTGGGTCGTGCAGACGGCGCAACTACGCCACGACCAAAAACAAGCGCACCACACCGGAGAAGGTGACGTTGAGGAAGTTTTGCTGCTTCTGCGGGCAGCATACCGAGCACAAAGAGTCCAAGTAGTTGGGCACGGTGCCTTGCCCGTCAAGGCGCCGTGGCGCGAACTGCGATCGCAGAACATCGAGGGCGTTAGCTCAGTAGGTAGAGCAGCGGACTCCAAATCCGCAGAGGGGGGTTCGAGACCCTCACGCCCTGCTACCCGTCAGACCGAGGCGTTCGAGTTGCAGGCTAGAACGACCTCAAAGGAAAGCAATCGATATGGCCGGCACACGCAAACGGAAATCCGGAACCGCACGCGAGCTCGATCCCGCCCGGTGGGCGCACGCGATCTTCGCCGTCGGCGGGTTTCTCGCCGCGTGGTTGATGACCAACGCCGTGGAGGCCGGCTGGAACTTGTTGTTCTCCTACATGCCCACCGTCGGCCGTCCGATCCCGTATCTCGCCAACTTAGGTGGCGTGATCGTGGCATTGGTTGGAATCGTCGTGGCCTGGCGCAATCAGCGTTACTTCAAGTTCGTGACCGAGGTGGTGGTCGAGGTCTCGCAGGTGACGTGGCCCACTCGTTCAGAAACGCGGGCAGCGACGGGGGTGGTCATCTCCATCACGATCATCTGCTCCGTGCTCTTGTTCCTGATGGACACCGTCTGGTCGAGCGCCACCGATTGGCTCTACGGACTCTAGAGAAGGTATCTCGCGACTCGCCATGGAGTGGTACATCGTCAATACGTTTTCGGGCTTCGAGAACACGGTCAAGCGCGCGCTAGAAGAACGGATCAAGTCGGCCGGGCTCGAGTCCATGTTCTCGGAGATCTTGGTGCCATCCGAGCAGGTGTCCGAGCGTCGAGGCAAGCGCACCATCAAGACCACGAAGAAGTTCTTCCCGGGCTACCTGTTCGTGGAGATGGAGCTGTCGAAAGAGGCGTGGCACCTCGTCAAGAACACCCCAAAAGTCAGTGGGTTTCTCGGTGGCACCACTCCCCGGCCAGTTCCGCAGCGTGAGATCGACAAGATGATGGGGCGCACGCAGCGGACCGAGGTCGTGCCGGTCGTTGCCGCCCCGGTTTCCATCACGTACCGCGTCGGCGAGCAGGTTCGCGTCAAAGACGGCGCGTTTGCCAACTTTACGGGCGAGGTCGAAGAGGTCAACGAGGATAAACAGAAGATCTGGCTCTCCGTGTCGATCTTCGGTCGGCCCACCCGGGTCGAAGTGGACTTTACCGAGGTCGAGCCCGCCGCGTGAGCGAGGGACGGTCTCCGTGCAGCGCACGTTAGCGCGAGAAGACGGCGATGAAGAAAGTAACCGGCATCATCAAACTCCAGTGCAAGGGCGGGCAGGCAAATCCAGCCCCTCCGATCGGTCCCGCGCTTGGCGCCAAAGGCGTCAACATCATGGAGTTTTGCAAGCAGTTCAACGCTCGTACGCAAAAAGACCAGGGGACGGTCATTCCGGTGGAGATCACCGTTTACGCCGACCGGTCGTTCACGTTCGTCACCAAGACCCCGCCGGCCCCGGTCCTGCTCCTGAAAGCGGCGAAGCTCGACAAGGGCTCCGGTGAGCCAAACAAGAAAAAGGTCGGAAAGGTCACGCGCGCACAGGTGCGCGAGATCGCGGAGTACAAGCTCAAGGACATGAATGCGTTCGATGTGGACGCGGCGGCGAATACGATCGCCGGCACCGCGCGCTCGATGGGGATTGAAGTCATCGACTAGCCGCCGCGCGACTGCGCGAACACGGGGGAGGGCTTATCACCCGCACGCACCCCGGAGAGGCCGAAAATGGGAAAGAAAGCCAAACAAGCACTGGAAAGAATCGACCGCGACAAGCGCTACGACATCCCTGAGGGGTGTGCGGCCGTCGCCGAGGCAGCGTTCGCCAAGTTCGACGAGACCGTCGATTGCGCCGTCCGGTTGGGCGTCGATCCGCGCCACGCGGACCAGATGATCCGCTCCTCCGTCGCGCTTCCGCATGGCACCGGGAAGAGCGTTCGCGTCGTGGTGTTCGCCAAGGGGGACCGCGCAGCCGAGGCGACGGATGCCGGCGCCGACTTCGTCGGGGCCGAGGACCTCGTGACCAAGATCCAGTCGGAAAACTGGCTCGAGTTCGATCGGGCGATCGCCACGCCGGACATGATGGGCCTCGTGGGGCGACTCGGCCGGGTGTTGGGCCCGCGGGGATTGATGCCAAACCCCAAGGTGGGAACGGTTACGCTCAACGTCGGTCAGGCCGTTCGTGAGCTCAAAGCCGGCCGTATCGAGTTTCGGACGGAGAAAACCGGCATCGTGCATGCGCCGATCGGCAAAGTGTCCTTCGGCGCCGAAAAGCTGGTCGAGAATCTGACCACGTTGCTCGAGACGATCCAGCGGCTCAAGCCCGCCACGGCGAAGGGGCGCTACTTCAAGAGCGTCACCATTGCGTCGACGATGGGCCCCGGTGTGCGTCTCGACCTGGCTGCGGTGGCGACGATCGCCACGGGTGTGGAATAGCGTGTTGTCTACCGTCGTGCGTCGCACCGCCGGGCGGTTCGCATCCCCCATGTTTCGTTGCGAGCGCGCGTCATCGCGCGGTCTCGTGACACGGTCGCCGAGCCGCGCTGGCGAACACCAGCCGTCTACCCTGCGCTGGGCAACTCGAACCCAAGGAGGCCTGTGACGGAACAATCGACGATGAACTACGCGTAGCCCATTTGGGCTGCTCGCTCCTAGAAAGCAGGTGGTCGAGTGATCGACCTCAAACGCAACCGCGGCCAGCCGAGAGTGAGGACGTTGAAGGCAAGCTTTCCGATCCACAAGCGGGAAGGTTGCGGCGGCGCCTCATAGGCGGTCGCCGCCAGGAAAGAACTCATGGAAAAAGAACAGAAACTCGCCAAATCCAACGAGCTTCGCACGAATCTCGAAGGGGTGCCCGCTGTGGTTCTCCTTCAGTTCGACGGACTCACGGTGGCCGAGGTCAACGATCTGCGGGGCCAGTTCCGAGAGGCCGGCTGCACCTACAAGGTGCACAAGAACTCGACGATTCGCTACGCGGTGAAGGACACCGACCTGGAACCGATCGTTCCCTTTCTCAAGGGTGCGACCGGGCTCGCGTTCAACGCGGACGATCCAGGGGCACCGGCTCGTGTTGCTCGCGAGTTTGCCAAGTCCCACGAGAAGCTCAAGCTCAAAGGTGGGGTTATGGAGGGGCAAGCGCTCGATGCTTCTGGCGTCGAACGATTGGCCGACATGCCCGGGCCGCGCGAGCTCAAGGCTCAACTCTTGTCGTTGCTCAACACGCCAGCGACTCAGTTCGTGCGCGTGCTCAATGCACCGGCGCAAAACCTCCTCAACGTCATCAACGCCAAAAAAGACGAGGACGCCGCCTAAACGGCGCGACGTCTGCTCTCGTCCCAGTTTTACCGTCGGTTCGACCCCAAGGCCGGGCCACCTACCCCCTAAGGAACACAACAATGTCCGAACTTTCCCGTGAACAAGTGATCGACTACCTCAGCCAAATGCCCGTCATGGAGATGGCTGACCTCGTCAAGCAGCTCGAAGAGAAGTGGGGAGTCAGCGCTGCTGCTCCCGTGGCTGTCGCAGCCGCGGCCGCCGATGCCGGTCCGGTCGAAGAGAAGACCGAGTTCGACGTCGTGCTCAAAAGCTTTGGCGCGAAGAAGATCAATGTCATCAAGGCGCTGCGCGAGCGCATGTCCGGTCTTGGGCTGAAAGAAGCCAAAGTGATGGTCGAAAGCGCGCCGACTAACCTCAAAGAGGGTGTGTCGAAAGAGGAGGCCGAAGAGCTGGCCAAGGCGCTCAAGGACGCGGGCGCCGAAGTGGAAATCAAATAGCGTCGTGTTGGCGGTCTCGCTCGTCGCTTGGAGCAAGCGACGAGTGAGACCACGTTTGCGAGTTCGCGGTTGGCCGAGCCCGAACTTGTTCACGACTCACCGGCCAATAGTCATTGCAAACGAGGGAACCCGATGGCGCGCATTCAAAACAACTTCCGAGTCCGTAAAAACTTTGGAAAACTGAACAAGATCATCGAGGTCCCCAACCTCATCGACATTCAAAAACGCTCGTACGACAAGTTCTTGCAAACGGATATCCCGCCCGACGAGCGCGAGACCGTCGGTTTGCACGCGGTGTTCAACAGCATCTTCCCGATCAAAGACTTCGGAGAGACCTCGTCGTTGGAGTTCGTGAGCTACACGCTCGATCGGCCGAAGTACGACGTCGACGAATGCCGCGCGCGCGGGATGACGTTCGCCGCCCCGATCAAAGTCGTCGTGCGCTTGGTGGTGTGGGATGTCGACGACGAGACCGGCACGCAGTCGATCCGCGACGTCAAAGAGCAAGAGGTCTACTTCGGCGAGATTCCGCTCATGACGGTGCACGGCACGTTCATCGTCAACGGGACTGAGCGCGTCGTCGTGTCACAGCTTCACCGCAGCCCTGGCGTGTTCTTCGACCACGATCGCGGCCGGACCCACTCCTCGGGCAAAAAGTTGTTCTCAGCGCGGGTCATTCCGTATCGCGGAAGCTGGCTCGATTTCGAGTTCGATCACAAGGATCTTCTCTACGTCCGCATCGATCGCCGTCGCAAGTTGCACGCCACGGTCCTTTTGCGGGCATTGGGCTACTCGACGCACGAGCTGCTCGATATGTACTACGCCAAGGAGGAGATCCGGCTCGGCAGCGAGGGCGAGATCAAGCGCGTGGTCGACTACGACCTGCTGTCAGGGCAACGGGCGAATCACGATATCCGCGATCCGGCCAGCAATGAGATCCTCGTGAAGAAGGGGCGGAAGTTTACTCGCGCCCACATCAAGCGGTTGCGAAACGCGGGAATCGAATCGCTGCCGGTCGAGGGCGAGGAACTGTTCGGCAAGATCGCGGCCGAAGACGTCTTCGATGAGACGACGGGCGAAGTCCTTATCAACTGCAACGAGGAGATCACGGAAGAGCACTTGTCGCGTCTGCGGGAGTCGGGCATCGACAGCTTCAAGATTCTGTTCATCGACGACTTCAACGTCGGGCCGTTCCTGCGAGACACCCTCCTCGCCGACAAGCTGACCTCATCTGAGGATGCAGTCATGGAGATCTATCGCCGGCTGCGCCCCGGTGATCCTCCCACGCTCGAGACCGCAACGAAGCTGTTCGAGTCGCTGTTTTTCAACTCGGATCGCTACGACCTGTCGACCGTCGGCCGGCTCAAGCTCAACCACAAGTTCGGCATCGACGAGGACCTTGATCAACACGTCTTGACCAAGCGCGACATCGTCGAGACGGTGCGCTATCTCGTAGAGCTGCGCAACGGCCGGGGCAAGATCGACGACATCGATCACCTCGGCAACCGCCGCGTGCGGACGGTTGGCGAGCTCATGGAAAACCAGTACCGGATCGGGTTGGTTCGGATGGAGCGCGCGATCAAAGAGCGCATGAGCATGTCGCAAGAGATGGATGCGCTCATGCCCGCCGATCTGATCAACGCCAAGCCGGTGTCGGCGGTCGTCAAAGAGTACTTCGCGTCGTCGCAGCTGTCGCAGTTCATGGACCAGACCAACCCACTGAGCGAGGTCACCCACAAGCGTCGGCTAAGTGCTCTCGGTCCGGGTGGTCTGACCCGCGAACGGGCCGGCTTCGAGGTTCGAGATGTTCACAGCACGCACTACGGTCGGATCTGCCCGATTGAGACCCCGGAGGGTCCGAACATTGGTCTGATCGCGTCGTTGTCGACGTACGCGCGGATCAACGAGTTCGGCTTCATCGAAACGCCGTATCGGACCGTGGACGGGGCCGAGGCATCCCCGGACGTCGGCTACTACAGCGCACTGCAAGAGCAGGGGCACTACATCGCTCAGGCCAACGCGAAGCTCGACGAGGGCAACCGTTTGCAGGACGAGCAGGTTCAATGCCGCAACAACGAGGACTTCGTCCTTGTCGGCAAGGGCGAGGTCACGCTGATGGACGTGTCGCCGAACCAGCTGGTCTCCGTCGCCGCCTCACTGATTCCGTTTCTCGAGCACGACGACGCAAACCGGGCGCTCATGGGATCGAACATGCAGCGGCAGGCGGTGCCGTGTATTCGCACGGCGGCGCCGCTGGTGGGCACCGGCATGGAATCCCACGTAGCCCGTGATTCAGGCACCACGGCGGTGTCCGAGCGCGACGGCATTGTGGAGCAAGTCGATGGCGCCCGCATCGTCGTGCGCCCGGTGGCGGGTCGCGACGAGCAACGCGGTATTTTGGGCGCGAAACCCGATATCTACAACCTCGTCAAGTTCCGCCGCTCCAACCAGAACACCGCGCTCAACCAAAAGCCCATCGTTCGGGTCGGCGATCGGGTCAAAAGTGGTGATGTCATTGCCGACGGATCTGCCACCGAACGCGGCGAGTTGGCCTTGGGCCAAAACATGCTGGTCGCCTTCATGCCGTGGCAGGGCTACAACTTCGAGGACTCGATCTTGGTGTCCGAGCGGTTGATCCGCGAAGACGTGTACACCTCCATCCACATCGAAGAGTTCGAGTGCGTGGCGCGTGACACGAAGCTCGGCAAAGAGGAAATCACGCGCGATATCCCGAATGTCGGCGAAGACGCGCTCAAGAACCTCGACGAGGCGGGCATCGTTCGGATCGGCGCCGAGGTCAAGTCCGGCGATATCTTGGTCGGTAAGATCACGCCGAAGGGCGAGACCCAGCTCTCCCCGGAAGAGAAGCTGCTACGGGCCATCTTCGGCGAGAAGGCCGGTGATGTGCGCGACACGTCGCTGCGCCTGCCCCCTGGCGTGACCGGCATTATCATCGACGCTCGCGTATTCGCCCGCAAAGGCGTCGAGAAAGACTTGCGCGCCCAGCAGATCGAGGATCAGGAGCGCGAGAAGCTCATCCAAGATCACCGCGACAACGTAGCGATCGTCTCGGACGGTTACTACAACCGCATCCGCGAGGTGTTGGTGGGCAAAAGCACGGCCGCGAAGCTCGTGGACGATACCGGTAAGGTCCTGGTGGAGTCGGGCGTGGAGCTGAGCGAGGCCAACCTCACTGGCGTGCCTCGCAAGTACTGGGGGCAGTTTTCTCTGACCACCGGCGAGGACACGGAGCTGGTCGAGGCGCTGGCGCGGCGACTCGAGAAAGACCTCGACGAGATCGAAACCATCTACCGCGAGCGGATCGCCAAGCTCACAAAGGGCGACGAGCTACCGCCAGGGGTCATCAAGATGGTGAAGGTCTACGTGGCCATCAAGCGCAAGCTCCAAGTCGGCGACAAGATGGCGGGCCGCCACGGGAACAAGGGGGTCATTTCCCGTATCCTGCCCACGGAGGACCTGCCCTATCTCGAAGACGGTACGCCGGTCGATATCGTGCTCAATCCTTTGGGCGTGCCGAGTCGCATGAACGTCGGGCAGATTCTCGAGGTCCACTTGGGCTGGGCCGCACGCCAGCTGGGCGAGCAGATCGATCAGTACCTGCAAACCAAGTACTCGCCCGAGGTCTTGCGGTCGCAGCTCAAGAAGATCTACGAGACCGACGACGCCAACCGCTTCGTCGATACCCTCGCCGACGACGATGTTGTTCGTTTCGCCGACAAGTTGCGGCGAGGCGTGCATCTCGCCACGCCGGTCTTCGACGGTGCGGCAGAAGACGAGGTCAAAGGCTTGCTGGGCAAGGCCGGGCTGCCCAGCAGTGGCCAGGCCATCCTGTTCGACGGCCGGACCGGCGACCCGTTCGAAGAGGACGTCACGGTCGGCATCATGTACATGCTCAAGCTGCACCACCTTGTCGACGACAAGATCCATGCTCGAAGCATCGGACCGTACTCGCTGGTCACCCAGCAACCCCTGGGAGGCAAGGCTCAGTTCGGCGGTCAGCGACTCGGAGAGATGGAAGTGTGGGCGCTGGAGGCCTATGGGGCCGCCTACGCGCTGCAAGAGCTTTTGACGGTGAAGTCGGACGACGTCGTTGGCCGCATGCGGATGTACGAGTCGATCGTCAAAGGGCAGCCGGTGATGCAGCCTGGCGTGCCCGAATCGTTCAACGTGTTGCTCAAAGAACTCCAGGCGCTGTGTTTGGACGTTGAGCTCGTCAATATTGACGATCCCGGGGGACGGCCGGCCGATCCGCCCCCGCGTAGCATCGAAACGGCAGCACCCGTACCTGCGGCGGAGTAGTCGCAAAGCGAAACGAGAGGACCATGCGCGATATCTTCAGTTTCTTCGAGAAGCCCAAAGAAGCCACTGTCTTCAACGCTTTGCGGATCAGCATCGCCTCACCCAAGGCGATCCGGGAGCGCTCTTTCGGCGAGGTAAAAAACCCCGAGACCATCAACTATCGGACCTTCAAACCAGAGCGCGACGGGCTGTTTTGCGCCAAGGTGTTCGGCCCCGTCAAAGATTACGAGTGCTTGTGCGGCAAGTACAAGCGCATGAAACACCGCGGGGTCGTGTGTGAGAAGTGCGGCGTCGAGGTCATTCACAGCAAGGTTCGGCGCGAACGGGCGGGTCACATCGACTTGGCCACCCCGGTCGCTCACATCTGGTTTCTCAAAAGCCTTCCGTCGCGGATCGGCGCGGTACTCGATTTGCCGCTGACAAAGCTGGAAAAGGTTCTCTATTGGGAGAACTACATCGTCATCGATCCGCGCGAGTCGGGACTGGAGGAACGGGAGATCCTGACGGAAGAGCGCTACGAACAGCTCGTCGACGAGCTCGGTCCGGATGCGTTCAACGCTGGCATGGGCGCGGAGGCGATCCGCGAGCTGCTGAGCCGCATTGACCCCGTGGTGGAGGCCCGGTCGCTACGCGCCGAGTTGAGCACCGCGACGAGCGAGGCGAAGCGCAAGAAGGCGGGCAAGCGTCTGCGCATCATCGAGGCGTTTCGTACCTCCGGAAACAAACCTGAGCACATGATGCTCGAGGTTATCCCGGTGCTGCCGCCCGACCTGCGGCCCCTGGTGCCGCTGGATGGTGGGCGCTTCGCCAGCTCGGATCTCAACGATCTTTACCGTCGCGTCATCAACCGCAACAACCGTCTCAAGCGACTACAAGAGCTCGCCGCGCCCGAGATCATCATTCGCAATGAGAAGCGAATGCTGCAAGAGGCCGTGGACGCGCTCTTTGATAACGGCCGGCGCGGCAAGACGATCACGGGGCCCACGAAACGCCCGTTGAAGTCGCTGTCGGACATGCTTCGCGGGAAATCGGGGCGATTTCGGCAAAACCTGTTGGGTAAGCGCGTCGACTACTCGGGTCGCTCCGTCATCGTGGTGGGCCCCGAGCTCAAGCTGCACGAAGTGGGGCTGCCCAAAAAGATGGCGCTCGAGCTGTACAAGCCGTTCATCTACAACAAGCTGGAGACACGTGGCCTGGTCACCACGATCAAGAGCGCCAAGCGGATGGTAGAGCGCGAGGCGGACGAGGTGTGGGACATCCTCGATGAGGTGATCAAAGAGCACCCCGTGCTGCTCAACCGCGCCCCGACGCTTCACCGCCTGGGGATTCAGGCGTTCGAGCCGGTGTTGATCGAGGGCAAGGCGATTCAGCTGCACCCGTTGGTTTGCACGGCGTTCAACGCCGACTTCGACGGCGACCAGATGGCCGTACACGTTCCGCTGTGCATCGAGGCCCAAATGGAAGCCCGGGTGCTGATGATGTCGACGAACAACATCCTCAGCCCCGCCAGCGGCCGACCGATCATCGTCCCGTCGCAAGACATCGTTCTCGGGCTGTACTACATGACCCGCGAGCGCGCCTTCGCCAAAGGCTCGGTGACTGCCGATCCCTCGAAAGACGGTTTCGTGGGCTACTACGGGTCTCCGCACGAGGTGCGCATGGCGTACGATCACGGCGCGTTGCACCTACAAGCGAGCATCAAGGTGCGGATGAACCCTGACGAGGACATGATTGAGACCACGTGTGGTCGCGTGTTGCTCTACGACGGGGGTATCCCCAAGCAGATCCCGTTCGAGATGGTCAACCAGCCGCTGGGCAAAAAGCAGCTCAATGACCTCATCGACAAGTGCTACCGTCTTCGTGGCCAAAAGGCGACGGTCCTGATGGCTGACTACCTGCGTAGCACCGGTTACTCAGAGGCGACGCGGGCCGGGATCTCCATTTGCATGGACGACATGGTGATCCCAGCAGAGAAAGCGACGATGCTCGGCAAGGCCTGGGGCGAGGTGCATCGCATTTCGGCTCAGTACTCGGACGGTTTGATCACGTCCGGCGAGCGCTACAACAAAGTCGTCGATATCTGGGCCCAAGTCTCCGAGAACATCGCCAACGCGATGATGGACGGTATTTCCAAGGAGACGGTTGGGGGCGGCGACGTGCCCGAGCGGGACATGCAGTCGTTCAACTCGATTTACATCATGGCCGACTCTGGCGCTCGTGGGTCGCGGCAGCAGATGCGGCAGCTAGCCGGTATGCGCGGCCTGATGGCCAAGCCGTCGGGCGAGATCATCGAGCAGCCGATCACGACGAACTTCCGTGAGGGCCTCACGGTGCAGCAGTACTTCATCTCCACCCACGGAGCGCGTAAGGGCCTGGCTGATACGGCGCTCAAGACGGCCAACTCGGGCTATCTGACCCGTCGCCTGGTCGATGTCGCCCAGGAAGCCGTGATCACCGAGTTTGACTGCGGCACGCTGCAGGGTCTCCAGGCCACGGCGCTCGTCGAAGCGGGCGAGGTCATCGAGCACCTTGGTGACCGGATCTTGGGTCGCGTCACCCTCGAGCCGGTCTACGCGCCGGGGACGGACGACGTGATCGTGCCTGAGGGCGCGGTGATCGACGAGGAGGCGGCTCTCGAGGTCGAGCGGGCGGGAATCCAAAGCGTGCACATCCGCTCCGTGCTGACTTGCGAGGCCATGCGGGGCATCTGCTGCCGCTGCTACGGGCGCGACCTCGGTCGCGGGCAGTTGGTGGATGTCGGCGAGGCCGTCGGCATCATCGCGGCGCAGTCCATCGGCGAGCCGGGCACGCAGCTGACGATGCGTACCTTCCACATCGGCGGCGTCGGCAACGTCCAGGCCGAGCAGAGCATGCTGGAGGCGCGGTTCGGTGGTCGAGTCAAGCTGGTCGACTGCGAACTCGTCCGTCGCGAAAGCGACGCGGTGGTCATGAACCGGCATGGGCAGTTGCACATTTTGGACGAGAAGGACCGGCCTCGCGAGCAGTACGATCTTGTCTACGGCGCCCGTCTGCTGGTCCAGGACGGCCAAACCGTTGGCGGCGGCGAATTGTTGAGCGAGTGGGATCCCCACTCGATCCCGATCGTTTCCGAGTTCTCCGCCACGGTCGAGTACGGTGACATCATCGAGGGCGTGACCATGCGGGTCAGCGTCGATGAGTTCAGTGGTCACTCCAGCATGGTGATCCAAGAGAGCCGGGACAAAGATGCCCGGCCTCGCCTGGTGCTCAAGGACGCCGATGGCAATCCGATTCTCATCGCGGGTAAGCACGAGGCGCGGTACTTTCTCCCGGTCGGCGCCACGTTCACCGTGCGGGACGGACAGACAGTCACCGCGGGTGATGTCTTGGCCAAAATCCCGCGTGAGAGCACCAAGACCAAGGACATCACCGGTGGTTTGCCGCGGGTGGTCGAGCTGTTTGAGGCCCGGTCGCCCAAAGACCACGCCATCATCTCGACCACCGACGGCATCGTCTCGTTCGGCAAGGACAAAGGCGGCAAGCGTCGGATCATCGTGACGCCGGAAGATGGCGACCCGCACGAGTACCTGGTGCCGAAAGTCCGCCACCTCCAGGTCCGGGAGGGCGACCGCGTCCGAGCCGGCGAGAAGTTGATGGACGGCCCCGCGAACCCCCACGACATCTTGGCCGTGATGGGAGAAAAGGCGCTCGCTCGCTACCTCCTCGACGAGATTCAAGAGGTGTATCGATTGCAGGGCGTGAAGATCAACGACAAGCACATCGAGGTGATCGTGCGTCAGATGATGCGCCGCGTTCGGATCACCGATCCTGGTGACACGAACTTTCTAGTCGACGACCACATCGAGCGGCGCGTGTTTCGTCGTGAGAACGAGCGAGTCACCGCGTTGGGGGGCACGCCGGCCTCGGCCCAGGCGTTGTTGCTCGGCATCACCAAGGCCTCGCTGTCCACGGACAGCTTCATCTCCGCGTCGTCTTTCCAAGAGACGACCAAGGTGCTCACCGAAGCGGCGCTGCAAGGCAAGGTCGACTATCTGCGCGGCCTCAAGGAAAACGTCATCATGGGCCGGCTCATCCCAGCTGGGACCGGATTGGCGGTCTACGATCGCCTGCACATGGAGACCGACGACCTCACCGGCGAACACAGCGAGCCGCTGGCGCGGCGCTCGCTGGAGCGTGAGTCGGGCTTGGGCGAGTAGACCGCACGGGCTGCGCTGCGGAAGATCCGCGGATCCAGGGCAACATGGCCGGGCGGTACTTGATCCGGCAGTGGATCCGCCTATACTCCGGCCCCTCCCGGGGGGCGCGCGCACTCAGTGCTCGAACCTGATCAGAGACCAGCATTATGCCAACCATTCAACAGCTAGTGCGCAAAGGGCGGCAACGCCAGGTGAGCAAAGGCACCGCGCCAGCGCTCAAGCGCTGCCCGCAAAAACGCGGGGTGTGTGTTCGCGTCTACACGTCGACGCCGAAGAAGCCGAACTCGGCCTTGCGCAAGGTGGCCCGCGTCCGTCTGACGAACGGAATGGAAGTGACGACCTACATTCCCGGCGAGGGGCACAATCTCCAGGAGCACTCGATCGTGTTGATCCGTGGTGGCCGGGTCAAAGATCTCCCCGGTGTGCGGTACCACGTCGTCCGTGGAACCCTCGACACGACGGGCGTGGACGGTCGTCGTCAGCGCCGCTCGAAGTACGGCACGAAGCGGCCTAAGTAGGGCGCATCCGAGTTGAATCGATAAGGAACGACGATGTCGCGCAAAGGTGCAAAGAAAACCGCTCGGCCCGAGCTTCTCATCCGCTACACGGATCACCCCACGGCGGTGAACCGCAGCATCTCGAAGTTCATCAATGTGATTATGTCGCACGGCCGCAAGTCGACCGCCGAGAATATCGTGTTCGGGGCCTTCGACATCATCTCGGAGCGGACGAAAGACGATCCGATCAAAGTCTTCGACAAGGCGGTGGCCAACGTGAAACCGCGCTTGGAAGTCCGGGCCCGTCGCGTCGGAGGTTCTAACTATCAGGTGCCGGTCGAAGTGCGCCCAGAACGAGCCGAGGCGCTCGCGTACCGTTGGCTGGTCTCCTTCGCCCGCAAGCGCCCTGAGCGCACCATGCGAGAGCGCGTGGCGAACGAGATGCTCGATGCAGCGCAAAACCGCGGAGCCGCGGTCAAGAAACGCGAAGACGTGCACAAGATGGCGGACGCCAACCGTGCGTTTTCCCACTACCGTTGGTAAGACGGCGAACTCTTCACCCCGGAGCCGTTTCCCCCTCTAAGCGTCACGCAAGACTTGATGACGAAGTCGCCTGCACCCTCGGTGCACGCGCTTCGTTCCATCCGAGGGCCCGCGCCCGATCACACCCCCTTCCCTGTGAAGACGGATGATCGGGACCGAGGCCCTCAAAGTCGTGAGTTCAACCGATGCCCAGCCCCGTCACCATACCGGTCGCCCGAACCCGAGACATCGGGATCATGGCGCACATCGACGCGGGCAAGACCACGACCACCGAACGCATCCTCTATTACACCGGCGTCTCCCACCGCATGGGCGAGGTTCACGACGGCGCGGCGGTGATGGACTATCTCCCGCAAGAGCAGGAGCGAGGCATTACCATCACCTCGGCCGCCACCAGCTGCGAGTGGCGTGAGCATCAGATCAACGTCATCGACACGCCGGGGCATGTGGATTTCACCGTCGAGGTGGAGCGCTCGCTTCGTGTGCTGGACGGGGCGATTGCGGTGTTTGACGCCGTCGCTGGCGTGGAGCCGCAGTCCGAGACGGTCTGGCGCCAGGCGGACCGCTACAGCGTGCCGCGCATCGCGTTCGTCAACAAACTCGATCGCGTCGGGGCGACGCTGGAGCGCACGGTCGACATGATGCGTGAGCGATTGGGTGCTCGTCCGCTGGTGTGTCAGCTTCCGATCGGCCACGAGGGCGATTTCAGCGGAGTTGTGGACCTGCTGACCTTCGAGCGCATCACCTGGCGCGACGCCCAGGGGGTCGAAGTCCAGCGGGAGCCGCTGGAGTCCAGCGACCCGCTCTACGCGGACGCTGAGGTCGCACGCGAGGCGCTGGCCGAGGCGGTCGCGGAGCTCGACGACGGGGTCATGGCCCAGTTTCTCGAGGACGGCGCGGCCGCGTTAGACGCCGAGACGCTGCGAGGGGCGATGCGACGGGCCACCTTGTCTGGCGACGGCGTCGTGGTCTTGTGCGGCTCTGCATTGCGCAACAAGGGCGTGCAACCGCTTCTCGACGCGGTGGTCGACTACCTCCCGTCGCCGCTGGATGTGCCCCCCATCGAGACCGCCTTGGTCAAGGGCGAGGGCACGGTCGAGCGAGTCGCCGACCGGGACGGCCCGCTGCTCGCCCTTGCGTTCAAGGTGGTGACGGACCCGCATCGCGGCCGGTTGGTGTTTTTGCGCGTGTACTCGGGGGTACTCAAGGTCAAGCAGCGCCTGCAGAACAGCACCCGCGATCGTAAGGAACGCGTCGGCAAGCTGCTGCGGTTGCACGCCAACAAGACCGCAGAGGTCGAGGTGGCGGGGCCCGGCGATATCGTCGCCGCGGTGGGGTTCAAGTGGACGAGCACCGGCGACACGCTGGTGGCCGGGGACGACGACGTGCAGGTCGTGCTCGCCGGGATGGAAATCCCCGCGCCGGTCATTTATCAGACCATTGAGGCCCGTGCTGCAGCCGACGAGGGGCCACTTCGCGAGGCGCTCGAGCGCGTCTGCGGCGAGGATCCGAGCTTCGGCGTACGTGAAGATACCGAGACCGGTCAGCTCCTGATCGGCGGCCAGGGCGAGCTGCACCTCGAAGTTGTCGTCGACCGGCTGCGCCGTGAGCAAAAGCTGGAGGCGCGAGTCGGTCGTCCGCAGGTCGCCTATCGCGAGACGTGCTCGAGCACGGCCACGCGAGAGTTGATCTACGAGCGAGAGATCGGCGGCAAGGCCCAGTTCGCGCAGGTCGGACTGACGCTCTCGCCCGCCGAGCGCGGCGCCGGGATCTCCGTCGACGCCGACGAGTTCCCCGCCGTCCCACCTGAGATGGTGCAAGCAGCCCTCGAGGGGGCCCGCGACGCATTGGGACGGGGCCCGTTGCTGGGCTACCCGGTGCTCGATGTGCGCGCTCGGCTGACCCAGCTTGGACACCGGGAAGGCGCTTCGACCGACGCCAGCTTCCGCGCCGCGGCGACGATGGCGGCCTCCGAGGCCCTCTCGGAGGCCGACCCCGTCGTGCTCGAGCCGATCATGGAGGTCGAAGTCGTCGTCCCGGACAACTTCACCGGCAACGTTCACGCCGATCTCAGCACCCGCCGCGGCCGCGTTCTCGGCATGGAGCCGCGCGATGCCGTGCAGACCATTCGCGCGGAAGTCCCCTTGGCAGAGATGGTCGGATATGCTACCGCCCTGCGGTCGACGACCCAGGGGCGCGCGAGTTACTCGATGCAATTCGCCAACTACGCCGCTGTCCCCGCGACGACACAAAAGACCCTGGTGGAGCGAGGGCACTGAGCCGGGTGGCCCGTGCTGACCGACACCAACTACCTACCCGAGTCTCTCGCCTAGCCGGCACCCACTCCGCACCTACAGGAACATCGCCATGTCGAAGGAGAAGTTCGTACGCGAAAAGCCCCACGTGAACATCGGAACGATC
>QKPP01000096.1 GCA_006508105.1 Myxococcales bacterium FL481 | reverse complement strand
AACCCCGACGACGATGACAGCCCCGACGACGATGACAACCCCGACGACGATGACAACCCCGACGACGATGACAACCCCGACGACGATGACAGCCCCGACGACGATGACAGCCCCGACGACGATGACAACCCCGACGATGATGACAGCCCCGACGATGACGATGATGACAACGACGTCCCGCCCTGCCCCTACGACGAGGTCTCAGGCAACCCGGGTCTTGACTTCGAACTCGTCGGTAGCGGCCTAGATCACCCGGCCACGTACGTCACCGGGGCCCCGACGTCGCCAGACAAGCTGTTCGTCCTCGAAAAGGACGGGGACATCTTCGTCCTCGAGCCGGGCAGCACCACGCCTTCCGCCGAACCGTTCCTTCACATCGACGTCGTGACCAGCGAGCAGGAGATGGGTCTGTTGGGACTGGCGTTTCACCCCGATTTTCCCGCGGATCCGCGCTTTTTTGTCAACTACAACCCGCCGTCGGCGGACAAAACCATTGTGGCCGAGTACCAGGTCCGCGAAGACGACGCCGACACCGTTGACGACAGCGTCGCGCCGCGGGTCATCTTGGAGTTCGAGCAACCCTGGCCCAACCACAACGGCGGCATGTTGGCCTTCGGACCCAGCGACGGCCTGCTCTACATCTCCACAGGAGACGGTGGGGCCCATCCCCAAGGCGGCGGCACGGCGACCTCCCAAGACCCGGAGTCCCCGCTGGGAAAGATCCTCCGAATCGACGTCGACGCCGATCGCAGGGCCCCGTACTCGATCCCGCACGACAACCCCTTCGTCGGCCGGGGTGGCTTCGCACCCATGGTCTGGGCCCTCGGTCTGCGCAACCCGTGGCGGTTCTCGTTCGATCCGGAGACCGGCATCATCTACGCCGGAGACGTTGGCGAGAGTACGTGGGAAGAGATCACGTTGGTCGAGTCCGGCAAAAACTACGGCTGGGATGCGCTCGAGGGTTTCCACTGTTTCCAATCCGCCTGCGACGACAGTGCCGGCCCCAACCAGACCAATAGCGACGGCTACACGGCTCCGATTTTCGAACTCGCTCACCCAGACTTTCTCTCGGTGACCGGCGGCTACGTTTACCGCAGCTGCGAAGTGCCGGCATGGCAGGGGATCTACTTCTACGGGGACTGGATCAACGCCGATGTCTTGGCCCTGCGGTGGGACGGCACGAGCGTCGACAGCCTCAACGGCACGCTCGGGCGGTACCCGAGCGGCGTGTTGTCCTTTGGGAGCAACGCTTGGGGCGACGTCTACATCGTCACTGGCAACGACTTCGACGGTACCCGCATCTACCGCCTGCGCCCCGGCTCGTAGAACGCCGTCGAGTGGAGCCGAGCCGCTCCCGTCCGCGCTGGCCCCGTTCTTGCCGCGGGCGGCCCCGTTCCGGCCGAGACGCAGTCCTCGCGGACGTGCACCCCCTCGTCAGGACGGCGTCGACCGATTCGCAAGACCGACCGAGCGTCATCTAACTCCCCGTAGACAAGGCTCGCGTCAAGGGACACTGCAGCGGATCGATGGCTTCACCGCTGCGGTAACGGGCGAGCACCCGCCGCGATCGTTGGGCCAACAGCCGTCGAACCTCGCGACGCATGCCCTTGACCCGTGGGATCTTCATGTCGTCGTAGCTCGTCGTTTGATGGCGAAGCCACGCGATGGTGGCCGCTTCGGCCCGCTGATCGAGTGGGATTCGTTGGGTGCGTGCCACCGTACCGCTTCCCACGGGCACCGCATGGTCGGCGATCGCTCGCGCCAAGCGACGTGCCAGCTGGTCGTAGCGGGGTGCGAACGCCAAAAACTCAAGCACGGCTTCCGAAAACGCGCCCGCGTACTCGACCTGCGCTCGCGCCCGACGAGCCCGGCCCGCCGCGAGTCGAGCCTGGTAGTCGGGCGTCTCACGCTCGCGGCTGAGTTCCTCTCGCACCGCGGCGATATGCCGCGCTGGCGCCCACACGCCCTGGGAGAACAGCCGTCGACCGCGACGCTCTTTGACCGTCCACGCGGCCCCTTTGGCCTTCACGCGCCGCGTCAACGTGGCGTCGCCGGGGGGCAGCAGAGCCCAACCGTCGGGCACAGTCACCACCTCGCCGTCCGCCAGGCGGACCGTGCCCGGACGGGGCCCGAGCCTCACATCCAACACTTGCGCCGCAACGCCGCTCATCGGCGCAGCTTTAGCGAAGGTCGTCGTACGATACAAGCGACAAGGCGACCCGCGGCGCTTGCCCTCGCGGTCGCAGTTCCCATCGCCGGCGGGGACCCGCCCAACCGCCAACGACCGCCGGTAACCGATGCAGCCCCAACCTGTCGCACAGGCCAGTGAGCACGCCGTGGCTGCCGCGTCCCAAACGAGCCCGTGGAGCTGTCCCTCGCGCCCCGCGAGGCATCACGGGCGGACCCGGACCCGGGTCAGCCACCACGGTGGACCTGTTACAATCAGGGCATGGCGCAAACCGATCTCGCCGAGCGACGTGGGCCCGACGACGCCGTCGCCACGCTCGAGCGAGCCTTGCGGGGTTTTCGTGGCGACCTTACGGTAGCCGATGCCGCCGCCCGCAGCGGTCTATCACTGCGAGACGCCGAGCGGGGCCTCCAAGGGCTCGTCGCCCGGTACCGCGGCCACCTCGCCGCAACGACGAGCGGCGAGCTGCTGTTTCGCTTTCCTCGAGGCCTGGTTCGACCCCGCGAGCATCGCGTTTGGATGCGGGCGCTGACCAAGACCGCCAACGCGGTGATGGGCGTGGGCCGATTCCTCGTTCGAGCCTGGGTGTCGGTGGTGGCGATCAGTTACGCGGTGTTGTTCGCGGTCATCCTCATCGCGCTCGCAGCTCGTTCTGAAGGCGATGGTATCGGGACCGCGCTGGCCGTTTTGTTTCGCATCGTCGCGGAAGCTCTGTTTTGGACGTTTCACCCGTTCTCCCCGTTCCGCCTCGGTGAAGCGCCCCGCTTGTCGCGTCGGCGCAGACTCGGTCCGGCGCGAGAGGACGTGCCGTTTTATGAGAAGGTCAACCGGTTCGTCTTCGGCCCGCCTCGCCGCCCGCCAGATCCTCTCGAGCAACGCCGCGGGCTCATCGCTGAAATCCGGCATCAACATGGTCGAGTGGGCATCGGCGACGTCATGCGCGTGACCGGCTTGCCGCGGGGCGAAGCGGATGCATTGATGTCGAAACTGATGATCGACCTCGACGGCGAGGTGTCCGTCACCGACGACGGCGCGATCGTCTACACATTTCGCGACCTTCGCCGCACCGCCGCGCTAGCCCCCGCGCCCTCGACCCCGCGGCCGGTGCCGTACTATCAGCACCAGGCCGCGCTCGCGCCGGTGACTGGCAACCCCACCGGATCCAACGTGCTGTTCGCGGCACTCAACGGCTTCAACTTGGTCGCCTCCGCCACCGCGCTGGCCAACGGGCTCACCCTGGAGCGGCTCAACTGGTTACTCACGAACATCGCAGCCGACACTTTGGCCACGGCTGGTGCCGGACCGGAGGGACTTGCCGTGCTGTTTGGCGTCATCCCCTTGGTGTTCTCGCTCGCCCTGTTCGTCCTCCCGCTGGCCCGTGTGCTGCGACGCCCTGCGCAGCGAGCCCGCATCGCCGCCGAAAACGGGCGGCGACGACTCGCGGCGCTAGTCCTCGCGGAAGCCGAGACGAGCTACCCCGCGGACAAGATCGAAGAGGCGTTCGCAGCGGGAGCGGGCCGCCAAGCCACCCAGCGCGAGCTCCTCGATGCGGTGTGGTCGTTGGGGGGACAGTACGATCTGAACCCCGACGGAGAGCCGGTGTACCGCTTCGAACCACTCGCGACCGAACAGCGGGCGCTCGTCGGCCTGCGCGAGGAGGCGAGGGCCACCGAGCGCAGCGCGGGCGAAATCGTGTTCTCCTCGGACGCGTAGCGTCGACCGTTAGTCCCCCGGCCGGCGAAACCGCAGCATGTAGTTGTCCTGCAGCTCGGCGACATCGTGCTCGCGAACGAAGTCAAACCCCGCAGCTTCGATCTCGCGCCGAAACACTTCCTTCCCGGCTCGCACATGCTCCAAAAAGAACGGAGCCGTCTGACCGGGGATCCGCTCGAAGTCGACCACCACCAACTCGCCCCCCGGGCGCAAGGCTCGTCGGAGCGATGCCATCGTGCTCTGCGGCTGCTCGAAGTGGTGGTACGTGTCACAGATCAACACCAAGTCCACGCTCGCGGCATCGAGCGGCGCCTCCGCCTGGTCCGCCAGACGAGTCTCCACGTTAGTCAGCTCACGGGCCCGCGCACGGCGGTCGATCGTGTCCAGCAACGCGGGATTGATGTCCACCGCGTACACCCGACCCGCGGACCCGACCGCCTCCGCCAGCATCAGCGTCAACAGTCCCGACCCCGCGCCGATGTCCGCCACCCTCGCGCCGGGCCGGGCGCCCACCTCCGTGATCAGTCGGGCTCGGTGTTCGAACACCTCGCGCGACTCCGACTCGAGGCGCTGGATGAGGGGATCGACCCGCTCGCTTTGCCACGGCGAGTTGATCGCCGGGTCGGCGCCCGCATCGGCTATCGCCCGGTTGCCGGGGTCCGCCCCCAGCTTCGCGGCGGGCTCGCTCGACACGCGCGGCGAGCTGCTCGCCGAGCCGGTCCCTTCAATCGGCATCTCGCTCGGCCCGTCGGCGTCGGCCGACCCGGGTCGGCCCGCCAAACCGGTCGGTCCTGTCGGCATCTCAGCCGGCGACCGGGAATCCGCTGGACGCGGGTCGACGTCGGCCGGCCCGGATCGACCCGCCGAACCGGTCGTTCCAGCCGGCGGCTCGCCCGGTGACCGGGAATCGGCCGGACGCCGGTCGGCGCCGGCCGACCCCGGCCGAGCCGGGACCCGACCGGCGTCGGTCATGCACGCCGCACACAAGATCACGCCCAGTCCCAGTCGCCAAACAGCAAATCGCGTCACAACGTCGGCACGATGCCACAAAACTCACCCGTGGACCTCGCCGCCCGTGGACCGGCTGGCCCCGATCCAGCGTCGCTTCGTCTTCGCACGCCGCGGCTTGGCCCCGGCCGGGTCGGCGGGCTAGCCGTGCATTCGCGGCGCAGCCGGCACATTCGCCAGCACGTCGGCCTCGTGCGCGGCGAGCTCCCGCACGCGCTCCTCAACCGCCGCGTCCTTCACCCCTGGCAGCGAGCGCGCCATGTCGACGTACAGAGAAAAGTGCCGGGCTTCGCTTTGAAGCAGATCGCGATAGAAGTTCCGCAGCCCGACTTCCGGTAGATACTCGGCCAATCGGGTCATTCGCTCGCAGCTGCGGGCCTCGATCAGCGCGGCGCACAACAGCGTGTCAACCGTGCGTGCGAGCCCGCCGCTCCGAGCGCCACCCAGCAACCGAGCCGCGTAGGGGCCTGGCGTGACGGCCCGAAACGCAACCCCACGATCTGCCAGCAGTTCGAGTAGCCGCTCGAAATGCTCGAGTTCCTCGCGCGCCACTGCGGCCAGTGGGGCGGCCAGATGCGGAAATGTGGCGTCGTGACGGAACACGAGGTTGAGGGCCGTCGACGCCGCCTTTTTCTCGCAATGAGTATGGTCCAAGAGCAGCTCGTCGAGATCCGCGGAGACGCGATCCACCCAGGATCGAGGCGTCGTGGAGGCCAAATGGAGCATGACGGCGGACCGTAGCAAACGTCCTGCACAAGACCCATACCTGCGGCCCGACCACCGATTGTCAGGCCACAGTGCTCAAATTCGACGCTGGAGTGGCACGTGATCGACGGGTCATGTCTGCGGAGTGACTGCGTCGCGACACTTGCTCCAAGCCCCACAACAGCGATTTGCACCATCGATCGAGACCGCTATGACATCGGCACATGAGCCGCCGAGTGCGAACCATGGTGCACCTTTCTGATCTCCACTTCGGGGCTCGCCGATGCACCGTTGATCGAGTCTATGGCATGGTCCGCCGGCTTGTGGCGTCGAAGGTGGACCAAGTGCTGGTCACGGGCGACATCACCCACCGAGGGTATCGCCACGAATTCGACGCATTTCGCAATCTGTTCGAGCCCCTGCGAGATCGCCTGACGATCGTCCCGGGCAACCACGACCGCCTGGGTGACGACGCGGGCAACGACATGATGCCCAACGAACGGGTTCGCGTAGAGCTCAACGCCGGCATGTACCTTGTGCGGGTCGACTCCACGGGGCCCCACAACCGATTTTTGTTGGCGAGCCACGGTCAGATCACCTCAGAAGATCTCGACGCGATCGAATCTGCCCTCGACGCCGCGCCGCCGCACCACCTGCGCGTGGTCATGCTGCACCATCACCCGGTACCGCTCCCGGAGGAGCAACTGTGTGAACGCCTCTCCACGATGATCGGATGGCCCTACGCCACCGAGCTTCAAACCGGTCGTCACCTGCTCGAGCGGGTGGCCGGACGCTGCGATCTGGTGCTCCACGGCCACCGTCATCGGCCGAGCCACCGTGTCGTCGGCACCACGCGCGGGCGAGTGCACGTGCTCAACGCAGGTGACTCGCTGACGCTGGGAGCCGCTCGCCAGTTCTCGTACCGCGGGGAGGAACTGAGCTTGCCACCGAGCTGGCTACCGCTCGGAAGTGCGCGCGATCAGCGAGGGTCGTCCGCCAGCCCTCGAGCCACGGTCGCGGCCTGACGCCCGACGCGGCGACCGATTCGACACGTGCATCCGGGCCGCGAAGCCCTCGGGTGCGAGCCGCTCAGGCCGGCTCGGCTCAGCCGGGGGCGCCGGGGCTGGATGCGCTTGTCGCCGCGTCACCGAAACTCGACCCCGGCACGGCCGCACGAGATCACCGGACGTCATGTCGCGAGGACTCGCCGCTGCGCCCCCGCCCGGTTCGGCCGTCACCGCCACCCGCACCGCGCCATCCGGCGCCTGGCGGCTAGAGAGCACCGAGTTATTGCGATCTGAGTTCGGCTTGCGGCGATGGCGAAAGCGCGCGCGGTTTGCCCCACAGCAAACATTGCACCTCCTCCCCTGCTCCACGACGACCTATAGTTCGGCGCAGCCTTTGCGTCGGCTGCACCTCCCCGCGGGCGCTCGCGCACGTTCCGCGACCCCACGACAAAGATCCAAAAAAGCGGTATGGCCCTGCCTGCCTTCATCCCGGTCAGCGGCGAAGACTCGCGGCCACTGACCGAGCCAGCGACGAAACGCCGTCACGAGATCTCAACGATGCCCGTCCGAATCCACCTTCCGTCGGCCACTGCGCTCGCGTTGGCACTTTCTGCTTGTGGCCCCACAACTGGCGCTCCGGCGTCTGGCGAAGAGCTTTACGACGCCTGCGAGAACTGCCACGGCTCCGACGGGGCCGGGAACCCTGACATCGAAGCCCCGCAGATCGCCGGCCTGCCCCAGTGGTACATCGAGGCCCAGTTGCACAAGTTTCGCAGCGGCGCACGCGGGGCTCACCCTGACGACGCGCCGGGCATGCGCATGCGCCCACTGTCCATGTCCATGCCGAACGACGAATCTGTGACCGCAGTCGCTCGGTACGTCTCCCGTCTGCCTCGACAAGGAAATCACGAACCCAAGGTCGCGGGCGGAAGCGCCACGCGCGGAAGCGGCTACTACGCTCCTTGCGTGACGTGTCACGGCGCATCCGGCCAAGGGAACCCGGCGCTCAACGCCCCGCCTCTCGCCGGCTCGCCAGACTGGTATCTCACCGCGCAGCTGCGCAAGTTCATCGATGGAGTGCGCGGCGGTGATGCGGCAGCCGATCCCACCGGCGCCCAGATGCGCGCGATGGCGGTCACGCTGCCCAACGATCAAGCGATCAAGGACGTGGTCGCGCACATCATGACCTTCGAGCCGTAACGGCGACCCGAACGAGACTCCGATGGCCCACGAAGAAGACGAATCCGACGCATTCGCGCGGAAGATTTTCATCATCACCATGGTCTGCACCGCGCTCTACGTCGGCGTGGTCTTCGCCTTTATCCTCTAGCGTCCGAGGTTCACCATGCTTCCCAGCGCATCCACCTACGCCAGCGACATCGATGGCGTCATCTTGCTGATCGCGGTGCTGACCGGGTTTTGGTTTTTCCTGACGGCCGGCGTCTTCTTTTGGCTGATCTTCAAGTTCCGCGCGCGTGAGGGGCAAAAAGCCCTGTACATCACGGGGTCCGAAAAGAAATACACCAAGCCGATCAGCTGGGCCCACTACGCCGTTTTGGTCTGTGATGTGCTCGTCATCGTCGCCGCCATCCGTGTATGGGTGGATGTCAAGATGACCCTGCCCGAGGCGGACACGACCGTGCGGGTCATCGGTCAACAGTGGGCGTGGAGCTTCCAGCACGCGGGTCCGGACGGCCAGCTCGACACACCCGACGACATTTTGACCGCCGACGAGCTGCACGTGGAAGTCGACAAGCTCCACCACTACAAGCTGGTCTCCCGCGACGTGCTGCACAACTTCTCAGTTCCCGTCTTTCGTCTCAAGCAAGACGCCATTCCCGGGCGCGAAATCACCGGGTGGTTTGAGCCGACGATGACCGGCGAGTTTGATATCCAGTGCGCTGAGATGTGCGGCATCGGGCATGGCATCATGGCCGCGCGCATCTTCATCGAGACCGCCGAAGAACATCAGGCTTGGATGGCCGAGCAGCAGCAGAAGAAGGCTGCATTGGTCGCTCAGGCCGGCTGATCGCCCCCGTCCGCTCTCGACTACCGAGGTTCGCCATGTCCCACCCCACGACTTCCGACGACGCCCACGCCCACGGCGATCATCACCACCACGAAGAGCCGGGTTTTATCCACAAGTACTTGTGGACCACCGATCACAAGATGATCGCCATGCAGTACCTGTTTACAGGCATGGCGATGGCGGTCATCGGTGGCTACTTCGCGTACGTGTTTCGCATGCAGCTGGCCTTTCCGGGCCAAAACGTGCCCCTGTTCGGCATCGTCTCTCCCACCGAGTACAACTCGCTGGTCACCAACCACGGCACCATCATGATCTTCTGGGTGGCGATGCCGGTACTCATCGCCGCGTTCGGGAACTACCTCATCCCGCTGATGCTCGGCTGCGATGACATGGTGTTTCCGCGGCTCAATCGCCTCTCGTACCAGGTGTTTCTGATCAGCGCGATTGTCCTCATCGCGGGTTTCTTCGTCGAAGGCGGGGCCTTTGGTGGGGCATGGACGGCCTATCCGCCGCTTTCGGCCAAAGGCGAGTACAGCTTGACGCCCCTGGGGTCGACGATTTGGGTGGTCGCGGTGGCATTGGAGTTCGTCGCGTTCTTGCTCGGCGGGATCAACTTCATCACCACCGCCATGAACTCGCGTGCCCCCGGCATGAAGATGTTCGACATCCCGATGGTCATCTGGATGATCGTCGTCGCCAGCATCTTGTTCCTGGCTTCGGTGGGGCCGTTGGTCGCCGGCGCGGTGATGCTGATCTTCGACCAAACCCTGGGCACCTCGTTCTTTGATCCGGCCCGTGGCGGCGACCCCATCTTGTGGCAGCACCTATTTTGGTTCTTTGGTCACCCCGAGGTGTACGTCGTGTTGCTCCCGGCCATGGGCATCGTCGCGGAGATCATTACGGTCTTTTCGCGCAAGAAACTCTTCGGCTACAAGACGGTGCTCTACACCGCATTTGCCACCGGCGTGTTGAGCTTCTTCGTCTGGGCGCACCACCAGTTCGTCGCCGGCATCGACCCGCGGATGGCGAACGTGTTCACGGTCACGACGGTGTTGATCTCGGTGCCGCTCGCGGAAATGTGCTTCGTGTACATCGCCACGCTGTACGGAGGCTCGATTCGGCTGACGACCCCCATGCTTTGGGCCTTGGCGTTCATTGGCGAGTTTCTCATCGGCGGTGTGACGGGCATCTTCCTAGGAGCCAGTGGTGCCGACATCTACTTTCACGACACCTACTTCGTGCTCGCCCACTTCCACTACACGTTCTTCCCCATTGCGATCATCGCCGTTTACGCAGGCGTCACCATGTGGTTCCCCAAGATGTTCGGCCGCATGATGAACGAGACCTGGGGCAAAGTTCACTTCTGGCTGACGGTCATCCCGTTCAACGTGATTTTCATCCCGTTGTTCCTTCTGGGATTGGGCGGCCAGCACCGCCGCATCTACAACTACGAGCACTTTCCCGAGCTTGCGACCTCGGACATGTTCTTTTTGCGCCAGATGGCCACGGTCGCCCTGGTCATCATGCTGCTCGCTCAGTTCATCTTCTTGGTGAACTTCTTCTACTGCATGGTTGCGGGACGCAAGGCCGGCAAGAACCCGTGGAAGGCAAACACCTTGGAATGGGCCGCTCCGTCGCCCCCGCCGCATGGCAACTTCCACCCCCTTCCGTCGGTGTACCGCGGCCCGTACGAGTACAGTCACCCGGATCACGACGAGGACTACTGGCCGCAGAACATGCCTGCGTCCGACAAGTCATCCCCATCCACCTGACGCCTGGCTCACGCGACCCCACGAGGCACTACGATGAAACCGATTGCGACCACCCGCAGCGTCACAGGGATCCCCACCGGCCGGCTCGCCGTGTGGTGGGTGATCACCTCTGAGATCGTCATTTTCGGCGGGGTTCTCGCCAGCTATCTGATGCACCGGCTGGGACACCCCGAGTGGGCCAACTACGCCGTGCACACGAACACGTGGGCCGGGGCTTTCAATACATTCGTGCTGCTCACCTCCAGCCTCACGATCGTGCTGGCCCACAAGGCCGCCGAGGAAGGCGATGGTCGCAAGGCCTTTCGTTTCATCTGGTTTACGATCCTCGGCGGTTTGGTGTTTCTCGTCGTCAAAAGCTTCGAGTGGACCCACGAGATTCAACTTGGCTACACGATCACCGCGAACGGTTTTTGGGCCTTCTACTACACCGCGGCGGGCATCCACGCGTTCCACGTCATCGGCGGGATGATCATCATGGCCATCCTCTCGTTCCAGGTTCGGCGAAACGAAGAACTTCAGCGAGTCGAGCTTATCGGTTTGTACTGGCACTTCGTCGATCTCGTGTGGATCTTCTTGTTTCCTCTTCTCTACATCGCCAAGTAGCACCCGAGGCTTGTCATGTCTGGCGCATCCGCTCACGCTCACGCTCACCCCAACTACGTCAAGGTCTGGGCGATCCTCCTCGTGCTGTTGGTGATCAGCGTCGCCGGCCCTGAGCTCGGCAACCCGATCATCACCTTGGTGACGGCCTTCGGGATCGCCGTGATCAAGGCCTACATGGTGGCCAAGAACTTCATGCACCTGAACATCGAGCGCAAGATCGCCGTGTACATGCTGGTGACCGGCTTGGCGTTCATGCTGTTGTTCTTCGCGGGCGTGGCGCCGGATGTGCTGAACCACGATGGCCACCAGTGGGAGAACCAAGCGGCCAAGGCAGAGATCGAACGGGCGATGAAGGCCGCTGAGGCGTCCGGCCACGCTGGACACTGAACCGGTCGACGTTCACCATCTCACTATGCTCGATTCGACCGCCGTTTCGTCGCCGCCCATCGCGCCCATTCGGCGTCAGCCGGCGCTGCCCAACGGCGTCTTGGGCATGCTGATCTTCATCGTCACGGAGATCATGTTGTTTGCGGGCATGATCTCCGCGTTCATGATCGTGCGAACGACCGCGAACGGGCCCTGGCCGCCACCGGACCAGCCCCGCCTCCCCGTCGAGGCCACGCTGATCAACACCGCAGCCCTACTCGCCAGCGGCGTGTTTTTGTTTTTGTCGCACCAGGCCTACTCACGTGGCGAACGAGATCGTTTTCGTGTTCGCCTCTTGGCGACCGCAGCCTTGGGGGCGTTCTTCGTTTTGTTCCAGGGCGCCGAGTGGGTGCAGCTGCTGCATCAGGGGCTGACGTTGACGTCCAGCACCCACGGGGCATTCTTCTACCTGATCGTGGGGACCCACGCCGTGCACGCCATCGCAGCGATCTGGCTGGTGGTCTCGTGCTACTTGGCGTTTCTCCGGCACGAGCTCACCATGAGTCGTTTCGGCGCCGCGCAGGCCCTTTGGTACTTTGTGGTGGGTATGTGGCCCATCCTCTACGTCCGCGTCTACCTGTAGCGAGAAGCCGAACCGCTGAGCCGCGAATGGACGCCCACGACCACCTACAAATCGTACCGTCGTGGTCACAGCGACGGATGCTGCCCGGGTTCGCGGGACTGGTCACGTGCTTGTGGACCACGATAGCCCACGCCTGCCCCGGCTGCGTTGCCGCCAAGAACGAGGAAAACCAGATCGCCTTCCTCGTCACGACGGCGCTCCTGACGTTCGCGCCGTTGCTGATGATCGGCGGGCTGGTGTGGTGGCTCCGTCGCCACGAACGAGGCGACGAGTTCGCGAACCAGCGTCCCGAACACCCCGATCCGGCAACCGAGTCGGGCGCCGCCGGCCTCATCACCTTGATCGCCGCCGGCCTCGCAGCCGGGCTGCGCTGGCTTCGGCGCGACGGTTCGCGCCTCGTGCCACGTTCGAACCGCGAGCGCGGCCCCGCCTAGCGGCGGGCGACCATTCGGCCGCTTGTCTCGGACGGTCGGTGTCGAGCGAGGCTACGACTCCCCGCAGCTCGGCGGTGTCCAGCCGGGCTGACGCTCGTGCCAGTCGAGCCGCCATGCCCGGACCGACCCATCGCTTCTGATCGACGGGTCGCGATCGCGCCGCCGAGACTCCTGGGGGCCGCGAACCACCACCCCGGCGCGGTGAGTCTCTTCCCGTCCTCAGAGCTGATCGCGCTCGCTTCCGGCTCGATACAAAACGCGACTGGCATGCGCTCGTCTGGCCAACGCCGCACGACTGACACACTTCGATCACGAGCAAGCATCGAACCCGGCGGCGGGTCGCCGATGCCGTCGTCCGCCGTCACTGGCCATGTCCAGCCCCTACCGAGCGCGGCGCTGCATCGTCAAACGACCCCGGCATGGTCCGCGAAGCCCCGTCCTCGGTCGCTTGATTTCGCGCCTCGCCCGGTCTGGAACGCTCATTGTCCACTGCGATCAGCAACGCGGCACCCGAGCCATCGTGGTGGTGCAATACCGCCCAATCGCAGGTACGTTGGTTGAGTCGTGACTCTCTCGACTCGCTAATGGCTGACGGGGACGACAATCTTGCGGAGCTCTCCGAGGAAATGAACGTACGTCGGCAGCAGCGCCGCTCAGATGGAGTCGTTCGTTCTTCCACTCCCAAGTCCGTGCGGGTCTCCCCGCCCAAGGACCGGCTTCCCAAGCTGTCCGCCGGCGACCAGGTCGGCAAATACGAGGTCGTGGGTCCCCTCGGGGATGCGAGAAAACCCACCGGCTACATCGCCCGCGACACGACCCACGACCGTGACGTCGAGTTGCTGTGGCTGGCGCAAGCGCCCGAAGACACGGAAGCGCTGTGCGGGTTCTCGGATCCCGCGATCGCTCGCGTCCACGAACTCGTCGATGCGCCGCATGGCCAATTCTTGGCGGTCGAACGCCTGGCCGGAAACCCGCTCGACGAGTGGCTGACCGCCAAGCCGCGAAGCTGGCGAGCCGTGACCGATGTACTCGTCACCGTCGGGTTGGCCCTCTCCCACCTACATCGCCGGGGCCTCGTCCACGGCGCGCTGTCACCGAAGGCGATTGTCATCGATCAAGACGGGCGCGCTCGCGTTCGCAACCTCGGCGGCACCGCATCGGCGTTCTACGTCGCTCCGGAACAGCTCGCGGGCCAGGCCCCGAGCCCCGAAAGTGATCAGCACGCCCTGTGCCTGGTGGCGTTCGAAGCGTTGTTCGGTCGGACCCCGTTCGACCACGGCCACGCCGACGACCTGCTCGATCGCAAACGCCGAGGAGATCTCGCATTTCCCGAGCGCCGGGACCTTCCGGTCCGATTGACGCGCGCCATCAAACGCGGCTTGTCCGTCGAAAGTGCGGCACGCTGGCCGTCCATCGACGCCCTCGCCCGCGAGCTTCGAGGTTGTCGGCGATCGGCGGCTCGCCGCGCAGCGGTGGCGGCACTGCTGGTGGCCACCGCGGCCGTGGCCGCTCCGTGGGTCGCGGACATGGTCAAGAAGACCCCCACCTGCGATCGGGCGGGAGCTCGGCTCCGCGGCATCTGGGACGACAACAAGCGAGCGGAGGTGGCCAAGGTCGCGACCGAACGCTCGGAGGACGCGCCGTGGTTTCCCGCCAGCTGGCCAGCCGCGCAGTCCAGACTCGACGACTACGCCGAGTCGCTGGTCGCGGGCCTCAACGCATCGTGCCGGGCGCACTATCTCGAAGAGGCCCACACGCAAGCCGCGTTTGAAGTGCAAGCCGCCTGTTACGAGCGCCGACTGATCGCGTTGCACACACTGACCTCGCTGCTCGTCCGCGGAGATGAATCGGCCCTGGAACACGCGGTCGGAAGCGTGGACGCGCTGCTGCCCCTCGAGCTGTGCACCGACGCCACAGTCTTGTCGACAGCGCTCGACGCTCCCCCGCCGGCCGCCCACGCTCGAACCGTGGCGCGCCTGCGAGATCGTATCGCCCGCGCCCATTCGCTGCGCCACGCCGGACACCCGGACGACGCGCTCCAGCTCGCATCAGATCTGGTGTCCCGGGCGCAAGCCACCGGCTACGGTCCGGTGATCGCGGAAGCCAACCTGCTTCTCGGCGAGCTCGAGCAAGCCTCGGCGGAGCACGAGCGGGCCTACGAACACCTCAAAGACGCCTATTTCTTGGGGGTGGATGCGTCGCGCCTTCGGGTGGCAGCCGATGCCGCTATTCGCCTGAGCCTCCTCGCCTCGCTCGAGTTCGAGCGCCACGACGAGGCGATGCAATGGACCGAGCACGCCGCGGCGGCCCTCGAGGACCTCGGTGGTCACCCCCATTTGGAAAGCCAACGCCTCGAAGCCCTCGGCCGACTGCTGACGGCGGCCGGCCGACCGAGTGACGCGTTAGCCGCGTTGACCGACGCCAAGGCACGGCATCTCGAGGCCAGCGCTTCGGCGTCCTTCGCCGCCCGCATCGATCTGGCGACCGGCGACGCCCAAGCCCAGCTGGGTGACAAGACCGGCGCCCTGCAAAGCTACGAGTCGGCCCTGGCCGGCCAACGTCACCTGTTCGGCGCCGGACACCCGGTCACCACCCACGCGCTGACGCGGGTCCTCTCCGCGGCGCGACGCGCCGACAAGCTCGCACGCGCTCAGGAGCTGGTGCCACCGGCCCTCGAGTTGACTACGAACGCGGCGCCAAGCGTCCCGACCGCGATGCTGGAGCTCGCCCTCGCCGACACCGCCCTTGCCGCGTCCCAGCTCGACGAGGCGAGGACCCGCTACAACACCGCGGCGCAGGTGCTCACCCTCGCCACCGAAAGCGACCACGAGCTGTTGGGGCTTGCTGAACTCGGGCTGGGGCGACTCGCCCGAGAGCGTGACGACCGCGAAACAGCCGAGCAGCACTTCGAGCGCGCGCTGGAGTACTTCTCCTTGGGAGATGAACAACTCGAGCCGGAGATTGAAACTTGCATGGAGCTCGCTGAACTCGCGTTGAAGCGCCGAGATCGCAGCACCGCGACGGAGTTCGGCCGACGAGCGCGCGCACTGGTTCGGTCACGCGCGTACCGTCACCTCGAGCGTCAATTCGAGACCTGGCGGGCCGCGGTCGGAATCGCGGTCGACTGAGGGTCGCGCCGGCGTTGCGGTGACCCGGAGCCAACTTCGAGTCACGACACGTCCGCCGGTGGACGAGGGCGGGCTCTGGACAACACGGAAAACGGTTGGGCGAGCGCACGTTTGCATATGCCCGCGGTAGGCGGCCCGGTGCTCAGCGGCAATGTGTCCCTTTGTACGAATGACGCTGGAAAAGGATGAGCTGATCCAGTCTAACGGAGGTAACGGACCTTGGCCGCGCCGGGGCCCTGACGGAGTACGACGATGTCCAAGCACGTGCTGACCCTCCCGGCCCTGGCCTGCCTGCTCGCTCTGACCTGCGCAAAAGCCGACACCGGCGACGCCGACACGACGCCCGAGTCGGCCATCCAACCGGACGCGGGCGACGATGACGACGATGACGACGATGATGATGACGACGATGACGACGATGACGACGATGACGACGATGACGACGATGACGACGATGACGATGATGACGATGACG
>QKPP01000044.1:33269-87976 GCA_006508105.1 Myxococcales bacterium FL481 | reverse complement strand
CATCGTCGTCATCGTCGTCATCGTCGTCATCGTCGTCACCATTCCCATCGTCGTCGTCACCGCTATCGTCGTCGTCGTCGTCGTCAGTCTCACCCTCATCGCCACCGTCATCATCGTCATCAGCGACCCCACCGCCGTCACTACTGTTGTCGTCGGACGGCTTATCCGCGTTGGCGTCGAGTCCCTCGTCCGGCTTGGGCTCCTCCGACGCACACGCTCCGGTCAGCAGAACCAACGAGCCGACCAGACCTGCGCTTATCCACGCGGCGACGGTTCGTGGCCCGTCGAGGGGGAAGCTGGCGTTCGAGGAGCGGACCGTTGTGGCACGAGGGCTCATGACAAATGTCATAACCTAGCTCGGACAAGCGGTGGGATGGATCCACGTTGTGGATCGTCCGAGGCGGATCGCGTCGCCGTGCGCGGGAAAAACGGCCGGTATGGCACGGCACGAGCCGACCCGACCTCGCGCAAGGGTCGCTGGTGTAGGCCTAGATTCTCTCCGCTGGCTCCTTTTCGGCGCTTGCTTTGAGTCACTAGCGGGTTCGACGATCGACCTTGCGCGTAGAATAGCGCAGGCGGCGCTCGCCCGTGCGACGGGCGTGCCCAGTGAGGCACGAGGACGCATGCGCGCAGGGTGACGGTGGCCCGATCCTCGACCGCGGCGCATCGCGGGCACAGCCGTTGGGCCGACTCTCGGCCGACCCGACCGGTTCGGTCGAAACTCCGCCAGTTTCTGAGCAGGCGTTGCCCTGGACTTGCGTCTCTCCGGCGACTCGCCAACTGGCCCGCATCAGTATTAGCGCGGTCCCGTGCGCGAGGGTGGTCGGCGATTTTGGTCAACCGAGCCCGAGGCTGCTTGCGAGACCGTAGTGCCATTGCATTACGTGGCGAGGGCTTCGTCGGCGCTTCACCGACGACCACAACGATGATGTGCACCACAGTCATCATTCTCAACACGGCGACTGATAAAAACTGCCCATGGGTCAAGGGGCGCAGTTTGTCAAAAACACTGAAATGCTCGATCACTCGCCGCGCGAAAAGGAGCGCCTGCTGAAGTCCGGGGACGCCGCGTGCCCTGGGTTGCGACCGCAATCTCGAACACGCAGCGCCGCGAACGGGTTGTCACCAAGCGGACGCGTGGCCGTCGACTCGCGTTTGCGAGAGGCGCCGAATTGGATGGGATGAAACACGGGTTTCCTACCCTCTCTCCAAGAGAACTCACAAGCATCGGTGCGTCGGTCATCGGTGTGTGGCTAATGGGCGTGCTCGGGGCTTGCGACTCAGTCGACGAGACCGATGATTCGCCCGCAAACGGCGAGGCGTCTGCACCTGACGTCAGCCGGCCCTCGGCCGGATCTGGCTCCTCACAACGCGCCAGCTGCCAGGGGCGTTGCGGTGATTTCGACGCATCCGAGAGCTGTCAGTGCGACGACCAGTGTGTTCGCTACAACGATTGCTGTAGTGATCTGGAGCGGATCTGCAATGGCGGCGGTGATGGTGATGGCGGCGGCGGAGATGGTGGCGGTGGTGATGGAGATGGTGGGGGCGGCAGTGGTGGCCAACGCATCATCGCCGTCGCCGACGTACACGGTGACGTCGCTGCGTTGGAGTACGCGTTGGAGCTCTCCGGACTCATGAGCGCGGGCGGCATCTGGACCGGCGGTGACACCATTTTCGTTCAGACCGGCGACCAGCTCGACCGTGGTGCCGACGAACTCGCCATCTTGAACCTTCTCGATGACCTGGCCGCGCAAGCTCCTGGCCAAGTGTACGTGCTCAACGGCAACCACGAGATCCTCAACGTCGAGCTGGACTTTCGCTACGTAGATCGCGACAGCGATCTCGGCGGGCCGAACAGCTCACAGCGCGAGAACGAGATGCGTCCTGGCGGTAAGTGGGCGCGGCGGTTCGCTCAGCGCCCGAACGTGCTGGTGTTGCACGGCAACGTCTTTGTGCACGGCGGTCTCGAGAGCGCCTACGTGAACTATCAAAGTGTGAACTCGTCCATCCGCTCGTGGATGAACGGCAACGCGAGCGAGCCGGCCGCGGCCTACAAAAGCGACGGCCCGCTATGGAGCCGAGCTTACTCGGACAGCGGGGCGGACTGCTCGCAGCTCAACCAGGTTCTCTCAGCCGTCGGCGCTGATCGAATGGTGGTGGGCCACACGATTCAAAACAACGTCAACTCCGCTTGTGGTGGTAAGATCTGGCGCTTGGACGTCGGCATGTCGTACTACTACGGTGAGGACAAGATCGGTTGGCTTGAGATCGAGGGCGACACGGTCACGCCGCACACTGTCGATCGTCCCTAGGCCCGTTCCCGATCGCGGCGGCTGTGTAGGAAGCGTCGCCTAAGCCGCGTAGGGGCCGGTGCCCATCGCCGGCCCTTGCCTAGAACCAGACTCTCTCGACAAACCAGTACAATCCCACGGCCGCAATCGCGACGGACGCTGGTACGGCGATCGTGGTGCGGTACCAGTCGCGCTCTCGTAGGGGCCGCAAGAGCAGCCACAGGCTGACGAGAACGGCGAGTTGACCGAGCTCCACGCCGAGATTGAATGCCCCAAGCGCCCAGACCAAACGGTCTGAAGGAAGCCCGAGTTCGAGCAGCACCGACGCGAAACCGAGGCCATGTAGCAAGCCAAAGGCGAAGATGGTGAGCAACCGTCCCTTGCGCTTGTCCTGGGGTATCGTGTTCTCGAGCGCGACAAAAACGATCGACAAGGCGATGAGCGGTTCGACCACACCGGTGGGGATGGACCATACGCCGAGGGCGCTCAGCACCAGCGTCAGCGAATGCGCCAGGGTGAAGGCCGTCACTTGGGCGGCCAATGCACCGAGATGCGGCGAGGCAAAGAACAACCCCATGACGAAGAGGATGTGATCCAAGCCCAGCGGCAAGATGTGCTCGAAACCGAGGGCAACGTACCGGGCCAAGAGCGTGCTCAGGGGGGCGCGGGCTCGTCGCGAGCCGCCGGTCGAGGACGCGCGCGGATCTGACGACATCGTGCTCGGGCGGAGGGGGGTCTTCTCAGTGGCCGGCCGACGACTCGTGGCGGGGGGGTCCCGGTCTCGTTCCTCTCGGGTCGCCCGGATCTCGGTGAGGCTTCGTGGCGGGGGATACGGGTGGCTGACGTCGATGCCGGTGAGGTGCACCGCGTCGGAGTCAGTGCGCGGCGGCACCGGGACGAACTCCGCCTCCTCGTCGGGCCAGTGGATCTCCAAACGCAGGGGCTTGCGCTCGAGCCCACGCACGCGAAAGCTCACGGTGCCAGATGGTATGGCCGCGGAAAGCTTGATTTTGTCGACGACGCCGCCAGAGTAGAACAGATCGTCGCTGGTCCCTTCGTTCACGGAGTCGATGCGAAGCTCCGCACCTACCTCATCGAAGAACAGGAACGGAGCGCGCTGGATCTCCTCGATGAGTTCGCGGGCTCCGGCGACGGGGCCCGCGAGCGCGTAGCCCAACACGGGGTCCTTCGCCAGGACCGGCGAGTCAGCGACCAGAAGCATGTGCAGGCGGTCGTCCGCGAAGCGAAGGTCCGCGCGGATGATGGGGAAGTAGTGCGCCTGGCTCAACGAGGGAAGCAAAGCGGCGACACCGAAGCAAAACAGCAGCAAGAGTCGTCGCAGCGGGTTGAGCAGATTCGCATTCGACACGGACATCGGGCTGCGCACAACCGCACAGCTGGGCGTCGCGAGTTTGCCGATAACGGTTCATTGAGATGACGCCGGCCTCACCAGCGCGTCGCGTGGCTTGCGATGGCAATCGTGGACGACGCGTTCACGGCACCAGCAGCGGCCGGCGCAATCGAAGTCAAAAGTTTGCACGGAATCGCGCCACGCCAAGCGCGGGTCAACACGGTCTGCCGCGGGACTTCGTCAACTTCTTGGGCCTGCCCGTGTAGCCGTGCTGCCGCCGTGGCGTCGACCTCCGAGTGTTGGGCCGGGTTGATGCTGCGGGACGACGAGCCCCATCCACGGCCGCGAACGGACGTGGCGCAAAATGCGCAGACGTTCGATGCGGCAGATGGCGATGACGAGCCGCGCTCGGACGACGAGGTCAGTGGTGGCCGGCTCGGGTCGAGGTCGGTGTCCGAGTCGATCGTTGCGATCGGTCTCGGCTTCTTCTGGGTGTTCGCCGGGTCATTCGTGTGTCCGACAAAAAACCCACTTAGCTCACCGTGGCCGCTTCAGGGCATCGTGGGTCTCGTGGCCGAGCCGACGCACGCGTGTTACACCGCGCGTGATGGTGGGCGCATTCGGATTGGTCTCTGCAATCGATCTCGCGTTGCTGGGGCTGGCGTTGGTGTTCGCGGTGCCGGTCGCCGTGTTCGTGATCGAGTGTCTGGTCGCGGCCGCGCTGGGCCGTGGGGTGCCGCCCGCGGGTGGGGACGATGCTCCGCCCTTCGTCGTGCTCATGCCCGCGCACAACGAGTCCGGTGGGATCGGGCCCGTGATCGAGGAGCTGCAACGCCAGCTGCGGGCGTGTGATCGCTTGCTCGTCGTCGCGGACAATTGCACCGATGACACCGCGGCGATCGCTCGGCGCGGCGGTGCTTCCGTTCTCGAGCGCAGCCACGCCAGCCATCGCGGCAAGGGGTACGCGTTGACTCACGGCATCGATCATCTGCGCGACTCTCCGCCGGCGGTCGTCATCATCATGGATGCCGACTGCGTGGTTAGTGAGGGGACGTTGGTCGAGCTGGCCGCACGCGCCAATGCCACCGGGCAGCCGATGCAAGCGGACTATCTATTGGGCGTGGCCTCTCGCGCGGGCTTTGCTGGTCGCATTTCCGCGTTCGCTGTGGCGGTTCGCAATCGGGTGCGCCCCCTGGGTCTGCTGCGTTTGGGGTTGCCTTGCCAGCTTCTCGGGTCCGGGATGGCATTCCCGTGGCGTGCACTCGCCGAGGCGCCGGAAATGGGAGCGTCACTCACCGAAGACCTCGCCATGGGTATCGAGCTGGCCATGCAGGGACGAAGTCCGCGGTTTTACCCGTGGGTGCGTGTCTCCAGTCGACTGCCCGGCCAACGAGCGGCGGCCATGTCTCAGCGGCGACGTTGGGAACACGGTCAACTCGAGGCGCTCTTCGGGCGTGCGCCTCGAGCCGTCGCCCAGGGAGTGCGACACCGGCGACCCGGCCTGGTCGCGTTGGGTCTCGACTCCATGGTGCCCCCCTTGGCATTCTTCGTGGCCTTGCTGGGGCTCGCGTTCGGGGTGACGTTGCTTTGGGGGCTGGTGGCTCGATCGGCGTGGCCGCTGCTGCTGGTCACGGCGGAACTAGCGGCCATGACCCTGGCGATCGGTGCGGCTTGGGCCCGCTACGGTCGCCACATTCTGTCGTTGCGCGACTTTGTGGGTGTGCCCGGCTACGTTGTGTCCAAACTGGGGATCTACTCCAGCTTCATGGCGCGGCGAAAGCAGGGTGAATGGGTCCGCACCGCGCGGGATCACGAACCCGAAGAGTGATCTCGGCCGCGGACGAAGGATCTGCGCCCGCCACGGAATCAAGACGGCACCGGGAGGCGAAACAGCAGGAACTGGTCGTCGGGGTTGCCCCCGCCCGGCGGAGTGATGAACGCGCTCGCGTCTGAGTCCAAGTCCCAGTCGTGCCAGATCCATCGTGCCTCGTGGTCGATGTCTTCCGCACACGTGATCGGGAACTCATTGCCCGGGACCACGTGTCGCCGTGGCGTGTCATTGCGCTCGCCGACGGCCAGGCCCTGGTCGGCACCGAGCCAGCCAGAGTTGCTGGCGGCGTTGCAGGCCTCGAGTTGCTGTTGCAGCACGTCCTCGTCGGGGCCGAAGCTGCCCATAGTGAACGCCAGTCCGGTGGCACACACCTCCCACCCCGCGTCGCCCGTGTAGACCGTTCGCTCTAGCTCGCCGTCGGCGTTGTAGACTTCGACTTGACCCAGCAGGCCTTGCGTGACGCCTTCGTCCGCGTAGGCCGCCACGTAGATGTAGTTGGCCCCGTCGAGTTCTTCTCGCATCACGGTGTAGCGCTCAGGCCCGTCGCTGCAGTTGAAGATCTGGCCGGCGGTGACATTCTCCACCGCGCCCAGATACTCACCGAGCACCGTCGACGATCCCCATCCCAATCCATAGGCGTTGTCGGCGGTCAGGATCACGCTCAGCTCGTCCTTCGGCGCGTTGGGGTCTTCTCCCTGGGTATCGTCGGCGTGGCAAGCTCCGAGATCGCCGGTGAGCTCGTCGACGGGGTACGGCACGGTGACCGTTGCCGCCGCGTTGCCGCCGCTGGCAGTGTCGAGGTTGATCTCGATCGTGAGCGACACATCATCGCCCAACGAGACCGGGGTGCACACGCCGATGGCGTAGTTGCTGTGCGCGGCCGCAGCGAGCCGATACGCGACTTCGGTAAACGCTTTGGTGAGTTCACCCGAGCCCGACACGTGCACGAAGTTCTCGCTGGTTGATGCGAGCTCCTCCAGGCGCTCGGCGTCGTAGGCCCCGTCGATCCCAATGCTATAGAAATTCAGGTCGGGATGACTCGCCTTGAGTGCCAAGGCCTGCTGTCGCATGGCCGTTTCGTCGCCCGCCTCGTGGGTCCCGTCTGTCATGAGCACGACAAAGCGCTCCGTGAGCTCGACGTCTGTGCCGCGCTGGGTCACGAGGTCGACAGCTCGCATATACGCGCCGTACAAGTCGGTGCTCCCGAGGCTCGGGCCATCTCGCAGTTGCTCCAGCGCTTCGATCAGCTGATCGTAGTCCGTGGTGAAGTCGACGATGAGCTCGAACGTCTCCGGTCGGCCGAACACCGTCAGGGCGAGCTCGTGATGGGTCTCGTCCCCCGCGTAGGCGCGCAGACGGTCGATGAACGCGAGCGCACCGTCGACCATTTCGTCCACCGCATCCGAGCTATGGATCGACTGCGAAAGATCCAAGGCCAGCACGGTGTGGACGGCGTAGTCAGACGGCAGCCCCAAGCCGGACACCGATCCACCCTCGTAGCCGGCGCCAAACGGCTCGCCCTTGACGTCATTGATCACCCGAAAACTGCTGGGGGGAATCGTCCCGATCGGGTCGCCCTCGCAGTCCAGGACGCGGAACCCGACCTGCAGCCCCGCCGGCGGGATGATCGTCGGTTCTTGCACGCGGTCGATGGTGAGACAGTCGAAGTCGAATGCGACTGGTGCGACGTGGTCTCCGCCGTCGCCCGTCCCCGGCTCGGGGTCGCTGGCGTCGGGGTCGAGGGGGCTCTCGTCGTCGGCAGCCTCCGACGTGGTCGAACCGTCCATTCCCAACCCGCCTTCGTCGAGATCAATGCCCGGCAGGCATGCGGGCACGGTCAACGCAGCGACGAGGGAAAACGCAATGGGAGTCGAACGACGCATAGCCAGCCTATCGACGGAGACGCGAAAATCTTGAACGTTCGATTACAGGAAAATCCACATGGAGACTGTTTGATAGTTTAGTCGGCCGATCAGTCGACCGATTCGAGCTCCGTCATCCGAGCAACTGGCCCATTTGTGGGGCGCGAGGCGACGGCCTCGTGACGATGATGTCGGGCGTCGCGGTTCGGCCAAGGAGCCGGCGGGTGCCGCGGCGAGTGAGCGACGCGGCAATCGGCCTCCCGCCGCGGGCCGATCGTCCCGGGTCGGTCCGCTCCCGGACGCATCGCGCGGTGTCCTGGGATTCCCGTTCGCGGCACGCCGTTTGCTGCGATCGCCAACATGGTCGCGTTTGCACGAATCCTGGTCATCCTGGCGATCTGGCTGGGACTTCCCGAGGCGGCCGGGGGCCAAACGGTCACGCGGACCTCGGTGGTGCCCAGCGCCGGTTCGGCGGTCGGCGTGGGCGATCGCACCATGCTCAGCGTGCGGGTCGAAGGCCGGCAAGTCGTGGCCGACGCGACGGACGAAGACACCGGACCGGGGTTCGCCGTCGCGTCGGGGGTGCACCTCGGACTGACCTCGATTGTGGGGTTGTCGCTCGGCTACGGCTACGCACGCGGCGTGTTTCCGGTCGAAGGTCTCGCGCGGCAAGAGCACGACGTGGTGCCGACGCTGTCGATCGGTCGTCATTCGGGGAGCCTTGGTCGTCTGGGAATCTCCAGTCGCACCAAAGCCGAGCTGCGTATCCTGCAAACTCCGGCGCTTCGCTGGCAAACCTTTGTTCGTCCCCGCGAAGAGCTGGTGGTGACGCTGCGAGTGCGACCGTGGCTGCAAGCGTCCTTGGTGACCGAGGCACTGCTGCAGCCCAGCCATCCGATCGACCGACTGGTGCAGCTGCGAGCCGGCCCGGCGTTTCATGGGGTCGTTCCGCTGCGCCGAAACGCCGCGGCCGACGCTCCACGACTGTCCTGGTTCGCCGGAGCCGCGGCCGGGTTTTGGCCCATCGAGCTGGCCCGGGCCGGTCGCGTGCAGGACCTCGCCGGCGACGCGACCAGCGAGTTTCGCGGCCAAACGCAACGACAACGGCGCGGTCTCGTTCGAGTCGAGTCTCTCGGTCGGCGCGTCGACCGAGCACGTGAAGTGAGCCGCCGACCCATCCAACGCGACCGGTGGGGGAGAGCGAGCGGCGGCGAGGGCCCAGCGCGTCGCGGCCCGTCCCGAGCAGAGCTGCAAGGCCGGGTGCGAAGCCAGATCCCCGAGCAGATCCCCGAGGAGGTTCCCGAGGCCGCACGGCCCGAGTCGGTGGTCGACGTCGTCTTGCGGGTCGGCTTGTCCGTGGTTTTCTGAGCGACTATCGTGCCGGTCATCTATGAGCGAACGAGCGAGTCGACACGCGAAAGTACTGATCTTGGGCGCGGGCCCAGCGGGCTACACCGCGGCTATCTACACCGCGCGCGCGAATCTCGAGCCCGTGGTGGTCGCCGGCCCGGAACCGGGGGGGCAGCTGACGACCACCACCGAGGTGGAAAACTACCCGGGCTACCCCAAAGGCGTGACCGGTCCCGACATGATGGACGAGCTACGCGAACAAGCGGAGCGTTTCGGCACCCAGGTGATCTACGACGTCGCCACGAAAGCGGATTTGTCGCAGCGTCCGTTCCGGATCACGACGGAAGAGACCGATTTTACCTGCGACACGCTGATTATCGCCACCGGCGCGAGCGCGAAGTACCTCGGCCTGCCCAGCGAACAACGGTTGCGCAACAAGGGCGTCAGCGCCTGCGCCACGTGTGACGGGGCGTTCTTTCGCGAGCAAGACGTCGCGGTGGTGGGGGGCGGCGACACGGCGATGGAGGAGGCGCAGTACCTGACCCGAATGTGCAAGAGCGTGCACCTTATCCACCGCCGGGACGAGTTCCGAGCGAGCAAGATCATGCAAAAGCGCACGCTCGAAAACCCGAAGATCACCGTGCACTGGAACCGTCAAGTGTCTGAAGTCCAAGGCGAGGACACGGTCACCGGCGTGGTGCTGTCGAGTACCGTCGACGACGCCAACGAAGAGATCGCCGTCACGGGGTTGTTCTTGGCGATTGGGCACGTGCCCAACAGTCAGATCTTCGCCGGGCAACTCGATGCGGACGAGGTCGGCTACCTCAAAGTACGGCCAGGCAGCTCGTTTACCAACGTCGACGGCGTGTTCGCCTGTGGTGATGTAGCCGACAAGCACTACCGCCAAGCGGTCACGGCGGCGGGTACGGGCTGCATGGCGGCCATCGACGCCGAGCGTTGGCTCGCGGAGCAAGAGTAGTTCTTCTTCTTCGGCGGGAGAAGCCTCGCCAGGGCGGGCCTGTCTCGCAACCGCGTCTCACCACGACAAAAGGCGCCCGCTCGATGGAGCGAGGCGCCTTTTCGCAAAGACTCGCGGGGATCGCCAAAGCGATCGTTCCAGCGGCGTGATCGCTCGGCTAGCCGATGTTGTTGAGCAACAAAAACGACATGACCATGCCGAAGATGACCAGCGATTCGATGAACGCCAAGCCCAAGATCATCGGCACGAAGGCGGCGTCTTTCGAGCCCGGGTTGCGGCAGATGCCCTCGAGCACGCCAGCGACGGCGCGTCCCTGACCGAGGCCGCCGCCGAAGATGCCAAGGCCCATGATGAGGCCGACGGCCATGGCGTACGCCCAGTTGCTCGCGCCACCTCCATCGGCCGCGAGGGCCACCGAGGGGACGAGAAGGACTGCGAGAGTTGCGAGGGGGGCGAGGATGCGGTTACGCATGTTTCCTATTCCTTGGGGAAAGCCGTGAGATGACTAGTGGCCTTCCGCGTGTTCTGCGGCCATGGCGATATAGATCATCGTCAGCATCGTGAACACTACCGTTTGGACGATACAGACGAGCACGCCGAGGAGAAGAAACGGCACCGGTACGAACAGCGGTACCAGCGTGAGCATGATGCCCACGACTTTGTGGTCGGCGACCATGTTGCCCATGAGTCGCAGCGAAAGTGAGATCGGCCGGCCAATGTGGCTGGCGAGTTCGACCGGGAGCATCAGCCAAAACAGCCACGGGGCCTTGGGCCCGTTGGCGGAGAAGCTGAAGCTGGGGCCCAAAAAGTGCGCGAAGTAGGCGAGGCCCTGCGCTCGGATGCCGACGACGTTGTAGATGACGAACGCCATTGCCGCGAGGCCGAGGTTGGTCTTGAGCGTGTCGGTCGCGGGCAAAAACCCCGGGATCAACGCCTGAATGTTGCAGCAGAAGATAAACAGCGCCAACGTGCCCAGCAGTGGCAAAAACTTGCGGGCCTGGTCCTCGCCCATGATGTCGGTGGCCATGTTGAACACGGCTTCAACGAACCCGTTGACCATCGCGGCCAGGGTCCAACGGCGGGGCGGGACGACGCCCTTTGTCTGATCCTCGATGCTCGCCCGGTAACGGGACGCGGCGAACACCAGAAACAAGCAGGTGATAAGTGCACCGGCGACGTGCACGAGCGAGAAATGGGTGTCCGAGAAGAACATCCATTCCCACTCACGACCGAGTTGCTCCTTGAGCGGGCCATGCTCAAGGCGAGCCCAAAATTCGGGCATCAAGACGGTGTACCAAGTGTCGTGGTCACCCATGGTGGGGATCTGCGTCGGGAAGACCGAGGGCCGCAAGCACGCTGCTGAGTAGCGAAATCGCTACACCTAGCGCGATGCCCTCCGGACGCGCGGGCATGTACCAAAGGATGCCGACCAAGGCAAGCGCCACGAGGGGCCAGCGCGTCGTCCAAGAGAGCGCACCGGCGGGGGATTGGGAGCTCTCGGTCGCGGTGCGAAAGGTGCGGAGCAACGCGCGGGTCGTCATCGCAAGATTTGCGTACATCAGCAGCGCACCGACCGCGAGCGACCAGGCCAGCTCGGGATGCCCGCTGAACCAGGCGGCCGCGGCTGCGATGGCGGTCGTGCCCGCGTGCCAGCGCCGGTTTCGGCGAAGGAACGCCCGGGCCTTGGCGTCCAGCCGTCCGCCCTCACCAGGCGCGGGGCCGGTTGCGGTGGCCAACGGGGGCGGTTCGCCGGGGCGGCGGTGGCGGGGCGGGTCTGCGCTCACGGGCGAGGCCCTGACCTCGCGGCTTCAGTACCCGGAGCCGGCCGTGGGGGGTCGTCGTCAGCCTCGGGCGATCCAGCGGGCGTTCGCACCTCGTCGCCGGCCGGAATCGCCCCGGCCCGGGGGGCCCCGGCGGCGACCGCAGGCTCGTTGGCCGGAGACGAGGCCGCGGCCGCCGACGCGGGATCGGCGGATGCCTCGTCGGCCTTCGCTGCCATGGCCGCGTTGTGTTCTCGGATGAGTCGGGCGACCACCATCGAGGCCGCGAACATGCCGAAGCCCATGCCGATCATCGATGTCCACGGTCGCCAGTGAGTCAGGTTCTTTTCCAACCAGTAGCCGCCGAAGGTGAACATCAAGAACACCACCACCATCTCGATGCCCACGGACGCGGCCGACGTGTAGCTAAACCACGGGGCCGGGCCTCGGCGGGGTGGCGGGGCGGAGCTCGATGGGCGGGACATCAGCGAGTTAAGGGTGCCCGGATCTGGGGGAGGGCGCGAGTGCAGGGCCTTGGCCGGTGGGCTGGGTCGGCCTAGCGGGCCCGTGGCGGCCGACCGCGCACGCGCTCACGCCACCGCCCGACGCGAGCCGACCGGTGGTGTCGCTGGGGTGGACACGTCGGGAGCGAGGCTCCTGAGCGAGTAGACGTGCGTAGCCGGGTGACCCGCCGGTCTATGCGCCCGCGAGTTCGGCGAAGACCTCATCCGCGGCAGCGAGCGTGGTGTCGATGGCGGCCTCGTCGTGGGCGGTGGACACGAACGCGCACTCAAACTGCGACGGCGCGAGATAGATGCCGCGTGCCAACATGCCGCGATGCCACTGCGCGAAGCGTTCAGTGTCGCTGCCGCGCGCATCGGCGAAGTCGTGCACCGGTCCCGCTTGGAAGAACCCGCACGCCATCGAGCCTACGCGCGTGCCGAACCATGGGATCTGATGGTGCTCGGCGCGTTCGCGCAGGCCGTCTGCCAACCGAGCTGAGTGCGACTCGAGGGCGTCGTAAGGGTTGTCGCGGTCGATGACTCGCAACGTGGCCAAACCGGCGGCGACGCTCAGCGGATTCCCACTCAGTGTGCCGGCTTGGTAGACCGGTCCCAACGGGGCCACGGTACTCATGATGGCTCGGTCGCCGCCGTACGCCCCCATCGGCAATCCGCCGCCGAGCACTTTCGCCAGGCACGTCAGGTCCGGAGTCACCCCGTAGAGCTCTTGAGCGCCGCCGCGAGCGACGCGTAGCCCCGTCATGACTTCGTCGAAGATCAACACCGCGCCGTGGGCCCGCGTCTGATCCCGGAGATTTTGCAGATAGCCCTCGCGGGGTGGCACGCAGCCCATGTTGCCCGCGATCGGCTCGACGATGACCGCCGCGATGCGAGCCGGGTGGGCCGCGAAGCAAGCGGCAACCGCATCGGGGTCGTTGTAAGGCACCACCAAGGTGTCGTTCACTGCGTCGGCGGGCACGCCCGCGCAGTCCGGAGTGCCGAGGGTTGCGACACCCGACCCGGCGGCGGCCAAGAGCATGTCCGCGTGGCCGTGGTAGCCGCCGTCGGCCTTGATGATCAGGTCGCGTCCGGTGAACCCGCGGGCGAGCCGAAGTGCGCTCATGGTCGCCTCGGTGCCCGAGGAGACCATGCGCAGCATGCCGTCGCGCAGACTCGGCACGCGCTCGCAGAGCCGCTCCGCGAGCTCGGTCTCTGCGGCCGTGCAGGCGCCGAAGCTCAAGCCGTCGCGCGCGGCCGCGATCACGGCTTCGACGACCTCGGGATGAGCGTGACCAAGCAACGCCGGGCCCCAGCTCGCCACGTAGTCGATCAGTTCGGCGCCGTCTTCGGTGTAGATCCGGCAGCCGGAGGCGCGGCGGATGAACGGCGGATCGCCGCCTACGGCCCGAAACGCTCGGACGGGGCTGTTGACGCCACCGGGTAACACTCGGTTGGCCGCGGCGAACAGTTCGCGGCTGCGGTCGTCGGCGGGGTGGTCGGTGGTGGGAGTAGTCTCAGACATCAATCGTCGTCCTCGTCGTGGCCGGAGGGATCGTCGTCATCGGGGGCGTCCGTGGGCGCCTCGGTGGTTTCCTCGTCGAGCGACCCGCCCTCGTCGTCGGGGGCCTCGACGGCCGCCTCGGCTTCGCTCTCGGTGATGCGTTCCATCGCGACCACCCGTTCGTCCTTGCGCATGCGGATGATGCGGACGCCCTGCGTGTTCCGGCCGAGAATGCTGATGCCCGAGGCGGGCGTGCGAATGGCCTTGCCGCGGTTGGTGACCACGAGCAACTGGTCCGTCTCTTCGATCGGCAGCATCCCGACGACCGGGCCGTTGCGTTCGGTCACCTTGATGGTGATCAGCCCCAAACCGGCCCGGCTTTGTACGCGGTAGTCCGACGCCGAGGTCCGCTTCCCATAGCCGTTTTCACACAGCGTGAGCAGGTCGTGGTCGGCGTCGGCATCGAGCACCAGCAGGCTGACGACCTGGTCGTCGCCGCGCAGGCCCATGCCTTTGACTCCACGAGCCGTGCGGCCCATCGGACGGACGTCTTCCTCAGCGAATCGGATGGCCATCCCGTTGGAGCTGGCCATCAGCAGTTGCTTTTGTCCGTCGGTGAACAACGCGCCGATCAACTGGTCGTCATCGGCCACCGTGGCGGCGATCAGGCCGGTGCTGCGAATATTGGTGAACTCTTTGAGCGAGGTGCGCTTGATGTAGCCTTGGCGGCTGGCCAACACGACGAAGTGACTGTCGTCGACGTCCTCTTCGCGGTAGGGCACGGTTTGCAGCACGGACTCTCGCTCGCGCAATTCGAGGAAGTTGACGAAGGCCTTGCCTCGACCGTCGCGGCGCCCCAGGGGCAGCTCGTACACGCGCTTGCGAAACACCCGGCCGGTGTTCGTGAACATCAACACGGACGAGTGCGTGCTGGCCTCGAACAGTTCGACCACGAAGTCCTCCTCGTCGCGCCCGGTGCCGCCTTTGACCCCCACGCCGCCGCGGGCTTGCACGCGGTACTCCGAGGTCGGGATGCGCCGCACGTAGCCTTGCCGGGTGATCATCACCACCATCGACTCGTCTTCGATCAGGTCGATGGGTTGAATCTCGTGTTCAACTTCGATGATCTCGGTGCGGCGTGACCCGGGGCTGCCGGGAGCGCCCGAGCCGGAGTCCGCGCCCTCGGCGTCGCCATACAGGTGGCGGATCTCCACCAGTTCGTCCCGGATGACCGCCATCAACCGGACGGCATCAGTCAGGATCGCTTCAAGCTCGCGGATCGTCGCGGATAGCTCTTTGTACTCGCCCTCGATCTTCTCGCGTTCCAACCCGGTGAGCCGTTGCAGACGCATGTCCAGGATCGCCTTGGCCTGGCGTTCACTGAGACGGTACGGCCCTTGCCGGGCGGCCTCGATCTCCTCGGCCGGTCGCTCGCAGCGCTCGAGAAAACCGGCGAAGCCGTGCAGCGGCTCGGCCATCAGGGCCGCCTTGGCGACCTCGGGGTCACGAGAGCCTCGGATCAACGCGATGATCTTGTCGATCGCGTCGATCGCGACGCCGAGCCCTTCGACGATCTCGCGGCGCTCCATTGCCTTGCGAAGGTCGAAGCGACACCGTCGCGTGACCACCGTACGCCGATGGTCGAGAAAGTGGCTCAGGCACTCGCGCAGGGTCAGTACCTGCGGCCGACGGTTGACGATGGCGATCATGTTGACCCCAAACGAGGTCTGCAGATCCGTCATTTTGTACAAGGAGTTGAGGACGATCTGCGCCGACGCATCGCGCTTGACTTGGATCCAGATCCGCATCCCGGTGCGGTCGCTGTAGTCTTGGACGTCGGAGATCCCTTCGAGTCGCTTCTCACGGACAAGCTCCGCGATGCGCTCGATCAGCCGCGTCTTGTTGACCTGATACGGGATCTCGGTCACAGTGATCGATTCGCGGCCTTTGGCGTCTTCTTCGATCTCGCAACGGGCCCGCACGGCTACACTTCCACGGCCGGTTAGATACGCTTGGCGAATCCCCGACTGGCCCAAGATCATCCCGCCGGTGGGGAAGTCGGGGCCTTTGACGTACTGCAACAGACCACGACCGTCGATCTCCGGGTCGTCGATCATCGCGCAGGTGGCATCGATGAGCTCGGTCAGGTTGTGCGGCGGAATGTTGGTCGCCATGCCGACCGCGATACCGACCGCGCCGTTGAGCAACAGATGCGGGACCTTGGTCGGCAAAACGCTGGGCTCGAGCTCTTTTTCGTCGTAGTTCGGGGTCCAGTCGACCGTCTCTTTTTCCAGGTCGGCCAGCATTTCGCTCGCCAGCTTGGCCATGCGCGCTTCCGTGTAGCGCATGGCGGCCGGCGAATCGCCGTCGATACTCCCGAAGTTGCCCTGCCCGTCGACCAGCGGGTAGCGCATGGAGAAGTCTTGGGCGAGTCGCACCAACGCGTCGTAAACGGCCGAGTCACCGTGCGGGTGGTACTTGCCGATCACGTCGCCCACCACCCGCGCCGATTTCTTGTACGGCTGCGTGTGCGTGTTCTTGAGCTGGTGCATCGCGTACAGAATTCGGCGGTGCACGGGCTTGAGGCCGTCCCGAACGTCGGGCAGCGCTCGAGCGATGATGACGCTCATGGCGTAGTCCAAAAAGGAGCTACGCATCTCGTCTTCGATACTCAGGTTCGACTTGTTTTCGTCGGACATGGAGGGACGCGGAGCATAGCGGTTTGTCGTCGTCGCGAGGGGAGGTTTCGCCGCGACTGGAGGGGCTGATGCGACCCTGCGCAAAACACGCAGGGGCTAGCGATTCGGCCTTGAGACGGGCTTTGTCCGGCGAGCTGGCGGCGGTGGGCCGCCTAGGCCGACCTGGGCTGCGACTTGCGCACGGGCTCGGCCTCACTGGGGACGACGAGCACGGGGCACTTGGCTTCGCGGATGACTCGGTCGGTGGTGCTGCCGAGAAAAAATCGGGCGAGGCGGCCGCGATCGCTGACGGGGACGATGACGAGATCGGCTTCGAAGCGTTCAGCTTCGTCGAGGACGAACATCAGCGGCACGCCGTGGGCGACCGCGTAGCTGATCCGGGGATGGTCGCAGTACTCGCTCGCGAGCCCTTCGAGAAGGCTGCGTGCGAGCGTTTGCGCGTCCTGACGCACCTGCTCGATGGCCCCGCGAAGCGAGCTCAAAGCTCGACCGCCGTAGACGCCCGACGGCTCGAGGGGCGGTGTCGCATGGATCAGCCGCAGCTCGCCCGCCTGTCCGAGCTCGGCCCCCAGCTCGAGGGCTCGCAACGACGCGGGGGAGATGGAAACGCGCGCTTCGTCGTCCAAGCGCAGGGCGGTGCCGGTCGCGTAGGCCGGGTCCACCGGGCTGGCGAAGTCGACGGGCACGAGAACACGGCGAAAGGTCGGGGTAGCGGTGGACACAAGGCGATACTAGGCGCGCCGGCCGATGGAGTCACTCGTGGCGGCTACGGTTGCGAGCGGGGTTCAAGAGCAAGGCGCGAGGTCCCGGCCGCGGACCGCGAGATGCCAGTCTCAGTCCTGGCCGAACGCCACGAACAGCATGCGTCTGGTCGCCCCGGACGACGCGTAGAGCGGAAACAAGCCAGCGTTGGGCAGCGCGGCCACGGGACCCAGTTCGTCGACCACGCGAGGGCCGGCTTCGATCGCAGCGACGGCCGTCGCGGCCTCGAGCGTGTCGGTGTCGCGGTGGCCGCTGTCGATCATCGCGACGCGCCCCGTGTCGATCGCGACCACGCCGATGCGCTCGACCTCGCCGAAGGGGGCTCGGGTCTCCAGTTCGTCTTCGTGGCAGGCCAGCAGGAAGTCGACGGTGCTCCCGTCCTCCTGCGAGCGAATGGCGAACGCTTCCCAGCGACCCGGTTCGACTCGAATCTCGTGACACAGGAGGAGCAGACCGTTGCGCAACCCACTGAACCGGGAATCGACGTAGCGGGGATCGGCGACGACGATCTCGCCCCTCGTCGTGAAGCACCCCAGGTGCTCGAAGTCGAGGAGCTGCATCTCGTGCGCGGGTGTGTGCGAGATATCGGTCATGGCGAACGGGCGTCGCGGGAGGTCACGCGGCCGCGCCCTACCGCACGATCCTACCCGACAAGCAGCGCAGGGGCCCGTCGCGGGCCGCCGCGCGGGCTTCGCCGAGCGCGACTGACCGCGAGAAAGCGCGGGTGATTCGACGTATGCTCGCGGCGATGCTGCGCGGACGTACCGTCTTGGAGGCTGCTGGCCGTTATTTGTTGGACAACCCCGACGAGGTTCGCCGCACGGTTCGCGGGGCGATCGGGCTGCGGTTCGCGGTGCCGATCACGGCGCTGCGCTGGCTGGCGGCGGAGTTGCTGCGCGATACTTCCAAGGTGCGGGACGTGGTGTTCGAGCCGTGTCCGCCGGGGCTGCGGGTCGAAGCCTCCTTCGACAAAATGCACACGCGCCTTCGGGGCGGTGCCGATGTGTTCGTCGACGGGATCGTGGTGTCACCCGATGCGATGGGCATTCGCGTTCGCGTAGAACGCGTGGCGCTCGATTTGCTCGAAGACGCGTCTACGCCGGTCGCGGCCTTGCTCAAGGCCGACGCGCTGGATCTGTCTCGTCCCGCCACGTTGTTGGGCTACCTGGTGGATTCGCCGGTCCTGCGCCAAGCGGAGGGCGACACAGTCGAGCTCGACTTGCTACAGCACCCGCGGCTGGCCAAAGACCCGCGGGTCGCTGGCGTGCTGCGGTTGCTGTCTGCGTTGGTCTCGGTGAAGCAGGTGGCCGTGGACCGCGAACGGGTGCAAGTCCAGCTCCGCGGGCTGCCATTCGGTGTCGCGCCGGCGATCGATGCTGTACGCGAGCAAGTGGTGACGCCCGGCTGGTCCCGTGTTCGTCGGGCGTGGCAGTCGGCGCGTTCGTCGGTGACGAGCCGAGAGCGCAGTCCGGTGCGGCGCATGTTGGATGCGGTGACGGGCCAATAGCGGTCGGGCGTCAAGCGGGTCGGTGAGCGCGAAGCGTGCCGCGGTGGAGTCGGGCGCGGTGGGCGAGAGGGAACCGCAGGATTCATCGATATCCGGCGAATTTGCGATCCCTGAGCACGTCGGTGGCCCGGGCGCTCGCTGACGCTCTGCCGGAGGAAAAAGCGCGCGGCGTGAGGGGTTACGACTGACATGTTCCGTGGCGAAGGATTCGCCGGCGCCGTCGCTTCGCGTCGGGTTGGCCGCCGAGACGGTGTTCGGCGGGGGCCGAGCAGTGCCCGGCGCCTAGATCGCGCGCATGGCCCCGTTCGTATACGGCATCACGAGCGGATCGCCCGTTTGGGGTCGGTCGGCCCGGGACGGGGGGCAACGCGGGCTCAGTCGAGCCACGACCGCATCACCCGTCGTGATAAAACCGCGCGCCATGGCTTTCGCCATCCGTTTCGCGCGACACTGGGTCGCGCGCTCGCGTTGTCGCTGTGCGCCGGCTCACGCCTGAACCTCCAGGGGGAGAATCGATGAAACGTGCTTGTCTAGCCCTTTGTGTCTCCGCGTTGGCCGGAGGATCGCTGCTTGCGGCTTGCGTGCCGCCTTCATGTCCCGACCTGGGGAGCGTGGGGGGAGGGGGAGCGGGCGACGACGACGACGAAGGTAGCCAGCCGTTTCCTGACTTCGAGCGTCTCGAGGAGCGCAACACCGATCACTGCCTGGTCGAGGGCGACGCGTGCGAGGGCTTCCCGGACGCGAACAGCGAAGGCTACGGCTTCGCCAAGGGCCAAACGCTCGAGAACTGGGCGTTCCTCGATTGCGAGGGGGAAGAACGCGAGTTCGCGGAGTTGCTCAATCAGCGCCCGGACAACGAACAGTACAACAAGGGGTTCCTCGTGGCCTTGGGCGCGGGCTGGTGTGGTCCGTGCAAGGACGAGTCGAAGCACCTCGCCGAGATCCACCAAGAGTATCGCGACCAGCAGATCGAGTTCGTGCACGTCCTGCATCAGACTCAGCAGCCGGGTTCGCCCGCGACGCAGGCGGTTTGCACCTGGTGGGATTCGGAGATCTCCAAAGGTGGCTACATGATTTGGTACGATCCGACTGACACGATCGACGAAGCCATGAAGGAAACCGTTCTCGATGCGATTCCGTACGTCGTGCTTGCCGACGCCAATGCGAACGTGCGTTTGCGACAGCCGCCGCCCAGTCTCACCGACAGCCAACTCAGCGCCGCACTCCAACAGCTCATCAACGATCCGTATGGCGACTAAAACCAATCGACCTCTACTCCTTTTGTCCGCTTCTGCCTTCATCGCATTCGCTGCGTGCGATTCCGGCGGGACCGCTACGCCCGAAGACGGTGCGGCGGCCAAGGCCGGCTCCGACGGCGGTGGAGAGGGCGGCACCTACCGCACCCTCGAGATCACGTTGCCGGATCTCAATGACGACGACTACACGCTGACCAGTCGCAGCGAGAACGATCTGCACATTTTGTGCTTCTGGGCGGTGTGGTGCACGCCGTGCCAGGCCGAGCTCAACGCGATGATGCCCATGTGGGAGAACATGCGAAGCCGCGGGCTCAACGTCTACGCGGTTAGCATTGATGGGCCGGATAGTCAGGCCCGGGTCGCGCCGCACGTGCAGCAGGCTGGCTGGGAGTTCCCGGTGTTGCTCGACCGTGAGACCGAAGTCTTGTCGAAGTACCACCCCAAAGGTGATGTGCCGTTTTACGTCATCTTGGACGCCGAGGGTGAGGTCGTGAAGACGCACCAAGGCTACGTCAAAGGTGATATGGAAGCGCTCGAGCAGTATCTGCAAGAGACGCTTCCGGCGGCTGGCGAGTAGTTCTTTTCTGCGTCCGCGAAAACGGACACCGTAGCGGGCTGCGAATGCGCTCGTCGCGGTGGTCTAGCGAGTTCGATGTCCGTGACTTCCGACGAATCACGCGCGCCGAAGTTGGTGCGCCTATACTCTCCGTTCGCTTTGGCTGGTACGTTCGTGTTCGCGCAGGCCGAAGCGGGCGTGCCGTTGGGTGCCGGAGGCTCAGGCGGTTGGGGTCGTGGACCCGCCGCCATGGTGCAATTTGTTTCGCAGGCCGAGGCGACGGGTCGTGCGGGCAGTGAGGCCGCCGAAGCGGGCGCGCCAGCGGACGCGGAGAAAGAAGAAGGGCCGGCGGCCGAATCGGAGTCGTCGGCGTCCGCCGACGCCGAGGCAAAGCCCGAGCGACGCAGTTTCAAGCTGCACTCGGCTCAGTTGCCGTCGATGGGTAAGGCCCAGCCGTGGGTCAGCAACACGTTGTGGGCGGACTACTTCGCCAACAACTACAATCCTCAGCAAAACGACGACGGGTTTTACGCACTCGTCAACTATCTCAATCTCGGCGTTGATACGCGGTTGCGCAACAAGGGATTTCAGCTGTTCTCGTTGTCCGCGCGGATTGACACACAATACTTGCCGCAAGGCACCAATGTGTTGTGCGACGGGGATATGAACGGCAAGGTGAGTCCCAATGAGGCACAGACTTGCACCTTTGGGAACGACGCTCGTATCGAACGCTTCACGATGCGGCTCGAGCATCGCAAGTTCAAGCTGTTCGTGGGTGACTTCAACGTCAACTTCGGTCGTGGGCTGGCGCTTTCGGTGCGCAAAAAAAATGACATCGGCATCGATTCGACGGTCAAAGGCGTCAAGCTCGACCTTCGCCCCGTTCGCAACGTTCAACTCAGCGGGCTTTGGGGGGTAGCGAATCGACAGCAAAGCGACTTCGCCACCCGACGGCTGTTCCAAGATCCGGGCTACAAGCACGGCCTGTGCGAAGATATTGATATTCCCGCCAGCAACAAATACGGTGCGAGGCTGTGGACGGGGTGTTCTGACTTCATCGGCGGGGCGCGGGCCGAAGCCAAGCTCCCGGGCAAGGTGCGGCTCGGGGCGCACTACGGCAACATCTGGTTCGGGGACCTCAATGAGATCTCCGATCAACACGAAGCATTGCACTTCGTGGGTGGCGACATTACCCGAGCGCGCCTGTTCAAGCGGTGGGACTTCTTTTGGGGGACCACCGCAATCATGCGCAACTATCATCATAAAGAGCATCACCCGTCGTTGGTCGAGACCGGGTTCGGATCCTACATTTCCAACAACTTCTCATTTGGCAACACCAACTTGCTGATCGAGGGCAAGTACTACGACAATTACGTGTTGGCTCGCGACATGAATCCGCTGACGGTGTTGTACACCGAGGCCACGACGCTTGAACGTCAAGACCAGCAGATCCCCGCGGCCGCGAACTCGGCGGGGCCGTTAGTCCGGGTCGCACATACGTTCCCCAAAAAGGGCCTGACCTTCTACTGGAACACGCTGGGTTACGCGTATGCGTACGCGAACGAGCACGACATGTGGTACGGGCAAGACGCGTTGCGCCTGCTCCATACTTACGCCGGGTTCGATTGGGACACCGCCGACGGCAAGACCTCGGCCAAGGCCAACGGTGGGTGGCGTTGGGAAGGCTACTACGAGCCACACGAGAACCGCGAACGGTTCGAACGCAAGCTCCCGCAGGTTCAGCTTTACCTCAATCAAGCCCTTGGGCACTGGTTCGGGTTCAACCACTCCGTCAACTTCGCCGTCGATTGGCGCCGCGAGCGGGTTTGGAAAGGCGATCGCGTCAAACGGTTCCACCGCGGGAACGTGATTCTCGGCTACGGGCTGGCGCCGTTCGTCACCGCGGCGTTTATCGGCGGGTTCTCAACCGAGGACCCCGCCGGAGACGACTACATCAAGCTGCACCCCCAAGACGGCGATGACGAGGCCGCGGCCAACAAGAAGCCGCACATGTGGCCCGGGGGCGAGGTCAGGTTCAACTTCTTGACCTCGTCGTTCGTTCGCGTTTTCGTGGGCCGTCAGGTGGGTGGCTTGCTTTGTGTCAACGGGTCGTGTCGGGTGCTGCCCGATTTCTCGGGCGCTCGGCTCGACTTGGTGTTGGCGTTCTAGAGCGCCTTCAACCGGATCCGGGCGTCCCTCGAGTCGCAGATCGGAGACCGGCGGGGCGTCTGGCTTGTGTCGCGGCCGGGTCAGCTTCGGTGGAGCCGGGCGTCCCGGCGTGGGGCCTACGGGTGACCACCGCTCGGTTCGGGTCGGCGAGTCGCGCGCGCCTTCGTTGTGGGTTCCTCTCAGCCGATACCGGCGGTTGGCGACACTCTCGTGTTCGCGGCGAGCAGGCGCGGAGCCCCACCCTGGCCCCGAGGCGGGAAACCCCTACGCGCTGACGCTCGCGTCCCGGGTTGCTCGAGGTCGTCGGTGTCACGAGGGATCTGAGATGAACGGCAAGCGGGGCGGCTCGAATGATTCCCCCGACCCTTAGCCACTTGCACACGTGCCGCGTGCCGCCATCGGCGATCGCAGCCACACGCAGCGCAAGTTCTCCCGGCCTGGCCGCGTACCCCGTAGTCAGGGCCTAGGTACGAGACGGATGAGGAGAACGGGGCTCGGGTGTCGGCTCCGCTGACGCCACAACCCGTGGCATGCGATGAGGGGCAGAAGCGATCTCCGTGGCGGCCTCGGAACGGCGGCGGCGCGTGGCTGAAGGCGAACTCGCGAAGGGACGTCGCCGCTCGGGGCACATCCCGGTGACACGCACGATCGAACTCAGTTCTGACGGCCCAATGTCGGCGCGGCGCTCGAAACACCGGTGTGTTGTGTGCCACGGAGTTGCTCGCAGATCGTCAGCTGGTAAGATCAGTCCGTCACTTTAGGCCACCGGCAATCAAGGAGGTGCAATGATCAACACGAGTGACCAGCTTCTGCACGAGTTGACCCCCTTTCCGCGGCTGCCGCCGCACAAAGGAGGAGGCACCTCCTAGCCGGCGAAGGGGGCGGCTGCCCCGTCGCACGCCAAGTTTGCCAACGATTCATCTGCCGCAAACGCCCGCTCGGCGGCGGGCGCGAGCGGACCCACTGACTGGGAACGCTAGTTCTCCAGGTTCCTCCCGACGGAGCGGCGATGCTGCCGTCGACGTCGGAGACAAAACCCCTGACGGGGCCCTCTGGCCCCGCAACGCGAACCGGATCCGCCCGGAGTGACCCTTGGGGGACGAAGTTGCCACTTCGTCCCCCGATTCGTCCCCGCGAGTCGTCGGTTCCCGGTCGGTCGCCACCCGCTAAGCGAGGGCTTCAATGGGAGTCGTGAGCGGGGCTCTCGGTCGTTCGGCGGCCGCCCGCCGTTGCGCCGGATCCGGGGGCGGCGGCGACTTTGTGCTTGTTGTTCTCTCGTGGTGCAACGGCGACGAACACAACCGCATGTTGTTGTCGCGTCGTGCAGCGGCGACGAACAAACCCGCAGGTTGTTGTCGCGTCGTGCAGCGGCGACGAACAAACCCTCATGGTGACATCGAGCCGCCAAGCCGCGCACGGCGTGAACGCACGCCACAATCCGGCTCGGGCTCGGGCGCCCGAGAAGACGTCGAAACACAGGAGGCTCGGTCAGCCGCGCCGGGACGCGTCGACGATGCCCTGATACAGCCGGTTCGAAGAGAGCATGCCTTGTTCCATGCTCTCCACGGAGAGATCGACGAGCTCGTCTTGATCGAGGCGCAACACCTCGTAGTAGCGCTGGCGATCCACGTGATGCACGATGGAGGGCCAGTAGTTTTCCGACAACAAGATGTGGTTCATCGCCAGCCGAGCCACGCGGCCGCTGAGGTCGGCCCACGGGAACACTCGGATGACCTCGCGATGGACTTCGCACGCCAGCTCAATCGGATGGGCTCGACGGCATTCCTCGGTGCGAAACCAGTCCGTCAGCTTGCGCATGCGGTAGCTGATTTTGTCCGCCGGCGCGAGGTCGTGGAAGTACATCCGGTGGATCGGGTTGTCCTTGCGATACTGAGTTTGGTCTTTGATCGCGTCGGGCAAGATCAACAGATGCAGCTTCTTGAGCCAGTCTAAGTTGAGCTTGATCTTTTTCCCGCGCGAGCTGTAGACGAAGCGAATCGCCTCTTGCATCGCTTGGATGTGAGCGTAGGCCGGGATGAGGCTCGGCGCGCTGATGATCTCGGGGTCCATCGCGGCTTTGATCTCCGCGACGGAGAGCACGGTGCCCTCGAGCGCAAAGTCGTGGTAGATCCACGACATAATGAACCGGTCGTCGAACTCGTTGCGCTGAACCGGGCTCAGCAGGCCCAGTTTTTCCCACAGCAACTCGGCCGAGTCGTGCAGTTGGCGATAGTTCCTCGAGCGAGGTTGCATCGGAGACAAGGGCGATCTCGGGATCGTCCGCGCACGGGCTAGTAGCTTGCTTGCAACCGGATGGTCAACTCCCAAGGGAACGAGCAGAAATTTGACCGCCGCGACTCCCGCTGGCAACCACGAAAGGCGGTGGCGAATTTTCACACCTCTGTCTTGGCTGACGAGGTCTGTGAGGCCTTGGTGCCGGCCTTGAGCCCCTCGAGCGAGGGGACATTGGTCGATGCGACTTGCGGCGGCGGCGGTCACATCGCTGCCCTCGCTCAGGCCGGGGCGTGCCTGCGGGAGGTCTTGGCCTTTGACCGCGACGCCGACGCGCTGGCCCACGCCGCGAAGCGGCTGGGGGACCTGAATTGCCCGTTGCGCATGTTTCACGCCCCGTTTTCCACGTTGGCGAGCCGGCTCGATGAACTGGTCGTCGGGGGCGAGCGGGAGCGATCCGAGGTGAGCGCGATCATCGCCGATCTAGGGGTCTCGTCGCACCAGCTCGATGAGATGCCGCGGGGTTTTTCGTTTCGCGGCGACGCGCCCTTGGACATGCGGATGGATCCCAGTCGCGGGGCGCCGCTTTCCGAGCGCTTGGCCGAACTCGACGTCAAGGCGCTGGCCGGGGTCTTGCGGCGCTACGGCGAAGAGCCGGACGCGTCTCGCATCGCCGCGGCGATCGTTCAGGCGGGCCCGCGTCGCACGGCGGAGCTAGCGGCGGTCGTGGAAGCGGCCATGAGCGCGCCGCAGCGGAGACGGCTGGGTCGGCGCATCCATCCGGCGACGCGCACCTTTCAGGCCCTGCGGATCTGGCTCAACGATGAGCTCGGCGAACTCGAGCGCTTGCTTGACTCGGCGCCGGACTTGCTGGTCGTCGGGGGACGGCTGGGCGTCATTACGTTTCACTCGCTGGAGGACCGCTGCGTCAAGCATCGGTTTCGGGCCCTCACACGGCGCCCCGAGGCGGCGCTGCGCATGCCGGTACCGGAAGCCGAACTCATGCCGCTGCGCTTCGCGATCCCGAAAGGCTGGGCCAATGGCCGGGTCGCCACGCCCGCGGAAACGGCGGCGAACCCTCGCGCCCGCTCGGCCCGTCTACGAGTACTGGAGCGACGAGCCCCGTGACGTCGGGCGAGGCACCGGTCCCGCAACGGCCGAGACGAGCGCAGTCGGTGCGCTCTTGGGCGCACGGCTGGCGGCGGGCCTCCGATCGCGGGGCGCGGGACGCCGACGCCGTGCCGGAGCGGGTGCGGCGGGGTCGGGGATTGCCGTTTTTGATGACCGTCTCGTTGCTGGTGCTCACCTGGGTCGGGATCACGAAGGTTCGGACCCGGGTGCGGGTTCTCGAGCTCGGCCAGCAGATCACAGAACTCACGGAACAGCGCGCGCTCTTGCTCGATCGCAAGCGGCGATTGGAGACCGAGCGCGCGTTCCTTCGGCATCCCGATCGGATCCGCGACGAAGCGATGCGGCGCTTTGACATGATTCCCGCGGCCCCGGAGCGAATCCGTCGCGTTCAGCCCACGTTGAGCCAGGCCAGGGGGTCATGAACCGGGTGCGAGCGCCCATGTTGCCGCCGATGGCCACGCATCCGCGCGCGGTGCGTTCTCGCGCTGTATTCGTGGGCGTGGTGCTCCTGCTTGCCGCGCTGGGTTTGCTCTATCGCGCCTGGGCGGTGGCGATCGATGGCCACGAGGCCTACGCGGCCCAAGGCAATCGCCAACAGCTACGAAGCTACCGGCTGGCGGCGAGCCGCGGCGAGATCGTCGATCGCAATTACCTCGCGCTCGCCGTCAACGATCGGGTTCACCGGGTGGTGATCAACCCTCGGGTGATCCGTGCGCGAGGCCAGTCGGATCGCGTGCTCGCCCGTCTCGGCGAAGTCTTCCCCGGGGAGCTCGACTACTTGCGCGATGAGCTCGATCGGGACAAGGCGTACCGCATGCTGCGAACCCCCATAGACGACGCGGTCGCAGGTCAGTTGGCCGGCGAGCGTCTCCCGGGAGTCAGCATCCAACAGGTGCCGGACCGGGTCTATCCGCGGCAAAACCTCGCGGCGCACGTGCTCGGGCGCGTCAACAGCCAAGGCCAAGGGAACTTGGGGATCGAGCTGGGCGCGGACGCGTGGCTGCAGGGTCGGGAGACGACAAGCCCGGCCTACTACGCGAGTCACCGCGGCCGCAGCCGGCGGCTATTGGTGGATGGTCATCCCGATCCGGGTTTGTCTCGGGGGCAGACGGTGGTGTTGACGCTCGACAGCGCGCTGCAGGCGATGGCCGAGGAAGAAGTGAACACCCTGGTCGAACGCTGGAACCCGGTGGGGGCGAGCTTGGTGGTGCTCGATCCCTCGCGCGGGGAGGTCTTGGCCATGGCGAATCGGCCGAGTTTCGACCCGAATCATCGCATCGAGTCCGCGGCGATGACCGTGAATCTTGCGGCACAGGCGGCGTACGAGCCCGGTTCGACGATGAAGGCGATCACGGTGGCGGCCGCGCTGGAGCAAGGCACGATCCGCAAGAACCAGACGTTTTACTGCGAAGACGGACGTTGGCAGTACACCCCTCGCCACGTCATCCGGGATACCAAGCGCAGCGAGTGGCTCACGGTGACCGAGATTTTGGCCGTCTCGTCGAACATCTGCACCACCAAGATCTACGAAACGCTCGACAAACAGGCATTGCATCGCTGGGTCCGTCGGTTTCACTTCGGTGAACGGCCGGCGATCCAGCTCCCGGGCGCTACCCGCGGTTTGTTGGCCGACTGGAAGAAGTGGTCCGACATCCAAGGGGCGAACATCTCGTTCGGTCAGGGGATGAGCGCAAGCCCGTTACAGGTAGCCAGCGCGTTCGCGGCGGTCGCAAACAAGGGCGTCTACACCAGCCCCACTGTAGTGTCGCGGGTGATCGCGAACGATGGGGAGGTGGTGTGGGAGCACCAGCCCGCGCACGAACGGGTGGTGCGAGCAGACACCGCCAAGACCGTGATGGAGATGCTCACCGCGGTCGTCCACAGTAAGAAGGGCACGGGGAAGAACGCCCGGATCGATGGCTACCGCGTGGCCGGGAAGACCTCGACCGCGCAGAAAGCCAACCCCCAAGGGGGGTACTACGAAGACCAGTACTACGCGAGCTTCGTCGGCGCCGTGCCGGCTCAGGACCCTCGTTTGGTGATCTTGGTGAGCGTGGACAACCCCGAGGGTGGTCACTACGGCAATCAAGTCGCCGCCCCCACGTTTCGTCGGTTCGGGGAGCGGGCGCTCACCTATCTCGGCGTGCCGCGAATCGACGGTACCCGACCGGAACTGGTCGACGAGCCCTTGGCGGCCGCGGCGAGCCGAATCTCGACGGGATTCATTCCGGAGCTCGATATCGAGCCAGAACTGCCGGGGACGCGGCGGGTGTCTCTCGCGGGAGGGGTGCCCGATTTCACCGGCATGACGATGACGCAGGCGTTCGACGCCGCGGCGCAGGCAGGCATCGCGTGGCGAGCGGTCGGCTCGGGGTTGGCGGTCGGGCAAAACACCGCGCCCGGTGCCGCCGAGGTCACGGGCCCCGTCGTGGTGCACTTTCAATCGCCCCACTAACAACAGGGTCGACGGCTCACGCCGGGCCGAGACGCGGGCGGCACCGGTCGGTGACGCGCCGGCACGAGATGGAGTCATTGTGGATCCCGGGCTGACGATCGGTGCGTTCAGCGGCCGCGGACGGCGGGTCTGCGGATGGGAACCCAGCCCGGGCGCCTCGAGGTCGTGGCGGGATACCTCGTCGGCGGCGCGTCGGCCGAAGTCGCCAGGGGTCGTGGGCTGGTGCGGTGGCACGGCGGGGCACGAGGCGACGGGATCGCCAACCCGGTCCCTTTTGCCGCTGGCTCGCGGCCGGGCATCGGCTAAAGCCACCTAGAGACGATCCGGCCAAGAGTTCGCCTTGCCGGGGATTCCGTGCGATATGTGGTCTAGTTGCCTCAGGACCGGCCGCTTGTGACTGCCGCGATGCCCACGCTGCTGGCGCAGCGTCTGCTAACCTTCCATGATCGTGAGCGACGGGCCGAGCCACGAACACCGCAGCGGCCCACGGTTCGCTGGGGCGCTCAGCCACGTCGATAAGCCGATTCTCTCCATGTCCGAGCTCGCGCCAGGCACCCAGATCAACCAGCAAAAGCAGTTCGAGATCATCGAGCGGCTCGGCGAAGGGGGCATGGGTCGCATCTACAAGGCCTACGACCCCTCGATGGACCGCTACGTCGCGCTCAAGGTCCTCAAACCCAACGTTCCGGAGTCAGAGCGGCGGCGGTTCCATCGCGAGGCCGTGCTGGCCGCCAACTTCTCCCATCCCAACTTGGTCCGCGTGCTGGAGACTGGCCAACACGGGGAGTTGCGTTGGCTCGCAATGGAGTACCTGCGCGGCCGTGACATCGGGCATGTGTTGACGAGTGGCAAGCAGGTGCACTTTCGGGTGCTGTGCGACATCTTTTCGCAAACGTTGGATGCCTTGCAGTACATCCACACTCGCAAGATCGCTCACTGCGACATCAAGCCGGAAAACATCTTCATCACACGTGATGCGTACGACCGGCGACTGGTTGTCGTGAAGCTGATCGATTTCGGCATCTCGTGCACGTACGAGGGACCTCGAGAGCTGCGCAAACACATCACCGGTGATCCTCGGTACATGGCACCGGAGCAAGCCGTCATGAACGGGCCGCTCGACCATCGCGTCGACTTGTACGCGCTCGGGATCACATTCTACGAGGCGGTCACCGGACGGCACCCGTTCGAAGAGGCGTTCACGGACGGGCCCAAGCGGCTGCTTGAACTGCATCGTACCCAAGCCATTCCGCCACCGAGTCGCCATCTCCCGTCGCACACGCCATCCGCATTGGCGGATCTGATCGATCGGTTTGTCGCCCACGCCTGCGCGAAGAATGTGGCGACCCGCTTCCGCTCCGCCACCGAGATGCAGACTCTGCTCCAGCGCATCTTGGGCGTCCTCGGGGACCACGACAGCAAGCGCAACGTCGCGGCCGACGCGTAGGTGCGTGGTCGTGGGGCGCGGGTAAGCGGCGGCCGACCGCGAACGAGGGCCGAGCCGTAGTCGAGGGATCGGCGCGATCGCGACGGTTGTCGACAAGCATGGGCTTGGCGCGACGGCGGGCATCGAAATCGGTGACCGCGCCCAAAATCGACGGGCGCGAACGCGTGCTCTCCCGGTCAGTTTGGCTGACAGACTCACCGGTCTTACGAGTGGTGGTCGAATCGTTGCAGCTGCGGAACTGATCGCGAAGCTGGCCAAACCGATGTGAACTTAGTTCGGTTACCGAGTGGAGCGGGATTGGCAAAACAAGCACAACAACGACCATGACTATGCGCATGGCGCCGCGGCGGCCCCGAGGCCGGTTCTCTCTGCAGAGGCGGTTCAATGTTGCTCGTCAGCGAAGCTGGCGCCTATAGGTACTGCGCTATGGGCTCTAGTGACGCTGCACCTTCCCGACCCTTGCCTTTCGCCGTTTCAACTCTGTGTGGAGTCGGAGGGCTGCTCTCGAGCGTAAGCGCTTGTTCGGCGGGGGACGTCGACGCCGGACAAGACGCGTCGGCGGCGACGTTGGAGGGGGAGGCCCTCGTGGTTCGCTCGGCTCCTGTCGTCGAGTCGTTGTTCAGCGCCGACTTTGAGTCGGGTCAACTCGATCCCGGCTGGACGCAGTACACGGCAAAAGCGTCCACCCGAGCGGCGGCGTCGGGCGAGTATGGGGTTCGGCTGCGCCGACACGGGTTCATCGAGTTCCCGCTTTCGACGCGGGGACACGATTCCATCGCGGTCTCTTTGGCTTACCGTACGCGCCACAGCCTCAACGTCAAAATGGCGCCGTCTCCCAGCGGACCGTGGATTGTGATCGATGAGCTGACGTCCCGACAGTGGGAGCATCGTGAGATCTCACTGCCGGACGAGGCGAACGACCTGGAGGAGTTGTGGGTGCGATTTGCGCTGGACGGTCAGGACCGCTTCGCCTACCTCGACGAAGTGGTGGTGACGGGCGCGTCGTTCGGTGAGCCCTGCGAAACCGACGGGGATTGTATCGACCAAGACCTGTGTGACGGGGCGGAGACCTGTGTCGACGGCTTTTGCCGCGAGGGAGACCCGGTCGTGTGCAACGATGGTATCGCGTGCAACGGCGACGAGCTGTGCGTTGAGGGACTGTGTCTGATTGGCGAGCCAATCTCGTGTCCCGCGCACGAGAGCTGCGAGGAATCCGGCGAGTGCGTCACGTGGAACGACCCGGACCCGGCGGCGTTGTTGGGCTTGCGGGTGCTCGACGAACCCGGCCCGGCTCAAGTTGCGTTTGAATCCGCCATTGGTCAGGCGCTGCTGGCCTACACCTACCGCGCGACAAACTTCGACCCGGCGACAGGGGGTATTTGGTTTGTCGTGCATGGGAACGGACGCACCGCCGAAGAGGCGATGTACTTGGCCGCGCCGATTGCCGAGCGGTACGACCTGCTGGTGATCGCGCCGCGCTATCCTGAGATCTTCTACGAAGACAGTGAGGACTTCAGTGTGGGAGTCGGTGTGGGACGGTTGCCGACCCCCGGACTATTCGACCGAGAGGAGTGGCTTTCGTCGGCCGAGTTCAGCCACGCCGAGGTCGAGCACGTGTTCGAGGCGGTGCGCAGTTACTACGGGGGCTCGCAGGCGGCCTACTACCTCTATGGACACAGCGCGGGGGCCCAGTTCGTGCACCGTTTGTTGACGTTTCTTCCGAACTATCGCATCCACCGAGCGGCCGCATCGAGCTCGGGCTGGTACACGTTGCCGATCAGTGACTCGTTGGATAACGAGAACCTCCTGTTCCCGTACGGCTTGACGGCAACCCCGTGGGAGGACGCGGATTTGCGCAACTTGTTTGCCGCGCCGTTTACGCTGTTGGTGGGTGCGGAGGAAACCGGGACCCCCGAGGACCTCCCCAACCTGCGCGACACGGATCCGGCCATGGCGCAGGGGGAGAATCGTCTGGAGCGGGCGCAAAACTACCGTCAAGTGGCGGAGGAGCGTGCCGACGAACTCGCCGTACCATTTGATTGGGGGTACGCCGAGGTGCTCGGTGCCGACCACGGGAAGAACAAGCTGATGCAATCGGCGGTCTACTATCTGTTCGAAGCCGAGGAAGGCGAGGCCCCTTGTTCCTCAAGTCTGACGGCACAGGCGGACGGATTGGTCATCAACGAGATTCACGCCGATCCGGCGTCCGGGGAAGAAGGTGATGCGAACGGCGATGGGGTGCGCAGCGGTTCAGAGGACGAATTCGTCGAACTCGTAAACACCGGGGAGAGCACGATTTGTCTGACGGGGTGGTCGATCTCGGATGACGAGAGGCTGCGGCACCGGTTTCCTGTCGGCTCGAGTCTGGAACCGGGGGCGGCTGTGGTTGTGTTTGGCGGCGGGATTCCCATGGGCGACTTCGGTGGAGCGCGGGTGCAGTGGGCCGGGTTCAGCTCGGAGCTAAACCTCAACAACAAGGGGGACATCGTCACATTGGCCGACGCTAAGGGGGCCGTGCATTCTGAGGTGTCCTGGGGCAACTGTGGGGACGCCGACGCGTGCGCAGACGAGCACATCGAGGGCAGCCTCAGCTTGGATCGCTCGGTGGTCCGCGTACCGGAACTGACCGGGAATCTTGTCGAACACCCTGACGCTCGCTACTCGCCGGGCGTGCGCGTGGACGGGACCTCGTTCGATCACGGGCCACTCGCCGCCGAGGGCGAATAACACCACGTCAGTCACGGGCTGGGCGACGCACGACTGTCGGCGCCGGTCCGTGGTCCGGTGCGGGGGAGGACGACGCCGTTGGGCGCCGTGACCACGGATGCGACGTGCGATCGCCGGCGTGGGTCGGCGTCCCGGTGCAGGGGTGGGCGACGACTTTGGGCCGCGGCGCGGACGGACGCGACGTGCGATCGCGGGCGCGGGTCAATGTCCCGGCGCAGATGTGGACAACGGTTCGGGCCGCGGCGCCGACGAACGCGACGCGCGGTGAGGGGGCTCAGCTTCGCCGCAGCGTGTCGATGATCGTCTTGGCCAACGCCGGACCGACGCGCGGGACGGCGACGAGGGCCTCTGGCGTGGCCGAGCGGATGGCCGCGACGGTTCCGAAGTGTTGAATCAGGGCTTTTTTGAGGGCCGGTCCCACGCCGGGGATCTGGTCCAGGACGCTGGTCAGCGCGCGTTTGCTTCGCCGGTCGCGGTGGTGGCCAATGGCGAAGCGATGGGCTTCGTCGCGAAGACGCGTCATCAGGAACAGCTCGGAAGAACCGTTGCGCAGTCGGATCGCATCGCGGACGTGCGGCAAAAACACACGCTCGGGTCGGATCTCTGTCTCCGAATGGTCCACGGCCGGGGTCTGTTGCACAACGAGATCCTGGTACGCACGACCGGGCTCCGTTGGCGCGTCGGGGGTTTCGTCGCCGGCCCGGGTCGCAACCGCGGATCGGCCGGTGGCCTCGTTGCCGTCGGTCGACGAAGGGCGCGGGTCTGCCGTGTGGGACCGCTGGGCTCGGATGCGCTCCAGCGCCGCTCGGCTCACCGGCATCTCTCGTTCTTTCGCCAACGACACGACATCCAGCCCTTCTGCCCCGATGGCGATCCCCATGTCGGCCAGCGCGGTGAGCACCCGGGACAGCTGGCCTTTGCCTCCGTCGATGACCATGAGGTCGGGCAGGGCCCAGTCGTCGTCATTGCCATCGAGGGCGTGGCGGATCCGGCGGGTGAGGACTTCATACATGCTGGCAAAATCGTCGTTTTGCCACTGACCCTGACTGAGTCCCCGTAGTCCGCGAATCTTGAACTTACGGTACTTGCTTTTGTCGGGCTGGCCGTCGACGAAGACGACCATCGAGCCCACCGGATCGCTGCCCTGAATGTGGCTGATGTCGTAGCACTCGATGCGTCGCGGCAAGCGGGTGAGCCGCAGCCGCGACTGGAGCCGCGTGAGTGCCAGCTCCAAGTCCTCGTCGCGGTTGCGACGGCTGGCGAAGTTGTTGGCCGCGTTCTTGGCCGCGAGCCGGGTCAAGGCCCGACGAGGACCTCGCTCAGGGACAGCGACCTCCACCTTTTTGCCCTTGAGCTCGCGCAGCCATTCGCGCAATGCGCTGTCGTCTTCGTCGTGCAGCGCGTGGGGGAGAAGCACTTCGTCGGGGGCGAAGGAGCCGTCCTCGTAGTACGCCGCGAGAAAGTCTCCCAAGACCGTGGCGTCGGGTTGCTCCATGCCGCGTTCCGAAAACGCCAGCGTTGCGGTCACCTTTCCGCTGCGCACGTGCATGACCAAAAACTCGACCTGTCCACCCTCACGAAAATACCCGACTGCGTCTTGGTCGAGCGTGGATTGCCCGACCATCCGTTGGGACTCGAGCGTGGTTCGCACGGCGTTGAGCTGGTCGCGTAGACGCGCCGCGGTTTCGAACTCGAGGGCGGCTGCGGCCCGCTGCATGCGGCCTTCGAGCTCGTCGGTGAGTTCGCGGTGTCGTCCTGACAAGAACAGACCGACATGCTTGACCTGCGCCGCATACTGGTCACCATCGACGTCGTACACGCATGGGGCCGGACAGCGATCGATCTGGTACTGCAGGCACGGTCGCTTGCGGTGACGCAGCACAAAGTCCGTGCACGTGCGCAAGCGAAAATGACGATTAACGACCCGCAGTGTCTGACGCGCACTCGCGGCGGAATGATACGGGCCAAAGTACTGGGCCTGGTCCCGGCCACGGTTGCGCACCACCTCCAGCCGCGGCCAAAACCCTTTCGGATCCAAGCGCAGCATCAAGTACTGCTTGTCGTCGCGCAACTTGACGTTGAATCGTGGCTGGTGCTGCTTGATCAGCGTGTTTTCAAGCAACATGGCCTCTTTGTTGTTGCGCGTGACGATGGTCTCGATGTCCCCGAGCAGATCGTCGAGCAGGGTCACGAAGTCCCGGGTGTCGTGGCCGGTGAAGTACTGTTGTACGCGCTGACGCAGGCGCTGGGCCTTGCCCACGTAGACCACTCGCCCGTCGCGGTCGCGCATGATGTAGACCCCGGGATCCGCCGGCAGCGTGTCGACGATCTCGAGCAGCGAAGCTCGCCCCGAAGCACGGGGTTTCCATCCGGCCGGCACCGGCGGGGGACCGGACGAGCGTCGTTCGACGCGTTTGCGCGAGGTCACGGCACTTCGGCCGGGGCCGGGTGGGGCGTCGCGGCCGGCGGAGTCCCGCCGGTCGGGGCCTCCCCATCGGTCAGGTCCAGCTCACGTCGGGCCTTGGCCATTTCAGAGCGGTAGTTTTGCACCGTCTCGTCCCACGGCACGGTCTTGGGCCCGCGGACGTCGCCGACGGTGGCGTACACCAAGATGCCCAGCAGACCGATCATACCGATCGCGTGCACCCACTCTTCCGCGCGCTGGTTGGCCGGGCGCCGGGCAATGAGCTCGTAGAACAAAAACACCAAGCGGCCGCCGTCGAGCGCGGGCAGGGGCAACAGGTTGAACATGCCCAGCAGCGTGCTGATAAACGCGCTGAACATGAGAAAGTCGAGCACGCCGCGGTCGGCACTGCCCTTGATCGCTCGGGCGATCGCAACGGGACCGCCCACACGTCCGGCCCGTTCGCCTGTGATCATGGCCCACAGCGCGGCCCCCTGTTCGGCCGTTTTCTTGAACGGGAACGCGATCCCGCTGGCGAGCGCCTCGCCAAATGGAACCGCGGTGTACTCGCTTTGAAAACTCAGGTCGACGCCCAACGCGCGAGGCGCGTCGGCGAGGGCGACCGGCAACGTGAGCAACTCGCCCGCGCGATCGACCACGATGTCAACGGTTCGGCCGCGACGGGGAGCCGTGAGATCGTTGAGCTTGGTCGACTGCGGGAACCCCTGGACGGACTCGCCATCGACGCTGACCAACACGTCGCCTTGCTGAATGCCCGCCGCCTGAGCCGGGCTGGCGGCCCCAAAACCCTCGACTTTGATCCCGGTGGGGTAGTTGATCCCGGCGACGGCGTAGACCGACACCGCGATCAAGATGGCCGTGATGTAGTTCGCGAGGGGGCCGCCGAAAATCGCCAACAGCCTGGCCCACAGCGGCTTGTCGCGGAACAAGGGGGACTCGCCGTCTCCCTCGGCGACGGGCTCTGCCGGCGCTTCCGGGTCTTCGGCCTCCATCCCAGCGATTTGTACGTAACCACCGAAGGGGATGGCCGAGATGACGAAATCGGTGCCCTTGTAGGTGAACAGCCGCAGCACCACCGGTCCAATGCCCAGCACCGAAAACCGGTGCACGTGCATCCCCGAGGCGCGCGCGCAGATGTAGTGCCCGAACTCGTGAATGATGACGAGGGCAGACAGCGCGAGGATTGCGATAAGCCAGTCCACGAACGGAAACTATAGCTTACGCGCGGCGGCGCGGCCGATCGAACGCCCCCAGGCCGAGGCGGGTCAGGCGCTCACGTATCCGCCGAACCGCGCGAACGCGAAAGGGAGTGTGGCTTGGCGGGCACGAGATCAGTCGCTGCGTTTGGCCATCCAGCGCGAGCTGGCGAGCCACCGCTCGCTCGATGCCCAGCATCTCGGTCGGCGCCAGTCGGGAGCGTTGCGCGAGCTGCCGGCGGACCGCGATCACCTCCCCGGACACGGTCGCGGCCGAGATGCCCTCGCGTCGCACTTGGGCGAGACACCACGCCAGTTCGCTGGCTTGTACGACCCCCGCGAAAGCCAACAGCACTTCGCCCGTCGCCCGATCGACACCACGGTTCCAAGCGTGCCCGGGCGCGACATCGTGGATGATCCGCAACGCGCCGTAGCGTTTCGCCAACACGCTCAGCACGCTCAGCGTGTTGTCCGTCGAGCGTTGGTCGAGCGCGAGGACTTCGGTTTGGGCGCCGCCATCGGGTCCGAGCGGGGGGAGCTCGGCCGCCAGGCGCACCATGTCGACGACGTGGTGTTCTGCGTCGCGGAGCAACAGGAGAACGGACAGCGGGGGAAGGCGAGACACTGAGGAGCTCCGGGTTAGCGCGGTGGCTCGGGCGCGCATGCGCGACCTTGCCCCGTATTTTCGTACAGGGGACGCAACGTGTCGTGTTTCCGGTCGATAGGGATGAGCGCCTCAGCCGCGGTGTGCTTGTCAACCGCCGTGGCCGACGTCAAACATACCTCTCTCAACGAAGGAGCCAGCCATGGCCGGTGTCAACAAGGTTATTCTGATCGGCAATTTGGGGCGAGATCCCGAACTTCGCTACACGCAAGGCGGCACGCCTGTGTGCCGTCTCAACATCGCCACCACGCGGCGGTATCAGAATCGGCAGACCAACGAGATGGTCGAAGAAACCGAGTGGCATCGCGTCACGGTGTGGAGCAAGGCCGCCGAGCACTGCAACAACTACCTGTCGAAAGGACGCCAGGTCTACATCGAGGGTCGCCTGCGCACGTCGTCTTACGAGGACAAAGATGGCGTCAAAAAGTACAGCACCGAGGTGATCGCGGATACCGTGCAGTTTCTCGGTGGGCGCGGTGGACAAGAGGGCGCGCCGGGCCACGAAGGAGGCGGGCCGGCACTCGATCGCGGCGCCGGTGAGCCCTCGTCCGGTGGTGGCGACTCGTTTGGTGGCGGAGGCGGAGGTGGAGGCGGGTTCTCCGGTCCCGAGGACGACGACATCCCGTTTTAATGCGAGGCTAGCCGCTCGTGTTTCTGTTCCGTCCCGCGCGCGAAGACGACGAGGACGCCGTACTGGCCCTCGCGTCGCACCTCAACACCCTCAATCTTGCGCCAGATCGGCGCGTGGTCACCGACCTCCTGCGCCAGTCCGCGCAGGGGTTCTCGGGTTCGCGCGACGAGTTTCGGCCCGAGCGCTATCTGCTGTTCGTGTTGGAAGACGAACAGGGCGAGGTCGTGGGGACGTCGTCGATTTTCGCTCAGCACGGGACTGCGCAACGGGCTCACTACTACTTCGCGGTCAACGAACGCACCCGTGAAGCGGTGCTCGATGGGGGGGACGGTCCCGCCCGCCACGTCTCGCGGGTCCTCACCACGCTGACGCTGGGGCGAACCGAACAAGGCCCCACTGAGATAGGCGGTCTCGTGCTGCATCCGCGGCTGCGTGGCCATCCGGACAAACTCGGACGCTTGGTGTCGCTCGGGCGCTTTCTCGTGATCGCGGGTTTTCGGGCGTGGTTTCGCGATCGGGTGCTGGCCGAGCTTTTGCCGCCGCTTCGTCGGGGCCGGCAAGGCGAGCTGCAATCGGACCTGTGGGACGCCATTGGGGCCAAGTGCACGGGTTTGCCCTACGCCGAGGCCGACGCGCTGAGCCGAGTGGATAACCGCTTCATCGGCCAGCTGTTTCCGGACACGCCAATCCATGTCGAGCTACTGCCGATGGCCGCACAAGCGGTCATCGGGCAAGTCGGCCCGGCGACCAAAGGGGCCCGTCACCTCCTCGAGCGGATCGGGTTTGCGTATCGCTATCGCATTGATCCGTTTGACGGGGGACCGCATTTTGAGGCCGAGACCGACCGGGTGGGGCCGGTCCGAACCGCGACGTGGGTGCACGCCCGTGAGGGTGACGTGGCCGGCGGCGCCGAGGCCTTGGTCGCTCGCCTCGAGGACGAGCATCCCCGGGTGCGAGTTTTGTGGACTCGCGTGGGGGTCGACGGGGCCGCCGACGCCGAGCCCGAGCGGGTCCGATTGAGCGAAGCGGCCCTCATGCGCCTCGGGTACTCGCCACGCGAGGGGGGGCGCGTGCTGGTGGCGCTCGGTGGCTACTGAATCTGCGCCGCGATCGATGGGTCCGTCCGCTCCGATCTCTACGGCTTGTTTCCCCCGCGCGACGGTGGTCGTGCTGGGGCACGGGAGTCGGACAGCCGCGGCGAATCACTCGTTTCTCGCCGTCGTTCAACGCGTGGCCGCTTTGAGTGCGCTCGCGGATGTGCGTGGGGCCTTTCTTCAGCTAGCCACGCCCGATTTGGCGGAGGTCTTGGCCTTGCCCGACTTGGCCGAACGGGTGCTTGTGGTCCCCACACTGCTGTTCGCGGCCGGTCACCTCAAGCGCGATTTGCCCGCGCTCGTCGACGCGGCTCGCCGCCGGACCCAGCGCGCGATCGTTGCCACGGGTCCACTGGCAGCGAGCGCGGCGATGGTGAACCTCGGCGTGGCGTTGGCCCGCGGGGTGATTCAACGCATTCCCCAGCGGTGTACGCTCGTGGTGGTCGGTCGCGGCTCGTCCGACCGCGAAGCCATTCTCGCGTTTGACCGGGTGGCGGCGACGATCGGACGCGAGCTCGGGATCCCGGTGGAACCCGCATTCGTCGCCGCGACTGCGCCGTCGGTCGAGATCGCGTTGTCGCGGGTTCGCACGCCGGGCGCGGTCGTTTTGCCGCTAATGGTCTCGGCCGGGCAAGTTGTGTATGCGATTGAGGCCGCCTGCGCGGCCTTTCGGGTGGGTCGGCCGGATGTCCATATCGAGGTGGCGCCGCATCTGGGTGGCCACGAACAGTTCTCGGCCGCCTTGGCCGAGCATGTTCTGGGGGAGTTGCGTGCGCGGGACTGGGCCGCCCCGAGCCCGAGATAGTGGCGCTTGGCGAACGCGCTCGGCAACCCAGCCAACCGCCCGCCCAGGACAGGCGCTGCGCTCGGTCGACCGGTTCTCTAGGGCCACTGTAGGGGGCCGCGCGGGACGATTCCGGTCGGGTTGATGGTCCGATGGCTCGCGTAGTAGTGCGTCGTGATGTGGTCGAGGTAAACGGTGGCGTTGACTCCAGGCAACGCGTAGATCCGCTGCGTGTGGGCGCGAAGGCGGGGGTAATCGACCAGTCGTCGCACATTGCACTTGAAGTGCCCGTGATAGACGGGATCAAACCGGATCAGCGTGGTGAACAAACGGATGTCAGCCTCGGTGAGCTGTTCGCCGACGAGGTACTCGCGCGCTGCGAGGTGCGACTCGAGTTCATCGAGGGTCGTGAACAAGGCATCGACGGCTTCCTCGTACGCGTCCTGGGTGGAGGCGAACCCGGCCCGATACACCCCGTTGTTGACGGTGGTGTAGACGCGATCGTTGATGCGGTCGATCTCGGCGCGCAACGCCTCCGGGTACAGATCCGGCCCCGTAGCGACCGCGAACGAGTCGTTCAGCATGCGGATGATCTCAGACGATTCGTTGCTGACGATCGTGTTGCCCTGCTTGTCCCACAGCACCGGCACGGTGACTCGGCCCGTGTAGGTTGGATCGGCCGTGATGTAGCGTTCGTACAGGCGCTGCGCGCCCCCGATCGGGTCGGGATGCTGAGGACTGAACGTCCAGCCTTGTTCCAGCATCACCGGGTCGACCGCAGAAACCGAGATTGCTTGTTCAAGGCCCTTGAGGGCCCGGACGATCAGGGTGCGATGCGCCCACGGGCAGGCGTACGACACGTACAGGTGGTACCGACCCGCCGTCGCCGGAAACCTCGCATCCGGCGAGGGGTCGAGCCACTGGCGAAACGAGGCCGCCTTGCGTTCGAACCGGCCGCCCGTGGCCGCGGTGTCGTACCAAACATCTTTCCATTCGCCGTTGACGAGTAAGCCCATCGTGGTCTCGTGTTCGCTTCGCTGAATTGCCTCAGGGACATGACAGCGTGTCCCGAGCTCGTCGCGCTCGCAAGGACAACTCGCTCGCTGGTTCGTCACGACTGCCGCGCAGGCAGCGGCGTTGGATCGCCGGTGCGAAGGCGGTCGAGCTGACCGCTGACCGCCTCCGACAACGGAGGCGCGGCGAGTGTCGGCCCTCTAGGGCGAACGCTGATGCTTCCCCCCCGTCGGCCCTTCGATGAGCGCGTACGCCGAGTGATTGTGGATGGACTCGAAATTCTCGACTTCGACGACATAGCTGACCACCCGCGGCTCGTCCTCGAGTGCCAACGCCACGTCGCGCGCTAGATCCTCGACGAACTTGGGGTTGTCGTAGGCTCGCTCCGTCACGAGCTTTTCGTCCGTTCGCTTGAGCACTCCATACAGCTCACTCGACGCGTTTTTCTCTGCGATATCGATGATCTCTTCGATCCACATGAAGCCGCGGGTTTCCACGTCGATCGTCACATGACTTCGCTGGTTGTGCGCGCCGTAGTCTGAGATCTTCTTCGAACACGGGCAAAGGCTTGTTACCGGAACCTGCACCCGCGTGCGCAAGCAGGGCTCATTGTCCTTGCATGCACCGACGAACGTTACCTGATAGTCCATGAGGCTTTCGACCCCGGAAACTGGTGCCGCCTTCTTGACGAAGTACGGAAATCGCATCTCGATGTGGCTTTCCGCGGCCTCGAGGGTCTCGGAAACCTCGGACAGCATCTCGACGAAGCTGTTCGGCGAGATCGCCTCGTCGCGGCTGTTGAGAATCTCGACAAAGCGCGACATGTGCGTGCCTTTGAAGTTGTGGGGCAGGTTGACGTACAAGTTGAGCTCGGCGACCGTGTGCTGTTCTCCTCCCGCCCGATCGGCCACTCGCACGGGATGGCGAATGTCTTTGATCCCTACCTTGTTGATGGGTATCTGACGCTGGTCGGCTGACCCTTGAACGTCAAAAACACTGGAGGGTTGTTGGTCAACGTGTGACTTCATTTGCTTGCACCTACGGTTAGAAGATGTTCCAATTATGAGACTGGAATTTCGACTTCCAGGAACTCAATCAACGAACTTGATCCTAAGAGCATGGCCTCCGCAGCCAATAGGCCTTCGCGCTGTGCCGGCCATGGGAGCAGGTCGTTGGCCTGTTGTGAAGAGACCCACACCGCTTCGGTGTGCTCTTCGTCGAGGATGGGCTCCGCCCCGGAGTCGGTGACGGCCAGAAACACCGGGATATCGTTGATTCGATCGTGCTGCCACTCATAGAATCGGTTGACATAAGGCACCGTGATCAGGCGCCTCACACGAAGCTGAGTCTCTTCCGCGATCTCGCGCAGACAGGCTTGCCAAGCGGTTTCGTCGGGTTTGAGCTTGCCGCCAACCATGCGCCAAGTGCCCGCGTAGACCTTGTTCGCCGCGCGTCGAAGCAAGAGAAACTCCAGCCCGCCGTCTCGAGGGCGGCAGATATGACAGTCGAAAACACGAATCACCGGACTACGTGGACCGGTCGGCGACAGGGTCGGTGAAGGAGAAGACATCGTGAGTGGGACGGATGCTCGAGCGTGAGGCACCGATGCTGAAAACGAGGCGGAACAGGGCGCGGCTGGTTGGGCTCGGGGGGCGTGATGCTACGCTCGCGCTTCGGCCGAGAGCGCGTGTGCCAGTTGGCGATCGGCCACACCTGGCTGTTGATGGGCCAGCTCGAGCAATACCTGCGTGGGGTGGCGGGGTACGAATCCCGAGAAACGCTTGGTCTGAGAACGACAACTATGCCCAGTGGCAAGCACTCGGCGGCGAGCGTCGGCGTCGGTGGGCATGCGGGTTTTCCAGCTCATCTCGAAGATGCCCTTGCTTTCGGCGTAGTGCTTGGCCTCATGGCCGTAGGCTCCGCACATGCCGCAGCACCCCACGTTCTCGATCTGGAGATCGGCACCAAACGCCGCGAAGACCTGCCGCCAACGCTCCAGCGCACCCGGAGATGCGGTGGTTTCGGTACAATGCGCGAAGAGGCGGTACCTCGAGTCTGGATTCGACGGGGCCTGGCCTTGGGGGATCGCGGCGCTCAACCAGTCTTGAAGCAGCTGAACCCGGTAGGCGGGCGCCTGGCCGTCGAAGGCCTCAACATACTCATCGTGGTACGTAAGCGTGACGGCCGGCTCGATTCCCACAATCGGTACGCCCGCGGTGGCGATGCCTTCGAGGTACGCGCGGTTCTTTTGAGCGACCTTGGCAAACGCACGGAGAAACCCCTTCACGTGCAAGGCCTTCCCATTTGCGAAGAATGGCGCGACGAAGACTCGATAGCCGAGGCGCTCGAGCAGGCGATACGTTGCGATCGCGATCTCCGCCTCATAGAACGTCGTAAACGCGTCCTGGAGCAACACCACCGATCGAGTTCGTTCGTCTGCGCTAAGCGCGTTCAGGGCGGGCTGCGTCGCTAGCTGAGCGCCGTTTCGCTTCGGCCAGCGCGAGAACGGGACGGGGCTTAGGGAAGGGCTATCTACGATGCCGATGGTCTTGCTCAAGAGAAACTGAAACCATCCGGCACGAAAAAACGGGTTCCACAGCCACGGAGAGACCGCCATGAACACCAGCGCTTTTTCGAGTCCCGCGACAATGTGGTCGATCATCGGGCGGGCGTAGCGACTGTGATAGTGCTCGAGGAACCGGCTGCGAAAGCTCGGCACGTCGACCTTGATCGGACACTGCGTGGCGCAGGCCTTGCACGCCAAACACCCCTGCATCGCGTCGTAGACCTCGTGACTGAAGTCAGTGTCGGCCGAGGTTCGCTGCCGGCGTCCGTTCACCTTGGGGGTTGCGGCGGGATCGTAGCCTTGTTCGGACGCGAGGCGGAGCCACTCGCGCATCATCGAGGCGCGCCCTTTCGGAGAATGGATCCGATCGCGAGTCACCTTCGACGAAGGGCACATCACGGCGTTTGGATCGTAATCGAAACACGCTCCGTTGCCGTTGCACGCCACCACCGTCTCGAAGCGATCGTAGGCCGCGGCGGCGATCTTGCGGTCGAACGCGCCGCGCTTGAGGCCATCTACCGAAACCAAACGGCTGTCGCTGCCCGCGGGCACGGCGAGTTTGCCGGGGTTGAGCTGGTTTCTGGGGTCGAACAGCGCTTTGACGTTGCGCTTTTCCTGATCGAGTTCCTCTCCGAAGTAGAGCGCACTGTACTCACTTCGATAACCCGTGCCGTGCTCGCCCCACATGATGCCGCCGTATCTTTTGACGATCCTCGCGACCTCGTCCGAGATCGTACGAAGCGCGCGCTCGTCCTTTGGGTCTTTCATGTCGAGCGCCGGGCGCACGTGCAAACACCCCACATCGACGTGCCCGAACATGCCGTAGCGAAGACCGCGGCCGTCGAGAACCCGCCGAACGTCGAGGATGTAGTCCGCGAGGTGCTCGTACGGCACCGCGGTATCCTCGACAAAGGCGATCGGTCGTCGATCGCCTTTGGTATTGCCCAGCAGGCCCACGCCTTTTTTGCGCAGCTTCCAGATGCTGGCGATATCTTGGGGAGTCTGGCACACGGTGTAGCCGCTTGCGTGCCCCGCCTGACCACGGTGCGCATCGACGGCCTCACACAAGGTCCTGATCTTGTTCGCCACTTCGTGCGCGGTATCGCCGATGTACTCCACCAGGTTGAACGCTTGCACGGGCGGTTCCCCGGCGGCGGCGAGCAGATGCGCCACCTCCTGCCACACCGGGTCCTCTTTCGCAAGCCCGACAACGGTGTCGTCGACGGTCTCGATCGCGACCGGGTCTGATTCGACCAGCACTCGAACTGAGCGCAGCGCAGCGTCGAAGTCAGGATAGCGCAGCACGACCAAGCCCTTGTGTTTTGGTAGCGGCGTCAGTCGGAGTTTGGCCTCGGCGACGAGTGCGAGTGTGCCCTCGGATCCGGCGATCAACGGGTTGAGGTTGAGCGTCGTGCCCTCGTTGTCCACCACGTGGGCGAGGTTGTAGCCGGTCATGAAGCGGTTCATTTTGGGGAAGACCTCAAGGATCTTCTCGCGGTTCGCCGTGCAGATCCGCTGTACCGAGCGATGGATCTCGCCAATGCGGTCGTTTCGGGCCAAGACCTCGTCGAGTCTCGCCCCCGACAACGCTCGGCTCGACCACGATGTGCCGTCAGACAACACCAGCCGAAGTTCGTCGATGTGGTTGGAAGTCTTGCCGTAGATCCGGCTGCCTTTGCCAGACGCATCGGTCGCAATCATGCCGCCAAGGGTCGCGCGGCTGCTGGGTGAGACCGATGGAGCAAAGAAATAGCCGTGCGGCGCGAGGAAGTCGTTGAGCTGATCGAGGACCACACCTGGCTGGACGCGCACCCAACCCTCGGCCGGATTGAGTTCGAGAATGCTTCGCATGTCGCGCGAGAGATCGCAGATCACGCCGTCACACAACGACTGGCCATTGGTACCCGTGCCGCCGCCGCGGGGGCTGAAGTGGAGCGCGGCAAACGTGGGCTCGGACAAAACTCGAAGTGCGACTTCGATGTCCCGCTGCGAGCACGGGAAGATCACGGCCTGAGGCAGGATCTGGTAGACGCTGTTGTCCGTCGCGGCGACCAGGCGGCTCGCGTAGTCGGACCGCACCTCGCCCTCAAAGCCCTCGGTCCGGAGGCGGTCGAGGTAGGCACGGTAGCCAAGCTCAACGCCGGCGTCTGGCGGCAATGGCGGGAGCACAGGCATGGCTTAGCAGGCTCGGCCGGGTCGCTCCACACGAAACAAGGCGTCGGTGAGGTTCGTCAGGCGAGAACCCGCCCGAGCGACCCTACGCACGGAGACGTCCGCGCCCTCAGCGGCCGCGCGGCGGAGCCCGCGGATGACTTGGCGCCGGGCATGGCGCGGCGGCGGAGGAGGGCGAAAGCCTGCGGTGTCACCCCCGACAGCGTGACTCGATCGGTTCTCGCGACCCGTGCGGTCATCATGGTGAAACATCGTGGCAGCCCGCTCGGTCATCCGCTTGGTCCGCGCTCTATCCCCGACGAGCGGGTCGGTGTTCACGAACGCGACAGCGCCAGTCGAGCGACTCTCGCGAGTCGTCCGTCGTCGTGTTCGTCGGATGGTCTCGCCCGAGGGTCGCTCGAAGGAGGGGGAAGCGTCGGCCGTGCTCGGCTCGAGTCTCAGCGATCGGCGGGTGTCGCGACCTCCGACAGTGGAAAGTCAATGTTAAGGGTGAGCCACAGCTTCCCGAATCCCTCTACGTGGTCCATCTCGATGGAGAGCATCGATTGGCGGATGCATTCTACGAACTCAGGTTCCTGTTCGGAGACGATGCTACTGTGGTCTTGCAGCTCGATAGCATCCAGGACCCCGCCCACTTGATCATCGTAGATGAGGTCCGAACCGACGGCCAGCACGCCCTGGAGGCCGGGCCTCGCGAAGCTGTCGTAGCAGTCTTGCATCAGCGGGTTCGCTTGTTCGAAGAAGTTGCCAATCATCTGTTTCTGCAACTCTTTGCTAGGGACGGGTGGCGCTTGCGGTGCTGGCAGAGCCAGGCTCGAATCCACGGGGTCGGTGCCGGTCGCGCTCGCTGGCTCGGCCGATCCAGGGGTTGCAGGGGTCACGCCGTGGGCTGCGATCGCCTGGTGGATGAGCCTCCGAAGCTTGGTGCGATCAGGACGGTGAAACGAGGGCTTACCGGGGTGGGCCTCGTCGCCCGCTTGCGGCTCGCCGGCATGGCCGGCCGCAGCCGGTGCCGGATCAACCTCAGCGGAATGCCCCGGGCTTGGGGACTGAGGGGGATCCGAGCGTTCGGGGATTCCCGCAGTCGGGCCGGTGAGTATCGCTGCGGCGACAAGCAGGGCAGCCACGGTGCTCCCGGCGAGCGCAAGCGTCTTCGTCGGAGTCATCTCGCCGTCCCGATGCCGAACCGGAAGACTCTACGTGGCTGACGATCCCACCGGCGTGCGTAGCACCTCGAGTAGCTCGGCCTCGCGCGAGCCGGCTTGCGGTTCGAAGCAGTAGGACCAACGGACCGTGGGCGGGAGCGACATCAAGATCGATTCGGTGCGTCCGTTGGTGCGCAGCCCAAATACCGTGCCGCGATCGTAGAGAAGGTTGAACTCCACGTAGCGTCCTCGGCGAAGCTCTTGCCAGGCTTTTTGCTCGGCGGTCCATGGCGTGTCGAGGTGGCGCTCGACGATGGGGAGGTAGCTCGACAAGAACGCCTGACCGGCATCTTTGACGAACGCGAACACTCGCTCGGCGTGCTCGCGGTCCGCACCGATTTCGAGGTTGTCGAAGAAGATCCCCCCGACGCCCCGGCGTTCCTGGCGGTGTGGGAGGTAGAAGTATCGGTCGCAGTGGGCCGCGTAGGCTTCGTAGTCCGCGATGCCATGGTGCCGTTCGCAGACGTTCTTCCACACCTGACGGAAGCGATCGCGATCGTCCGCATCGTAGTAGTACGGCGTCAAATCGGCGCCGCCGCCAAACCACGCGACCGGGCCCCGTTGGATGTGACGAAAGTTCGCGTGCACCGTCGGCACGTGGGGGTTTTGGGGGTGCAGGACCAGCGACACGCCCGTCGCGAAGAACTGGGGTCCACTGCCCGGTAGGCTTCCTGCGAACGCGGGGTCGAGTTCACCGTGGACTTCGGACACATTCACGCCGCCGCGTTCAAGGAACGCTCCGTCCGCGATGACACGGGACAGGCCGCCGCCACCGCCGGGACGCGACCACGAATCGCGCCCAAAGCGAGCGGTTGAGCCCTGTTTCGCCTCGATCGACTCGAGAGCGTCGCAGATTTCGCTCTGGAGGGCTTGCATCAGGGCAACCACCCGGCTGCGAATCGGGTGGGCAGTCATGTTCTCGTCCATCTCGCCGCCGAATATACTCGCGTGACCTGCTAAGCTGACGCGCTCGATGGGGGGTTCCGTCACTTCTCCGCAGCAGCTCGACTTGGCGATCTCCGGGCTCGCCGGCATCGCGGGCTGGTTGTTGCTGCCCACGATGACGGCCTGGCTGCGCCTTTTCGTGCGGTGGCTGGACGCGGATCGCTCGGTTCTCGCGGCCCGACGACGGTGGAGCGGGTCTGGTCTGCTGCGCGCTGGTTCGTACTCCGTGCTGCTGGTCTTCGTGCTCGCCAGTTTGCTGCGCGCGGCCGGAGAACTACGCGAGGTCCGGGTGGAAGCCCCGGTGTTCGCAGACGCGGTCACGGCTGGCGCGGTCGGAATCGGGCTTTGGGGGGTGTTCGCGCTGATTTTGCGGGTCCTGGTCCGTGACTTCAGACGAGTCCGCCACGAGCGACGACACGGGAGCGTACGGCTTTGAGCCGGGGGTCGGCCCGCTCGGTCGGTTTGCCGCTACCACCTCGCGGTGAGGATGGTGTAGCCGTCCACCGGAGTCACGTCGATCGTCGCGCCGGCTTCGGCGAGCGCCGCGGCGGCCCGGCCGACGCGATTGACCACCACGTAGACCCGGCCATGGGCCGCCAGCCGAGACCGCAGTTGGCCGAGCATCGCCGCGAGCTCGGCTGGACTCGCATGTGTCGGGGGATTGCACACCGCGACATCTACGCCACATGCGACGGCATCCGGCAGCGGCCGACTCGCATCCACTCGGGCCACCTCAACGCGATCGCGCAAGCCGTGCCGCGTCGCGTTCTGCTCGATCAACGCCGCCGCGAGCACGTTCGTTTCTACGGCGGACACGCGGGCAGCCGGCCACCGAGAGGCGGCCCACAGCGCCAGCGGTCCGATTCCGGCGCAAAGGTCGAGGACGCGATGCACATCGGCGTCGAGTTCGTGGGACGCTACGTGATCGATCAACGCCGCCGTCCCGGCGTCGATCTCACGCCGCGAAAACACCCCCGGAACGCTGCGGAGCGTCTTGTCGCCGAGTCGGCGATCGGCGACTTCATAGCTGGTTCGCCACAGTTGCGTCGCCATTTTTGCGTCGAAGTTCGAGGAGCGCGTCGCCGTCAGGCGCTGGTATCCGCTGGCACGACCGGTGATCGTGACGTGGCCCAGCATGCGGGCCAGGGTATCGGCGAGGCTCTTCGCGCCTTTTTGCTTGCGCACAGCGCAGTGCAAGACACCGCCAACGCGCAGTCGCAACGCCGCTTCGGCGAAGGTTCGGTGCGAGAAGTCTTTGCCTAGATGGGCTCGCGGCCAGCACAGGGCCACGCCGAACGGGCCGACCTCAGGAACCGAGGTCGGCTCAAGCTGCGCGAAATGGCAACGGTGGCGCGCGTCGATCGGCTCGCGGACATCGAGGACGAGACGCTGGGCTCGCGGTCCCACGTGGGGCACGTCGCCACAATAGGCGAGTAGGATGTCCTCGTCGGGGACGCCGACCACCGCGTCGGCGAGCAGGCGGATACCGGGGTCGTTCGGGTTCAGCCCTTCGATGGCGACCATCCCGCGAGTTGTACCAGTCGGGAGACAGCACGGACGGGGAGTGCGGGCGCAAGCCGTGTCGTTGCAGGGGTGGGTCGTCCCGTCGCACCACGTCGCCGCGGCGCTCCGGGAGATTCCGCGCGGTTCACGGAGGCGCGTGCTAGACCCGCATGGATCGCCATGTTAAACGAGCTTGCCCGTTGCCGTGCGGCATTCGGCCGTGGCGGTGCTGGTTGTGGGCCCCCTGATGATCGCGGATTCTTTCCGTTTTTGACGGCCGGCCCGAGCTTTGTCGATCGGCGCACCGCTAGGTGCCGACGAGTCCGTCGTGTCGAACATCGAATCGTTGCTCCCGCTTTGCGAAGAAGAGTCCCTCTCAAAACTTGTCAGCGCCAAGGTCATGCTTGCGGGCAAAGAGCTGTTTGCACAAAACAGTGTGTCCGACCTGGTGGTGGACGAACGTGGCGTTCGAGGCCGCGTTCGGGGGTCGCGACCGGTGCCGTATGCGACTTCGCTATCGTTCGCCGGGGCGCGCAAGGGTCTGCCGATCGAGGCAACCTGTACCTGCCCCACGTATAGCGACGGCTGGGAGAAGATCTGCCATCACGCGGTGGCCGTCGCGTTGGCGTTTCAAAAGCAGTACCGCACCGGTGGTGAGCTGGCCCGCACGCAGAACCCGTGGGTCGCCGAGCTTCACCGAAAGTCCGGATCGACCCGGCGCTATCAGGTGGAGTCGAGGCGAGGCACGTGGGCGGTGAGAGTGTTTTCGGCCGGCGTGTCGGCGGCGGCGGGGCGCCATCGTAGCTCCGGCGATGCACTGCACCCCGCCGATCGACTCATTGCCGGGTACCTCGACCAAGAGCTCGAGGAGGATGAGGACGGCGCTCATGTTCTCGAAGACGCGGCGCTGGCGGGGTTGTTGTACTTCGCACGCGAGGCCGCGATCTCGATCAAGGGCATGGGCAAACTCAAGTTCGTGCCCGAGCCTTTGGTATTGCGGGTCACCAGCAGCGCCCGGGCCAAGGACGCCAAGGTCGAGCTGGCTGCCTACCTCGAGCACGAGCCCACTGAGCGCACGTTCGAGGTCGACCAGGGTCGCATTATCGCGGGTGCACCCACGTGGTTTCTGTGGCCGAAGACCGCGGAGATCTTCTTGGTTCCCGACACCCCACCGTGGGTGCTGAGCTCGATCGCCCAGCAGCCGCGAATTGTGATGGACGGCAGCGTAGGAGCCCAACAGATGGACCAGCTGTCCGAGCAGTTGCAGTCCGTCGGGGTCCCACGTCACGACCTGTTCGCCCTCGCCAGCGATTCGCGTGAAATCGAGCAGATTCAGGCCACCATCGAGGGCGACTCGGAGCGCATCCGGGTGGGTTTGGTGGCGAAGTACGGCAATGTTAGCCTCAGCGTCACTGGCCGCGATCCGGACTCGGCCCGGTACAGCCTGACCACGGGCGGCGAGACGATCGCGTTTTATCGCGATCTCGACTCCGAGGCCGCCGCGCGCGACGTGTTGCGCGGCCTCAAGTTGTCGTGGAAAGACGCGGACGAGGCCTTCGTGGCGAGTGGGGACGACGCGATTGAGTTCATGATCGCCGGCATCCCGCTGTTGCCCGAGGCGTGGGAAAAGCGCGTGCCCAAGCTGCCCCGTATTCGCAGCAAGAACCCAAATCCCAGCATCTCCGTGCGCAACAAGGGGGGGTCGGTGCTCGACGTCGAGGCCAAGGTGGATGTCGAAGGAGAAGGCGACCTCATCTCCTTTCGCGATCTGTTGCGTTGGCTGCATGAGGGCCGTCGTTGGGTCACGTTGGCTGACGGCAGCGTGGTCAAGCTTGACCCCAAGGTCTTGGAGCCGATCGCGGAGGCCGCGGGAGACTTGCAGTTCGACAAAAGCGGGGTCACCGAGGTCAGCACCCTCGAGCTGGGCACGCTATCGCGCTTGCTCGGCGCGGTGCCCACCGCCGACGTGGCCAAGGACGTCAAGAAACTGATGTCGAACATGACCGGCGACCGCGGCGGTCGAGCCCCGCGCAAGGCCAAGGCGTTGACGGCCAAGCTACGCGAGTATCAGCGCTCAGGGTACGCCTGGTTGTGGCAACTCCACGAAAACCAGATGACCGGCATTTTGGCCGACGACATGGGCCTCGGCAAGACCGTACAGGCGCTGGCTTTGCTGACGCGGGCCAAGGAGATCGAGGGGCCGGCGCCTTCGCTGATCGTGTGCCCGACCTCGGTGTTGTCGGTCTGGCGCCAGGAGGTCAAAAAATGGGCGCCGAGTTTGTCGGTGCTCACTTGGCACGGCTCGGACCGCGGGGAGAACCGACGGCTCCTCAAAAAGGTCGACATCGCGGTCACCACGTACGCGATCTTGCGGCGTGACATCGATGAGTTGTCGAAGATCCGGTTTCGCTACGTGCTCATCGATGAGGCGCAGTACATCAAGAACTGGACGACGAGCACGGCCAAGTCGACCAAAAAGCTCCAAGCTGACCATCGCCTCGCTCTCAGTGGCACCCCGGTCGAAAACCACCTGGTCGACTTGTGGGCAATCTTCGATTTTCTCGCGCCCGGGTTTTTGGGCAAGCTCACCGACTTCCAAAAAAACTACGTGCGGCCGATTGAAGATGGCGACGTCAACGTGCTCGAGGCGCTGCGCGCTCGGGTGCGGCCGTTCATCATGCGGCGCCGTAAAGAAGATGTCGCCTCGGAGCTGCCACCCAAGACCGAGCAGGCGATCTACGTGCAGTTTGGACGCTCGCAGCTCGGACTGTACAACCGGATTCTCAAGGCCGCGCGCTCCGAGATCCAAGGTCGAGTCCACGAGGTTGGCGTGGAGAAGTCGCAGATGACGATCCTGGCCGCGCTCACCCGCTTGCGACAGGTCTGCACCGACCCTCGCTTGCTGGGGCTTCCAGAGGGGACGGCCGTGCCGCCCTCGGCCAAACTCGAAGCGTTCAAGGAGCTCATCTCCGAATGCGTGGGCTCGGGGCGAAAAACCCTGGTCTTCAGCCAGTTCGTCGAGATGCAAAAGCTGATCGGCAGCGCACTCGAAGAACTCGGGATCGAGTACCTGTGGCTGCACGGCGGGACCAAAAACCGCGAGGAACTGGTGGCCCAGTTCCAACAACGAAGCGGTCCGCCGGTGTTTCTGATCAGCCTCAAGGCGGGCGGTAGCGGCATCACGCTGACCGAAGCGGATACCGTGATCCACTACGACCCGTGGTGGAATCCGGCCGTCGAAGATCAGGCCACCGATCGGGCTCACCGGATCGGCCAAGACAAGCCGGTGATGGTGTATCGCTTGGTAGTTGAGGACACCGTGGAGCAAAAGATGGTGGAGCTCGGCGAACAAAAGCGCAAAGTCGCCGAAAGTGCGCTCGGGCGCGACACGACGGTCGGCAAAAAACTCACGATGGAGGACGTGGAGCGGTTGCTCGAGAGCCCGTCCTCAAGCCCTGCTTGGGAGGGCTGAGTCCGGTCGGCCGCCAGCAGGCGACCCGGCCGGACGGGCCCGCGAACCTGGCGGCGCGACAAAGCGTTATCCATACGACACTGAGTGTCACGATCGCAACGGACGTGATCATTTTACCGGGTCGTGTCGTGGGGGCAGCGCCGCCGCGACCGTTCAGGGGCTGGATTTTCAGGCGGGGTTTGCTATTGACATCGGATCGTGTCGGAACGAGTGCAAGAGCCACAAACGGGCAACGTCACCGGAGATGCGTCGGGGCTTTCGACTCAAGGCGAGTCGATCGTCCGCGATGAAAGCGAAATCTTGCAGCGCATCCAGACTCGCTTGGCAAGGGACGCCAGCGAAGCCTCGGAGAACATCGAGGATCTCGACGGTCAGCTGATCGAGTTGCGCGACATGATCGCCGAGGCCAAAGAGGAGGATATGGCCTCGTTGGTGGATCAGATGCACCAAGTCGCTGCGTTGAGCCAGCGGCGTGGGAAGGGGCGCGATCTTCCCATCGACCCGAACAGTCCGTACTTCGGGCACATGCGGGTGCAAGAGGCTCGCTCGGGCCGGGCTCGCGACGTGCTCATCGGCAAGCGCACCATGTTGGACAACGGGGACGGGCTGGCGATCGTGGATTGGCGCAACGCCCCCATCAGTCGTTTGTACTACCGCTACGATGAAGACGAAGAGTACGAAGAGGAGTTTGACAACCGCCAGCTCGAGGGGCGCGTGCTGGTGCGTCGTAGCGTGGCCGTGTCTGACACGGTCTTGCGGCGCGTGAGCGCGCCGCAAGGGGTCTACGCGCGGGGCCGCGATGATCGTTGGCGGGAGTCGGCCCAAGCCGGTCGGCCCACGCTCGAAGGCGGGTTGGGTCAGGCGGTGCGGCCGCCAAAGGGCCAGCTCGGCGTCGGAGAGGACGACGCGCTGCGGCAAGACAAGCGCTTGCAAGAGATCACGGCGTTCATCGACAAAGACCAGTTCGCGCTGATCACCGCGGAAGACTCGGGCATCGTGCTCATCCAGGGCGGGGCCGGTTCGGGCAAGACAACGGTCGCGTTGCACCGCGTCGCCTACCTGGCGTTTCAAGATCCCGATCGTTTCGCGCCGAGCAAAATGATGATCGTCGTGTTCAACGAGGCGCTCGTCGAGTACATCAAGTACGTGTTGCCGTCGCTGGGTGTGGAGGGGGTGACCGTCACCACCTACCGTCGCTGGACGGCTCAGCTCTTGCGTCGCCTCAAAGTCGAGGTACCACCTCGGCGGACCGACAGCACGCCGGAAGCGGTCAGTCGCTTCAAGAAACACCCCGTGCTGATCGCGATGATGGAGGGGCTGATCGACAGTCAAACTCGCGGGGCCGAAGAGCTGCTGCTCGAGCGGCTCGGTCAGCGCAACGGGGCCGCGGACGTCATGGCGGCGTGGCGGTCGTTCGAACGGCTCCCGCTGGCCGAGCGGGTGCGGCGGCTGGGCGAGTGGCTGCGCAAAGGCCCTGGCAGTCGCACGCCGGGCGCGGCAAAAGCCGCCGCAGATGCGGCGTTGGCCGTGATTCGCGAGGAGGTTGGCGATCTGCTCAACGACTGGATGGAGCTTTTGGGCGATGCGGCACGGATCCGTGACGCCGTGGATCGTACGGCTCCCGGCGCGTTCTCGGAGGGCGAGCTGGCCACGATCACCAAGTGGTGCGCGGCCAAGGTCGGCCAGCTCATTGCGAGCCAAGAGCAACAAGCCGATCATCGCGAGGGTGCGCGGGAGGACGGCGCCGATCTCAGCGACCCCGACGAAGTGGTGGAGACGGTCGAGCCGGTGGCACTCGACGGGGAAGACGACGCGATTCTACTGCGGCTGTGCCAGCTCAAGTTCGGCGGCCTGCTGACGGCGCGCGGCCGCGTGGAGTACGAACACGTTGTGGTCGACGAGGCACAAGATCTGTGTCCGCTCGAAGTCCGCGTCCTCCTCGATTGCGTGTCGCCGGGCAAGAGCGTCACCATTGCGGGAGACAAGGCCCAAAAGATGATCTTCGACAACGGGTTCGTCGACTGGCCGCAGCTGTTGGACGATGCGGGTCTCGAGCATGTGGAAGTCCAGCCACTACGGATCACCTACCGCTCCACGCGACAGGTGATGGCGTTGGCTCGACACGTTCTCGGGCCTTTGCACGACGCAAAAGACGACTTGATCGCTCGTGACGGGGCTCCGGTGGCGTTTTTTGACTTCGCCGACGTGGGCGAGTCTGTTGCGTTTCTCGGGGAAGCGTTGCGAAGTTTGATGCGGCGCGAGCCCACCGCGAGTGTCGCCGTGATCTGCCGCTACCCTACGCAAGCCGAGATGTACTACGACGCGTTGACGGTGGCCGAGGTCCCGCGGCTACGTCTGGTCAAACAGCAAGACTTCGGGTTTTTGCCGGGGATCGACGTCACCGACGTGCGCCAGGTCAAAGGCTTGGAGTTCGACTACGTGATCGTCGCAGACCCGACGGCACAAAACTACCCCTCCACCGTCGCGTCGCGTCACCTGTTGCATATCGCGTGCACTCGCACGGCCTACCAGCTGTGGCTGGTCTGCGCGGGGCAGCCGAGTGCTTTGCTACCCGAAGACCTGGTACAAACGGGCGAACTGGTCGAGCCCGGGAGCTGAGCTGAGCTGAGCTGAGCTGAGCTGAGCTGAGCTGAGCTCAGCGAGTAT